>CAZDHT010000036.1:0-29762 GCA_964505325.1 uncultured Planctomycetota bacterium | reverse complement strand
GTCGGGAACGCGCGGCGCGACCGGCTCCGCCCGGGACCTCGACACGCACATCCTGCACCACGAGATCCTCGGCAAGATGCTGATGCTCGGCCCGGATTCCTGGCGGAAGGGGGGGCCGATCGACTACGTCCAGAGCGCCGATGAATGCATCGCCGCCGTGAGCCGCGGCGACGCCCAACTCGCCGCGCTCGTCAATCCCACGCGGATGGACGAAGTGGAGGCGATCGCGGTGGCGGGGCGCAAGATGCCGCCGAAATCCACGTTCTTCTATCCCAAGCTTCCCACCGGCATCGTCATCAATCCGTTGATCTGAGCGGTACGGCAAGCGGTCGACCGGCGACGGCCCAGGTGTAAGGGTCATTTGGATTTACCCTGCTGCCCGATTTGACAAGCCGAGGAATGTGGGGTATATTTCTAACGGCTTTGTAGGTCGGTCGTTGAGAGCTCTGCTTGATCCTCGTCATCGACAACTACGATTCGTTCACGTATAACCTCGTGCAGCGCCTGGGCGAGCTGGGGGCGAAGCTCGAAGTCTACCGCAACGACAAGACCACTATTCCCGAGATCGAGTCGCGAAAGCCCGGCCGCATCGTCGTCTCGCCCGGGCCCTGCACGCCGAAAGAGGGGGGCATTTCCAACGACGTGATCCGCCACTTCGCCGGCAAACTGCCCATACTGGGCGTGTGCCTGGGGCACCAGTGCATTGCACATACGTTCGGCGGCGACGTCATCCGCGCCGACCGGCTGATGCACGGCAAGACCTCGATGATCGAGCATGACGGCAAGACCATATACCAGGGCATCGCCAATCCTTTCGAAGCGACGCGATACCACTCGCTCATCGTCAAGGAGGCGACCCTGCCGGACTGCTTCGAGATCACGGCGCGGTCGACCGACCGGAACGAACTGATGGGGATTCGTCATAGGGAGTACCCGATCGAGGGCGTTCAGTTTCATCCCGAGTCGTTCCTGACCGAGGAGGGCATAAAGCTGCTCGCGAACTTTATCGCGATGTAGAACGAATTGGCAGTTGGGTGCTGGGACCGGGGTCTTTTTGAAGGGGGTTAGCTATGAGAGTAGCTAAGCAGTTGTCGGTGATGCTCCCGAACAAGCCGGGCCAGCTTGCTGCGCTATGCAGGAAGCTCGCCGCGGCCAAGGTGAACATCAGGGCCGTGTCGGTGAACGAAACGACCGAGCAGGGCATCGTCCGGCTCGTCGTGGACAAGCCCGGCGTGGCGCAGAAGTTGGTCAAGGACGCGAAGCTCGGCCTGGTGCTGACGGAGGTCATCTTGGTCGAAATGGTGAACAAGCCGGGCGTGCTGGGCAAGGTGGCCGCGCGGCTGGCGAAGGCCAAGGTCAACGTCGAGTACGTTTACGGCAGCACGGGCCCCGGCGCACGCGACGCCGTGGCCGTGTTCGGGGTGGACAACCTGAGCAAGGCGAAGAAGCTGGTCTGAGGGCCGGCGTTAGCAGATCACTGTCCGGAAGGGTTTGCGCGGGGGCTCGCCCTGAGAGGCGAGGGGTGGCTTGGGGCGGGCCTCATTGTACTGCTTCCCCGTTTTTCCAATCGAGTTCCTCGAGCCGGCGCCGGACGCGGGGGAGCTCGTGGAAATCAGCCGGGGCCGTGTCCAGGCATTTCCGATAGTGTTCCGCGGCTGTGGGCGCCCCGCCCGGCTGTTCGGCGTAGATGTCACCCAGCGCGGCGTGCGCGAAGAACAGCCCCGGCTCCAGCTTGAGGGCCTTCTCGTACGCAGCGATCGCCTCGCGGGTCCTGCCCGCTGCGTTCAGGGCCTTGCCCAGCAGGGCGACGATGCGGACGTCCTCCCCGCTCAGTCCGGCAGCCTTCTCCAGCGCCTCGACCGCCGGCGCGGCGTCCCCTGCGATCAGTTCCGCGTTGCCCAGAGCGGCCCAGACGGCGGGGTCCTTCGCGGCGTACTGCGCGGCCAGGCGATACCACCGGGCCGCTTCGCGGTACTCGCCTCGCACGAAGTGCACGTCCGCGATATGGACGCGCGGGGCGGCTTCCCTCGGCGCCCGTTCCGCCGCGAAGTGCAGGTGATGCAGGGCGGCGTTGTATTGACCGCGCATCTTGTACGCGCTGCCCAGGTTGTTGCGAGCCACGATGTGGTCCGGGCGAATCCGGAGCTGGGCCTGCCACAGTGTGACATCGTCGCTCCAGACCTCGGCGCGGGCGACGGTCAGGACGGACAGCGGCAGCGCCAGCGCGACGACCAGCAGATAGGCGAACACCGGCCGCGCCCCAAGCCGCCGGATCACGAAGTCGAGCGCCGACACCGTCAGCAGCACGAGGCCGACGGACGCGAGATAGGTGTACCGGTCGGCGCAGATCGCGCCCGGATACAGGATGATGCCCAGCATCGGCGAGATCGCCACCCCGTAGAACAGGAACGCAAACAGGGGGAGCGCCGTTCGCCTGATGAGAAGAACGCAGGCCGCCAGAACGGCGAGCAGCGCGACGGCGCTGAGCAGGAACTCCGCCGAGCCGAGCGAGAGCATCGGCGTGGCGTAGGTAACGGTGAGCCTGGCCGGCCAGAACAGCTTGAGCGGGTAGAACGTCAGCAGGTACCCGGCGGCGGCAATACGCTGGGGCAGCGAACGCACGAAGATGTGCTCAGACGCCTCCCTCACCAGTACCAGCGAAAGCGCGATCCACGCCACCGACACGACGGCGAACGGGACGACCCGAAGGACCGAGGCCCTGGAGAACTGTCGCTCGATGCAGAGATCGCACAGCAGTATCACGGCGGGCAGTGTGACGTAGATCGGCTTGCACAGCGAGGAGCAGCCGGCGGCGCCGACGGCAATGCAGTACGCCGACCGGCTGCGGCCGCGGCGCAGATAGAGCAGCAGCGCCGAGAGAAAGAAGAACGCGCCCAGCATCTCCTTGAGCTGCGAGGCCCAGGCGACCGACTCGACGCGGAGCGGATGGATCCCCCACAGCAGCGCGCACGCAAACGCAAGGAACCGGCGGCGGGTCAGCGCCCAGACCAGCGCGAAGACGAGAGCGGCGTTGGCGCCGTGGAAGACGACGTTCACCGCGTGGTAGCCCAGGGGATGTTCGCCCCACAGCGCGTGCTCGGCCGAGAAGACCAGCAGCGGCAGCGGGTTGTACACTCCCAGTTGCCGCCGGGTGAGCAGCTTCGGCATGCTGCCCCACGTGCGGTCTTTGATCAGCGGGTTATGCGTGATGTAGACATCGTCGTCGAAGCTGAGCAGGTCCGCGTCGAGGGTGCCGAGAAAGACCGCGGCGGCGGCGACCGCGGCGATCAGGCCCAGGGCCAACGTGCTTCCGGCGGCGCTTCGAGCTTCATTCGGCATCCTGCACCCGCGGCACCTCGACCCAGCCGCCTGTCTCGCTCGATTCGTAGCACGCCTCCATGATCGCCACGGCGTCGGCCGCCGCCGCAAGGTCCTCGGCGAGTTCTTGCGCCGAAAGGCTGCCTTCGACCGCGGCCACGAGACGCGCGACCTGGGTCGGTTTCGCCTCGCCCGGCTCGACCGGCTTCGGCTCTTCGCGCGGCGCCGCGCAGACGTGGCCGAGGGTCGTATGCTGAAACAGCGTCGCTTGGCTCCCGGTGATCTCGAGCCCGCGCATGCCGCCCGTCTGGACCCACGACGCCTCCACCGTGCCGAGCACGCCGCTCGTGAACTCGAGCAGCGCGATCCCGCAGTCATCCACGTCCGGATAGATGCCGGACACGTTCCTGATCGTGGCCCAGACCCGCTCGACCGGGCCGAGCAGCGTCCGCAGCGCGTGCACGGCATGCGTCCCCATGTCCATGAACGCCCCGCCGCCGGCCAGTTCCGGATCGGTGAACCAGGCGTTCTCCGGGGAGTCGAACCAGCGCCCGTACGCGGCGTGGTGGGCGTTGCGAAATCTCGCGTGGGTGACGTCGCCAAGCGCGCCGTCCGCCAGGAGCTTCGCCACGCCCTGCATCTCGGCGGAGAACGGCTGGAAGTATCCCATGAACACGGTTGTGCCGTGCCGGCGGATCAGCGCCATCGCCTCGGCGGCGTCGGCGACGGTGGTGGTGAACGGTTTTTCGCAGAAGACCGGCTTGCCGGCGGGAACTGCGGCCCTCAGCAGGGGCAGGTGGCGGGTGTTCTCGGCGCAGATAATGAAGCCATCCACGTCCTCGCGCGCGATGGCGGCCGTGAGGTCGTCGTTGAACTCCGCGCCGTGGTCCGCGGCGAACTTGCGCCCCCGCTCGGCCATGTCGTCCCACACAGCCGCGAGCCGGCAGTCATCCCGCTTCGCGATCGCCTCGCAGTATCCCTTGGTGTGCACGTGTCCGCACGAGAGCATAGCGATGTTCGTCATAGCATTCCCTTTCGCAGTAGTCCTTTCGAATCCGCGTCGCCGTGACGCCCGGGCCGGCCGTAACGGAAGGATACCAAAAACGCCGCCGATTGGAAGGCTCTATTGCTGTGTTGGAGAGCGAGATACTTCGCTTCGCTCAGTATGACAGACGAACGAAGACGATTCAAACAGTGTCATTCTGAGGGATAGCGTCAAGCTAAATGTGCAATTTGTGTATGGCCCTCCTCACCGAGTTTCTGAGTCCGAGGTGGAGTTGTTTGCGTAAGGCGTCGAGATCGGGCCGCGCTCGTGGGGGCTTGGCCCGGCGCTTACTTCCGTAGCCGGGTTGCGAGGTCCAGAGGGAGTACGGGATGGCGTTGCGGCGCTCGTTGCTGAGTTTCCACACGGCAACATAGAGCAGTCGCCGGCAACTCTCGATGCTCTGAAAAACTCCCATCGGCCTCGTCCGCCGCCGGAGTTCACGGATGTAGCGCTCGATCGGATTGGTGGTCCGCATCCAGTACCGATGTTCGAGCGGGATGTCGAAGTAGGTGAGGGTTGCGTCGAACTGCCGCCGCATCGTCGAGACGGCTTTGCGCTCGCGGTTGCGCCGCCGCCGCAAGCGAAAGGCCCGCGAGGGCGAGATGCTGTTCCTCGACGGCAGCCCGCACCACTGGTTCGGCGACGACCTTCCGGAGACGTGCCTGCTGTTGTCCAGCGACGACGCGACGGGCAATGCCTACCTCGGGTTCGGCACGTACGGCCTGGACGGTGGCGGGGTGCTCACCCCGTCGGCAACGACGCACACGTGGAAGGGCGACGATCCGGGCGCGAAGTGGGACGCGGACAGCTTCGACGACGCCACCACCAACCTTCCCACCGGTGCGGGCCGGGTGGCGGACTTTGGCGACGGCGCCACGACGACCGCCGTCTCCGTCGAGGCCGGCTCCGGCGGCGGGCCGACGGTCGGCGCCATCCGCCTCGGCGGCGGCACGGCCTACAACCTGAACGCCGGCGGCGGGACCATCACCCTGGACAGCAACGATCCCGGCGACCCGGGCACGATTGTGGCCGCATCCGCAGCCGTCGATCATACCATCGGGGCACCGATCGCGCTGAACTCCGACCTGAACGTGGACACGCAGGTGGCGGGGCGGGGCGTGACGATCAGCGGGCCGGTCAGCGGTGCCAAGGCTGTGACGAAGAAGGGGCCGGGTGTCCTCACCGTCTCCGGCGCGAGCAGCTACGGCGGCGGGCTGGCCGTCGAGAACGGGCAACTGATGCTGGGCGCCGACGTGGCGGCCGCAGGCAACTCGCCGGTCGGCACCGGGGCACTCACCCTCGCCGGCGGGACGCTGAGCGCGAGCGGGACGCGCACCCTCAGCCGCGCCCTCGTCCTCAGCGCCGACTCCAAGCTCGGCGGCACGGGGAACGGGGACCTCACGGTCAGCGGCAATGTCTCCGGCGCCTACGCGCTCACCATGGACGGGGACGGCGCGGCGACCTTGTCCGGCACGAACTCACACGGTGAGACGGCGGTGTCGAGCGGCACGCTCAAGCTCGGCAGCGCCGGCGCCCTGGGCAACGGCAACGCCACGGTCGACGGCGGCCAGCTCGACATCGATGCGGCCGTCGCCGCCGACACGGTAACCGTCAACAACGGCACGATGAACGTGAACGTCGCCGCATCGGCCAACACGCTCGACGTGAAGGGCGGCGTGGTCAACCTGAACGGTGTCGACCTCAACGTTGGCACGATGAAGGTGAGCGGCGGGACGATCAACGCCGGTAACAGTATCGTGGTCAGCGCCGAACTGAAACGCGACGGAGGGACGTTGTCCATCGATCCGGGGAACATCTTCAAGGCCGGCGGCACGATCACGAAGGACGGTGCCCAGAAGATCACCCTGTATGGCGGTACGTTGACGGCCACTTCCGTCCCGCCGGTCCCTGCCGGCGCGATCGCTTACTACTCATTCAACGACTCGGGGAATCCGGGCAACGATGACTCCGGAAATACCCACCAGGGCGCCCTCTCCGGCGGCGCCGTGTACACGGTGTCCGGCAAGCTCAACGGGGGGATGAGCACGCCGGGCGGCAACAGCGTGATGAAGGTCAACCCGGTCGTCGACATCGGGAACGACTGGACCTTTGGCGCGTGGTTCAACACCCTTGCCCCGGTCGGCGCGTGGCGAACGCTTATCCGAGGCGGCGGCGGCGACCATCAGATCATCGTCGAAAGCTCGAGCACCCGACTGGGAATATACTCCAACATCAACGGAGCCTTCCGCCCGTCCGGGTACAACATGGGGCTCCCCGCCGGAGAATGGCACCACATCGCGGCCGTGGGGGCGGGCGGCACGTACGGCAACATCCAGTACTACATCGACGGGCAACCCGTCGGCGACCCGACGGACCGCAGCTCGTCGACCGACATCTTCGCCATCGGCAACTATCAGGACGGCGGCCAGCGGTTCGCGGATACGATCGACGAGGTCTACGTGTACGGCGCCGCTTTCACCGCGGAGCAGGTGGCTGCCCTGTACGCTTCCGCCGCGGGCGGCGGCGGTGGCGGTGGTGGAGCGGTGGTCCTGAACGACCTGGCCGGAACCGGTACGGTCGTCGGCGACATCCAAGTCGGGGGTGCGCTCGGCCCGGGCCACAGCATCGGCACACTGAACGTAACCGGCGACCTGACTATGGTCGCGGGCTCGGTGTACGAGTGGGGGCTGGGCGCCGGCGTGAACGACCTCATCGCCGTGGACGGCGATCTGACCTGCCAGGACGGCTGGATGCTCAAGGCGCTCAACGACGGGGTGGGAGCCGCCGACGGCGATTTCCTGCTCTTCACCTACACCGGCGCCGCGACGGTCGGTACCTGCATCTTCCACCCGGGCTCGGACTGGGACACGACCGGCCTCGGCATCTATGACGACGGCGCGGGCAACGTGTACCTGACCGGCCTGCGCGTCGCGCCCATCCCCGAGCCGCCGGCGCTGTCGCTCGTCGGCCTGACGCTGCTCGCGCTGCGGAGGAAAAAGCGAAGCTAACCACGGGTCCGGAAGGCGTTCTCGGGACGGCGGCTGGAGTCCTCCGGCCGCCGTCCTTTTTGACAGCGCACCCCGCTGCACGTGGCCGCCGACTGGGGCCGCAGCGACGTGGTCCGGCTCCTCCTCCAGCGCAACGCCGCCGTCGACGCTGCCGACAAGATGAAGGAAACGCCGCTGTTCCTGGCCGTCGGTCGGGGACATCTGGGGGTCGTGAAGCTGCTCCTCGACGCCGAGGCCGACCCCAATGCGAAGGACCTTTTCGAATGGACGCCCTTGCGTGCAGCCGCTTGGGGTGGGCATACCAGAGCCGCGGAGCTGTTGCTGGCCAACAAGGCCGACGTCCACGCCAATTTCCGCGGCTGGACCGCCCTTCACGAGGCCGTGAAGCAGGGATGTTCTGGTTGACAAAGCCGGTTCGTCCGCTACCATTTCATTCGGCCCGGTGGCATCGACTCGTCAGGCAAAGGGAGAGTACAGTCGTGATCGGAAGCGGGCGTCTCACCTTTCTCCTCGCGCTGGCCGCGCTGCTCGGCGGGCCGGTCTGCTCCGACGGCGCGACGCCGCCTTCCAAAACCAAGCCGGTCAGGGAGCCGATTAAGCAAGACTACGAGACGTACGTGCCGGACTTCGTGCGGATGATCCGGGAGTCCCGGGCCCTCCGGTCCTACGGGGTCCCAGAGAAGGCCATGCGGCTTTCGTCGGAGAAGGGGTTCTACACGCTGAACCTCATCCCTGAATCGGATCGGGCGAACGCGCTGGTCGAGGCGGCGATCCAGAAGGAGCGCCAGGGGCAGTACCGGAAGGCGATCGACATGTATCAGCAGGTGATCGCGAAGTATCCGGACTCCCTCTTTCGGGTGTCGAAGTACGGGGTGTTCGTGCCGGTTGTGCGGTACTCTCAGTTGCGCATCCTCGGGTTCCCGCCGGCGGACCTCGAGTTCTACCGGATGAAGTACGATTCGCGCGCGAGGGAGGGCTACGAGACGGCGCGGCGGAAGAACTCGCTCGACGGCCTGGCGGACATCCGGGACCGCCTGCTCTGCACGTCGTACGGGCTGCGGTCGATTCTCTCGCTCGGCCATTCCGCGCTCGACCAGGGGCACTACCTGCAGGCGTTGGACTATTTCCAGACGGCGCGCGCCCACTTCCCGGGCAAAGAGGTGCAGCGGCCGGAGCTGGATCTTGCGATGGGGTACTGCCGGAAGATGCTGAACCTGAAGAAGGTGCCAGGCAAAAAGGGCCCGCCGCCGCCGGCGGGCGCGAGCACGCTGACCGAAGCCCAGTTGAAGCGGCTGCGACAGTTTATCACCGAGGCACAGCCGGACCGGCCAGCGTTCCATTCGCAGATCACGAGCGCACCCTACGCGAGCGCCGACGACTACACGCTGTTCCCCCCGACGACCGACGCGATGGGCCTGGAGCCCCCGGTGTGGGAGTGCGACCTGCCGGCGTCGAGGAACGACGTGGTGGTCTACACGCAACCGGTGGTCACCGGCGGCAGCGTGCTCTACCGGCACAAGAACATTATCTACTGCCGGTCGATCCTCAACGGCGAGGTTCAGTGGACGAACGACATCGGCGGGCGGGTGATCTGGCAGAGCCGGCACGAGCGGCGGTATCCGCACGACTCCCTGCTGGTCCAGGACGGGCTGGTCTTTACGCCGATGCACAAGGTGGGCCCGTCGCTGGTCGCGCTGGACGAGGTGACGGGCCAGTTGAGGTGGGCGTACGGCCCGGCGGTGGCGGCTACGAAGGAGGAGTCGAAGATGCGGTTCGAGGCGGCCCCCGCCGGCGGGCCGCGGACCGTGTTCGCCGGATACGTCCTCGACAACATCACCGGCGAGACACACACCGACACGGAGTACGGCGTGATCGCGTTTGAGAGCACGACCGGCCGACTGAGGTGGCGGCGCCAGCTCTGCCGGCTTCCGCCCGGCAAGTTCGCCGCCGGGTTCGCCGTCCGCCGCCGGAACCGCATCCGCAGCTTCTCGTCCCCGCCGCTCTACTACCAGGGAACGGTGTACTACTGCACGGACGCCGGGGCCGTCGCCGCCCTAGACGCGCTCTCCGGCCAGGTGAAGTGGCTGGCTCGCTATCCGTATTACCCTTCGGTCCACGACGCAACACGGACGTTCGGTGGCCTGCCGGCCTGGAGCGGCACGGTGTTCACTGCGGGGATGCACGAGCCGGCGTTCTGGTTCAACCAGCGCCCGCTCGTCGTCGGCGACCGGCTCTTCGTGCTGCCGGTCAACAGCCGGATGATGCACTGCCTGGACCGGCGGACGGGGAAGGTCCTGTGGAGCCGCGTGAAGGCGGGCTATAACTACACGCACGTGCTCGGGCCAACGCGCGAGGGGTACCTGGTCCTCGCCACCAGCGGGCGTGGAGGCATCGTCCACCTCATCGACCCGAAGGACGGCCAGACGGCGTGGACGTCGCCGGACCCGATCATCGCAGAGAAGCGTCCGGTAATGGTGCACCATCACAACATCGGCGGCGCGGTCCCCGGCGGGTTCAACAGGCGCAACTTCTTTCTGGTGGCCCGGCCGTTCCTGATGTCCGACGACCGCCTCGTCACGACGTACTTCATCGACTGCGGCTTCCAGCTCTCGCCCTGGTACGCGGCCCTCGCCGAGATCTCGCTCAAGGAGCGGAAGATACTCAACCGGCGCCGCTACTACCTCCCCGCCTACCAGCAATTCATCGCGAAGTGCATCCGCGATGCGAAAGGAACGGTCAAGGCGCTCGAAGAGCTGCCGCACAAGGACGCCCAGACCAAGACGCACCTTCAGGCGGTCCGGGAGATCTCCAAGGACTCCGTCCCGCAGAACCGGCACGGGCCGTTCCTGCCGTTCGCCCGAGTGACGGTCGAGCGGTACGGGACGCAGTTCGAGCTGCGGATCACCCCGAGCTCGATGGGGATGCTCTACGACCGGGACGCGGTGAACCGGAACCTGGCGAAGCGGACCGACGCGGGCGGCCTGTTCGCGAAGGCCGAGCTGGCGGTCAGCGACGCACGGCTCGAAGAGGCCGCCGATTTGATGAAGCGGGGCTTGGCGGTCGCGTCATCCGAAGACCTCGACTTCCGCGCCGTCGTGAACCAGCAACTGCACGTCGTGCACAAACGGCTCGCTCAGAGCGGCGTCCGGCGGGGCGACAAGCCGGCCGAGCTCGCCAACTGCATCGGCATGAGCCGCACGGTAAACACGCTCGAAGAAGAGATGCAATCGCTGTTCGCCCTGAGCGAGGCCTACGAACGACAGGGAGACTGGCGCCGCGCCGCACGGCTGGTTCAGAGTCTCGTCAACACGTACGGACAGCGCGAATATCCGGTCCCATCCGTGTTCGCCGGTGACCCGGGCCGGCTGATGAGACGCGCCGAAGCCGTACTGGACCGGAGCAAGGCGTTTGTGGACGACAGCGCCTACGGCAAGGTGCTCGGCCGGTCGGCCGTGCTGTCCCGGCTGATGCTGCCCCTGTATTCGAGCGCGCTGACGTCGCTGCGGCCGGACCTGCGGGTGCGGGCGGGCGAGTTGGGCGCCGCGCGCCTGATCCGGCTCCAGAAGACGTTCCCCGACCTGCGCCAGGTGATGGAGGAGCAGGCGGAGGAGGGACTGGTCAAGTGGGGGCTCGAGGAACAGTTACTGCGGCTGTGGGAGTATCCCGGCACGGCCGCCGCGCAGAGGGTGGTCGACGGCCGCTTGGCGGACATTGACGCGCAGTTGAAGCGAGAGGACCTCTCGCGCGATGTGAAGGCCGAGTGGCGGAAACGGCGCTGGATGCTCGCGGATGCCGCGCGCATCGGCCGCCTCAAGCTGCCCGACGCCTACCGAGCCAAGCTGCTCGCGCCGGAGACCGAGCCGCCGCCCGCCGCCGTCCGCGGGCCGATGACCAACCGCAAGGTCAGCTTCGACAAAGAGCGCAGCCCCGAGTGGCTGGTGCTCGAACGCATGGACCGGCGCGACCGCCCGCCTCACGCCATATTCCTCGGCGGACGCGTGAAGAAGCGACTGGACTACAAGTTTCTGCTCTATTGCGTGCAGGTGAGCACGGGAAAGGTGCTCTGGAAGGCGCGGGAGAACCGCGGCAACAGGTGGACGGACGAGATTCGGCTCGGCGCCAAAGGAGACGAGCCCGGCTTCTCGAAGGCGTTCGTGTACGATGACATCGTGGTCGTGCATGGAATGTACGAGGTGCTGGCGTTCGGCCTGAACGACGGGAAGCTGCGCTGGCGCTACGTGGCGCCGCACACGTTCGAGATTCGCCACGCCCTGATCAGCGGCAACCTGCTGGTCCTGGCCGGGAACTCCGAAACGATCGCCCTGTACCTGGGGACGGACGATCCACGCGGCGAGGTCGTCTGGCAGGAGAAGGAGGACGGCGAGCCGTACTGCCCGCCCTGGTTCCACGGTGACCGCTTGGTCGAGGTGCGGAAGATGCCCTCCAACCTGACCGTGCGGTATCGCTCGACGGGAAAGCTCATCGGACGCCTCGCGCTGCCGGACCTGATGCTGCACGACGAACACCCGCTGATCGAACGCGGGCCGCGGGCGCTGGCCATCGCACACGACCGGGAAAAGCTGGCGGTGACCGACGGCTGGTACTACATCATGGTCAACGTCGAGAAGATGAAGATCGTGTGGAAACGCCTCATCGATGCCAACGACGTCACCCGCCTGCCGCCCATGCGGTTCGAGCTGAACGGCGACTACCTGGCCGTGGTCAAGCAGGACTACGACGTGAACGCCATCCACATGCTGTCGAGCGTGACCGGCGCCGTCTTGTGGAGGACGGACCCGAAGGATCCGGGGTCACCGTACCCGATCCATTCGATGTTCATGCGAGACGGCAAGTTGTACGGAATCAAACCGTACCCCGGACAGGGATTCTACCTGGCGGGCATTGACTGCAAGACCGGCAAGGACCTGTTCCGTCCGACCTTACAGGACGGATACGGCGGCAAGCCGGAGTGCACGCTGAGACACGAGTTCTACGGAAACGCGCTCGTCGTCGCGATCAAGGACCGGCAGGACTTCGAGCTCAAGGCGTTCGACGCAGGCAGCGGGAAGCGGCTGCACACCGTGAAGATCAAAGCGGCGGGCCGCTTCGGCGACCCGGGCAGCGTATCCGCCACGGTGCAGAGCGGTTCCCTCGCCCTCATGGGCAAGCGCGACTTGATCCTCGCGACCCCGAGGCCGAAGTAGACCGACAGGACAGGAGCCCAGGTGATGACGAATCCGAACCAGATCCGGATCGGTCTGGCGGCGCTCACGCTCGCCGCCGCCGGCTGTCTCCAGATCGAGACGAAGATCGTCCTGCATGCCGACGGGTCGGCGACGATCACGGAGCAGGTGAACTTCTCCCGTAAGTTGCTCGACATGGCCGCCAGCCAGGACACCGGCCTCCAACTGGAAACGCTCCTCACCCGGAAAGCGGCCCTCGAACGCATGCAGCGCATGGGGAAGGGAATCAAGCTGGTCAGCCACGAGGCCCGCAACGGCCCCAAGGGCTCGAAGGAGTCGGTGGCCGTCTTTCAGATCCCCAACTTGGCGGACTTCGTCTACGTCTCCCCCTTCATCCCGGCCCGCGAGAAGGGGCCGGATCGAGTCCCCGGCCTGAAGACGGTTGTCTGGCCCACCTATCACGACCATCATTCGTGGGCGTATCTGGCCGGCTGGATGTGCGTGGACTTCCGGCCGGTCGGGCTGCCGAAGCCGCCCGCGGAACCGAAGGCCAAGCCGGTCCCGCCGGCGCCCGGGCGGTCGCCCCTGGAGAGCCAGACGTTCCGGGACCTGCGGCCGGTCTTCCAGGACCTGATGAAGGGGATGAAGATCAAGGTCGTCTTCGAATCGTACGCGCCGATCCTGACCACCCGGTTCGGCTGGAGGGATTCCAACGCCGGGACCCACAAGGCCGACCTGATCGATTTCTCCGCGGACGAAAACATGGACGCCTACAGCTTCCCGTTCCTGGAAAACGAAGAGGTGATGGTCGATCTGCTCCGCCTCGACTTCGGCTCCGCCTGGCTGAAGAGCAACGTCAAGGGATGGCAGAGCAACCGCACGCTCCCCGCGCTGCACAGCGGCGGCGGCATCTTCTTCCGCCCCTCCGCACACTACTTCCAGAAGTTCTTCAGAGGGAAGATGCTCAAGCACCATTTCAAGCCCGCGATCCCGGCGAAGTTCGAACAGATCGGCTGGCGGCCCGCGAAGCCCTGAAGTGCGCCGGGCGCACTCCAGGGATGTACGTGTTGCCGTGAATGTGGTCTGCGGCGGCGTCTCGACTGCCGGAGGCGGCAGCTCTCGGCGCTGGCTTCAGGATGTGGATGTGATGCGTCACGCGGTCGAGGAGTCCAGCTTTGTGGATATTCCGCGGGCACGGGTGAACAGTGAACAGTAGTCAGTTATCGGTAATCTGCATCGCGTTAACGGGCCTGCTTGCCGCGTCGGCGGCGGCGTCCGATCTTGATGAGTTCAAGGTCAAGCGGCGGGCGGTCTGCGAATTCATCCAGAAGCCGAAGGTGTCGCGCGACGGCGACAAGGTTACCATCTCGTTCGCATCGAAGGGCTACTGCGACGCAACGGCCGCCATCGAGAACGAGGAAGGGAAGATCATTCGTCACCTCGCGAGTGGGGTGCTCGGCAAGAACGCGCCGCCGCCGTTCCAGAAGAACTCCCTCAAGCAGAGGGTTGTCTGGGACGGCAAGGACGACCAGGGCAAGTACGTGGACGACAAGGACTCGCACGCGATCCGCGTCTCGCTCGGCCTGAAGCCCCGCTTCGAGCGTACGCTGTTTCACAGTCCCTACAAGCGTTTCGGAGGCGGGACGATGCTCCTCGACGCCGACGCCGAGGGCTTCTATGTCTACGACGTCGGCGGCTATGAAACGATCCGGCTGTACGATCACAAGGGCGATTACGTGCGGACGGTCTACCCATTCCCGGCGTCAAAGATCGGCCAGGTCAAGATGCCGCGCCGGACGTATCCCGGCGGCTTTAGCGTCCCGGCCAAACGAGGATACTTCCTGGCGACGCTGCTCACCGGCCGCGAGACCGGCGGCGTATCCTCCGCGATGCGCATCCACAGCGAAGCCGCCGCCCTGACCGTGCGCGACGGGCGGATGGCGCTCGCGGGCGTGCGCGTCAATCGCATGGCCACGGACGGCACCAGCGGCGGGCTGAACTTGTGGGGCCCGCGTGTCGACGGCACGCCCCCGCGCGGCCGCCATCCCAAGCGGCCCAACGCGCTCGCCTTCAGCCCCGACCACAAATACCTCTACCTCACCGCACACACCTGGCTGGTGGAGATGGGGTGGTGTCCGTTCCGCGAGGGCTACTGGTCGCACGCCGTGTTTCGCATGAAGTTCGGCAGCGACGAGAGGCCCGCCGTCTTCCTGGGCAAGGAGGGCCAGCGGGGCAGCGACGCGGCGCACTTCGATCACCCCGCCGACGTCGCCGTGGACCAGGCCGGGCGCATCTACGTCGCCGGCCAGGCCAACAACCGCGTCCAGATCTTCAGCCCCGAAGGCAAGCTGCTCAAGTCGCTGCCCGTCAAAGGCCCCGCCCGCCTCCGTCTGCATCACAAGACCGGCGAGTTATATGTCTTCTCTTACTTCATGGGGCGACAGCCGAGGGCCACGGGCAGCCAGAACGTCAAGCCGCTGCTTCGCGTCTTCGCGCCGTACCCCAAGCTATCGCTCCGCGCCACGCATCATCTGCCGCTCCTGAAGTACCTGACCCGCACCCAGCGCAATTGGGTCGTGGGTCAGCAATATCAGATCGCGCTCGACTCGTGGGCCGATCCGCCGCGTGTGCTGATGGTGCGCCGCAAGGGCGGCCACCCGGAGTTGTTCGAGCTGCGCAAGGACGGGCTCAAGAAGATCCGCGACTTCCTGGCCGACGCAAAGCGGAGCCGCATCCGCCTGCGGCCGCCGTCCCACGCCCGCCAGCGGCTCTACGTCGACCCGCGTGACGGCTCGCTCTACCTGGCCGAGGGCGACTGCGGCACGGGCAAAGCCTTCTCGACGCTGGTGCGCATCGACCCCGAGACCGGCCGGTGCCGCGAGGTCCAGCTCCCGTTTTCGGCATCCGACATGGCCATCTCCGTTGAGGGCCACGCATATCTCCGCACCGGGTCCCTTGTGGGCCGGTACGACATGGGGACATGGCGCGAGATTCCCTTCGACTATGGTGAGGAGCGGGTCGCCGCGTTCTCATACGATGGACGGAAAGCGCACCTGATGGGCGCACTGACGCTGCCCTCGGTGAAGACCCAGCCGCACTGGCACCACGGCGGGATGGACGTCAACGTGAAGGGCGACCTGCTCGTGACCTGCTTCAACCCCCGCGGCACGAAGATCATCCGGCGCAAACAGGTGAGAAAGGAAGTGCGCGAGGAACCGGTCGGGCTTCAGCCGAGACTCTATCCCGGGCGCCTGATGTATGGACGCGAGCTGCACGTCTTCGGCCGGTACGGGCACGTCAAGTGTCAAGACCTGCTCAAGGGCCAGCCCGAGATGGTCAGCGGGGTGGGGCTCGACGTGCACGGCAACGTCTACGCCAACTTCGCCGCGTCGATGATGTGGAACGGCAAGCCGTACTGGAGGCTTGTCGGCCACCGGTTCGACCAGGTGGGAACGCTGGCGAAGTTCCGCCCGGGCAAGGGGAAGTTCATCAAGGCGAGCGGCACGCCGGTGGCGCTCAAGGACACGCCGAAGCGGCCGATGGACCTGGCCGGTTTCTGGGTGGAAGACGCCGACTGGCTGTATCCCGGCGTCGGCCGGACACAATGGGGGATGGATTGCTCGTGCTGGAACAGCCGGATGGCGCTTGATTACTTCGCGCGGTCGTTCGCGCCCGAGTACGACCGCTGCAGCGTCGCGGTATTGGACACGAACGGCAACCTGATCCTGCGGGTCGGCCGGATGGGCAACGTCGAGGACGGGAAGCCGCTCGTCCCGCACCCCGCGATCCCGAACGCGCGCTCCATCGGCGGCGACGAGGTCGCGTCGTTCGACGGTTGCTACCTGGCCACGCACACCGACCGGCGGCTGTTCATCGCCGACCCCGGCAACGCGCGAATCCTCAGTGTCAAACTCGGCTATCACGCCTCGGAGACCATCCCCCTCGCCGGGGTCAAGGACACGGCGAGAAGGAGGTGACGTTGCCGGGGACGCAGGCGGCGAAGTAACCGGCGGAAGGAGGCCGACATGCGTACGCTCTCTCGGACCGGGCCAACGCGCCTGATCTGGATCGTGACCACCGCCTTGTGCGCGGCGGGCGCCGCGCGGGCGCCGGGCGCCGAGCCCCAGGCAGACTTGTACGTGGCCCCGGGCGGCAACGACCGCTGGTCCGGCACGCTCGCCGAGCCGAACGAGAAGAAAACGGACGGGCCGTTCGCGTCGCTCGAACGAGCGCGGGACGCGGTCCGACGACGAGAGAAGAACGGAGCGACCGTCCTGATCCGCGGCGGGGTCTATCGACTCAAACGGCGCTTCGACCTCGGCCCACAGGACTCGGGCACGAAGGACCGGCCCGTCGTTTACGCCGCGTATCCGGGCGAGACACCGATTCTCGACGGCGGCATCCCCGTCACGGGCCAATGGCAGAAGCGAGCCGAGGGCAACGTGTGGACCCTCCAACTCAAGCGGAAAGTCTGGTTCGAAGACCTGTACATCGACGGCAAGCGCCAGCCGCGGGCGCGGACGCCGAACGCCGGCTTCCACAAGGCCCGCCGCATCGGCAACAGCAAGACGCAGTTCGGCTTCGCCAAGGGCGACTTGAAGGCGTGGCCCGACGCCGCCAGCGGCACAGTCGTCATCAAGCCGTACCAGTGGTGCGACTTCCATCTCCCGATCAAGAGCATTGATGACGCGAAGAACGTCGTCACCCTCGCGGTGCCGTGCGGCTATGCGTGTGTGCCCAAGGGATACGGTGCGCCGGGCGACTATCGCGTCGAGAACGTCCGCGCCGCGCTCGACCGGCCGGGCGAGTGGTGCCTCGACCGCAAGACCGGCATCCTCTCTTACTGGCCGCCGGAGGGCGTGGACCCGACCAAAGCGGAGATCATCGCCGGCGGCCTGCCGGTGATGGTCTCGCTGACCGGTAACGCGCGAAAGAACCAGTGGGTCGAGCACGTCGTCCTGCGCGGGCTGACGTTCACCCGCGCCGGCCGTCACGTGCGCTGGCGCGGCTACCAGGGCGCGGCGCTGCGGCTGAACCACGGCGTGCGCAACTGCTCCGTCCTCGGCTGCCGCTTCGGCGACGTCAACGCCTGCGGCGTCGTGCTCTGGAAGGAATGCCGCGAGAACCGCATCTTCGGCTGCGAGTTCGTCCGCACCGGCGACAACGCCGTCAAGATCTTCGACTACCTCGGCGAAGGCCCTGGGATGAGCTCGGGCAACCAGATCGTCAACAACCACATCCACCACTGCAACACGGTGCGGCAGAGCATCTGCGGGATCGAGATGAGCGGAACGGGCGGCAACCGCGTCGCCCACAACCTCATCCACGACATGCCGTACATCGGCGTCCGGCTGTCGGGGACGCGGTTCGTGCACTGGTCGCGGAAGGCCGTCCCGTCGCTCGAGCCGCCCTACACGGCGGCGAAGATCAAGCCGCACGTGCTCTCGGTCAGGAACGTCGTCGAGAAGAACCACATCCACCACGTGATGCAGGAGCTTCACGACGGCGGCGGCATCTACTTCTGGGGCACGATGGGCGTCGGCCCGAACATCATCCGCAACAACCTCATCCACCACGTCGGCCTCGGACACAAGATCGCCGTCGGCATCTACCTCGATGACAGTTGCGACGACGTGATCGTGCGGAACAACATCGCCTACGCGGCGGGTTTCGGCCTGCACCTCCACGGGGCGCCGCGGAACCTGGTCGAGAACAACATCTTCGCGTATTGCACCGACACCGACATCAGCATCGCGCCGGAGGACTACAACATCCGGCCGATGCACAGCATCTTCCGCCGCAACATCATCTACATGGGCAGCGGCAAGCTGTATGGCACCGGCTGGCACGCGTGGGACCGCGAGCCGGTCAAGGAAGTCAACCACAACCTGTTCTGGCGCGGCCGCAAGCCGGTCAAGCTCGGCGAAGGAAAGATGAAGGGATTCGACAAAGACTCGCTCGTCGCGGACCCCAAGTTCGCCGACCCGGTCAACGGCGACTTCTCATTCCAGCCCGACTCGCCCGCCGCGAAGCTCGGCATCCAGCCAATCTCGGTGAAGGACGTCGGCCCGCGGCCGGACCCGCTGAACGCGTTCGAGATCCCCACGCTCGCGCCCGAACGCCGCAAGGTTGCCCTGCCCAAGACGTGGGAGCGGCCGGTGATCACGGTGATCGAGGTCGCACACACAACGAAGCGCTCGCGGGCTCAGATCGCGCAGATCTGCCCGATGCGGTGGGCGCCGGGCCGGCACAAGATCAGCGGCCCACCGTGCGAGGTCTGGGCCTCCTACGACGACACGTCGCTCCTCGTGTGGGTGACGGTCCCGGTCAAGGAGCCTGGCCGCCTGAGCAAGACGAGCCGCTGGGGCAAGGACGATGGCGCCGAGGTCTGCATCCGTGTCGGCAAGACGACGTTCGTCTTCCACGGCTTCCCGAACGGCAAGCACGAGAGCGTGACCGAGGCCGGGGCGCCAGACAAGGCAGCGGCGGCGCTCCAGCGGGCGATCGCGTTCTACACGAGCGTGCGCGACAACAGTTGGTACGCCGCGTGGCTCATCCCGTGGAAGGCGCTCGGCGTCGAGCCGAAGCCGGGGCTGACGCTGCCGTTCAATGCGGGCGCGTGGCGGAGCGAGACCCGCGAATGGATCCAGTGGGCCGGGACGAAAGGCGCGACGTGGCGGCTCGACGAGGCGGGAATCCTGAAGCTGAAGTGACCGCACCGGAGAAGACGTGATGGCAGATCTGAAGCGGTCCGCCCGGCGCATCTTAGCAGCCTACCGCGGCGAGAAGGCCGACCGGATACCGATCGCGTCGCCCATTCGATGGCAGCCGACGCAGGACATCGACGAGGAGCGGCCCGACGACTGGCGCGGCCGGCCGGAGTTCGTCGAGGTCGCACGACTCGTCCAGGAACACTGCGACCCGCGGCCGCCCTACGCGCCCGTCGGGAAGCCCGGCGTCTTCCGCGCCGTCAGCTACTGGCGGTTCCTGATGGCGCCCAGGGAGTTCGTCGAGACACTCCCGCCCGAGCAGGTCGGCCCGATCCGACGGCGGCACACCACCGTGCTCCACACGCCCAAGGGCGACCTGTTCTGGTCGTACGACAAGGACGACGGGATCGAGACGCAGTGGGACCGGGTCAAGCCCATCCGGTCGCCGGACGACGTCGAGAAGATGCTCAGTGTGCCTTACCGGTTCGACCCGCCCGACCCGGCGGGGTTCGAGCCGTTCCGGCAGCATCGGGAACAGATGGGGGCGGACTGCCTTGGCGGCGCGGGCATCTGCTCAATGGTGGCCATGCTGGTCGGGATGATGGCGTACGAGTTGCTCCTGGAGTGGGTGCTGACGGAGCCGGGGCTGATCAAGGCGCTCGCCGACGCATGGCTCGAGCGGACCCGCGAGAAAGTGGAGTTCCTCCTCGACCAGGGCGTGGGGCCGTTCTGGCACTTCAACGGTGTGGAGCGGGCGTGTCCGCCGATGATGGGGCCGAAGCAATGGGACGAGCTGGTGGTCCCCTACGACGGCGAGATCATGCGGCTGATCAAAGAACGTGCTCCGGAGAGCCTGATCCACGTCCACTGCCACGGCAAGGTCGGGCGGCTGCTGCCGCTGTTCCTCGAGATGGGCGTGGACTCGACGGACCCGGTCGAGCCGCCGCCGCAGGGAGACATCGAGTTCCGGGACGCGAGGCGCCTGGTGGGGGATCGCATGACGCTCTACGGGAACACCCAGTTCGCGGACATGGAGATGTGCGAGCCCGACGAGATCGAGGAGAAGGTGCGGCGGGCGATCGACGAGGGCGGCAAGGAGCGCACGTTCCTGTGTCCCTCGGCCGGCCCGCACGAGCGGCACACCGAGCGGTTCACGGCGAACGCGATCCGCTACATCGAGGCCGGGCTGCAATACGGCGCACACTCCTGACGGTCTCGTCCCGAAGGGAAAGCGGGCGGCACCTTGTCGCCGCTCACCCGAAATCGCCGCATCGCAAATGCCTTGACTTCTCCGGACGGGACTGGCGAAACGCGCCGAAATCGCTAAGATAGGTGCGTCGCCCCCCCGGCCTGGAAAGGACAAGCGCCCTGTTGTCCCCGCTCCGACGATTCATCGCGGCGGCCTCGCCCTGTGTTCTCCTGCTGGCGGCGTGGTGCGGCGTCCTGTCTGCGGCCACCACGGCGCCCAAGGACCCGTACAAAGACCTGTACGCCGGCTACAAGCCGGATTTCCTGGAGCCGATCTGGCGGGGCCAGGTGTTCGGCCGGTGGCGCGCCGCCGAGAAGCAGATGCGGCTGTCGTCCGAGTCGAGCTTCTACACGTTGAACCAGATTCACGAGGACTCCCGGGCCAACGCTCTGGTCAAGGCGGCCCTGGCGAAGGAGTGGCTCTCGAAGCACCGCGAAGCCCTGAAGATGTACCAGATCGTCATCGACAGGTATCCGCACCAGCTCTACCGCGTGTCGAAGTACGGCGTCTTCGTCCCTGTCGCCCAGTACTGTCAGCGCCGCATCCTCGACTTCCCCGGCGATCCATTGGAACACTACCGCACACTGCACGACGCCCGCGCCAGGGAGGCCTTCCAGCAGGCCCTGCGAACGAACTCCCTCATCGGCCTCTCGGAGATCGTCGACTCCATGCTGGCCAGTTCCTACGGGGGCAAGGCGATGGCCGAGCTGGGGAACGCGTCCCTGGACACCGGTCACTACCTCGCGGCGCTGGAGCGCTTCAGCACCATCCGTGACTTCTTTCCCGACGCGGCGCTGCAAACGCCGGAGCTGGCGCTCAAGATCGCCTACTGCCACAAGATGCTCGGCACCACGCCGCCCGCCCCGAAAGACCACCCCGGGCCCGCGCCTAAGAGCGGCCTGACCAAGCTCCACCTTGACCGCCTGCGGGAGATCCTGAAGACCGCCCGCAGCGACCGGCCGCCCTTTCACTCCCAGATCACCAGCCCGCCCCACAGCGCCGCCGACGACTACACCCTGATGCCTCCCACCACCGACCCGATGGCGCTGACCCCGCCGACGTGGGCGCGGCGGCTGCCCGGGACCCGGCGCGCCCGCTACGTCTACTCGCAGCCCGTGGTGACCCGCGACAGCGTCATCTACCGCCACAAGAACATCGTCTACTGCCATTCCATCCTGAACGGCGAGCTGCGGTGGGTCAACGACCTCGGCGGGCGGGCCACCTGGCAGAACGGCCCCGAGCGCCAATACCCCCGCGAGGACGTCCTGGTCCAGGACGGCCTGGTGTTCACCGTGATGGCCAAGGGCGGGCCGTCGCTGGTAGCGCTCGACCAGGTCAGCGGGCAATTGAAGTGGGCGTATGGTCCGATGGTCGCCTCGACGGTCGAGGAGTCCCGGATGCGGTTCGAGACGGCGCCGGCCGGCGGGCCGCGCACCGTCTACGCCGGCTACGTGCTCGACAACATCGAGGGCGAGACGCACACGGACACCGAGTACGGGGTGATCGCCTTCGAGAGCACCACCGGGCGCATCCGCTGGCGCCGGGCGCTGTGCCGGCTGGCCCCGGGCAAGTTCGCCGCCGGGTTCGCCGTCCAGCGCCGCAACCGCATCCGCAGCTTCACCTCCGCTCCCCTCTGCCACCAGGGGACCGTCTACTACTGCACCAACGCCGGCGCAATCGCGGCGGTGGACAGCCTGTCGGGCCGGGTCAAGTGGCTGATGCGGTACCAATACTACCCGACCATCCACGACGCGACGCGACCGCACACCGACCGTCGCCGGCTGTGGTACAACCAGCGCCCGCTGGTCGTCGGCGAGCGGCTCTACATCCCGCCCGTCGACAGCCCCTTCTTCCTCTGCCTCGACCGGCGCACGGGCAAGGTCAACTGGAGCTTCGCCAAGCCTGGAGTCCTGTGGGCCTACTTCCTGGGTCCGATGTCGACCGGCGAGCTGGTGTTCGTCTACAGCGGCCGCGGCGTCCCCTACCGCATGCACACCACCAGCGCCGGGAGCACCCCCGCTGTTCACGTCCTCGACCCCAAGACCGGGAAGACGGTCTGGCGGTTCAAGGACCTGATGCCGCAGATCGACACGCCTGTTCTTCGGCACTACATCTTCGGCTCGCCCGCGTGGTGCAACATCAACCGCGCCTGGACCTACACCGCGGCGCGGCCTTGCCTCACGCAGGGCGACAAGCTCTCCGTCACGGCCTTCGCCGACCACAGCGTGTACTACCGGCCGGGGATGATTACCTACAACCTCACCGAGCTCGACCTCCGCATGCGGAAGATGACGGGCTATCGCCGCTACTACACCGGCGAGCTGCTGGCGCACTGCGATTGGGTGATGCACTCAGACCACCAGCGGTGCGCTCCGGCCGACCTGAAGGCGCACCAGGAGCTGCCACACAAGGACGATCGCGTCAAGCACCGCATCAAGGTGATGCAGGAGATGATCAACGGCGAGTCCCCGTCGAACCAGCACGGTCCCTTCATGCCGTTCGTCCGCGTCACCGTCCGCCGGTACGGCGTGCCGTTCGAGTTGCGGTTCGGCCCGAGGCAGATCATGATGGTCTACGACCGCGCCGCCGTGGAGAAGGCGCTGGCGAACCGGCGCGACACCGCAGCGGACTTCGCCCGCGCCGAGCTGGCGATCGCCCGAAGCCGCTTCGGCAAAGCGGCCACCCTCCTGAAGCAATGCCTGCGGACCATTTCGTCGGAGGACCTCGACTTCCGCGCGCTCATCAACCAGCAACTGTACAAGGTCCACAAGCGCCTGTGCCGCAGCACGATCCGCGCGGGGAATCTCGACGTGGAGCTCGAGAACGCGCTGGGGATGGCGCGCACGGCGGGGACGCTCGCCGACGAGGTCGAGACCCTCTTCGCACTGTCCGAGGCGTACGAACGACGGGGCGACCCGGCCGCCGCGGCGCGGTGCCTGCGAAGCATCATCAGCACCTACGGCCACCACGAGTACCCCGTCTCCGCCGCGGCCGTCTCCGATCCGGAGGGATCCCTCGCCGCGGCGCGGAGCGTGCTGGACCAGGCGAGGCGCTACGCGGCGAACCCGTTCTACGGCGAGGCGTTCGGCCGGGGCCTGCTGCTGACCGGGAAGGGCCTACCGGTCTACCTGAGCGCGGTGTCGCCGCTGCCCAAGGACCTGACGGTGCGGGCGGGCGAGCTGGCGGCATCGCGCCTGATGCGGCTCCTCAAGTCGTCGCCGGAGTTCGCAGCGACGTTGGAGAAGGTTGCGGCGCGGGAACTGCTCGATCGCACGCCGGAGGAACAGCTCTACCGGCTCCGCGAATTCCCCGGCGGCGCGACGTCGCAGAGGGTCCTGGCCGGTCTGTTCGATCAGGCGACTCGTGACCAGACCGCGGCGGCCCGGCGGCAGCTCTGGCGGCTGGCCGACGCGGCACGGGTCTCGGGCCTGACTGTGCCCGAGTCGGTCCGGCCGCGCGTGAGCGCACCCCCGCGCACGCCCCATTTCAAAAGCATCGCCCTGCCGGCGAAGGATCGGCCGGTCTCCCTCGCGGGCGCCGAGGGGATCAACTGGCTGGTGCTGGAACGCCGCGGGCGGCGCGAGCGGCTGCCGCACCTGCTCTTCCTCGGCGGGCGGGTCCGCAAGCGGCTCGACAACAAGTTCGTGCTCGACGCCTTCGATCTCTCCACAGGCGAGCTGGTCTGGAAGCAGGAAAACATCCGCCTCAAGGGCAGGGGGCAGGAGCCGGGGTTCTTCCAGGCGTTTGTTTACGATGACATCCTCGTCGTCCACGGGCTGTACGACGTGCTTGCGCTCGACGCAAAGACGGGCAGGTGGCGCTGGCGCTATCGGGCGCCGTTCGACTTCGAGATCAAGAACGCCGTAATGAGCGGCGGCCTGCTGATCCTGGCGGGCAAGACCGAGACGCTGGCTCTCTACGTCCCGACCGATAGCCCTGCGGGCGAGGTCGCCTGGCAGGTCAAGGAGATGGGCGACCTCTACATCCCGCCGTACTTCCACCAGAACCGCCTCGTCAGCGTGCGCAAGATGCCGTTCAACGTCACGGTCCGCTACCGCGCCACGGGCAAGCTGATCGGCCGGCTCGACCTGCCCGATCTCTCCCTCTTTGAGAAACACCCGCTCTTGGAGAAGGGGCCGGAGGCGCTGCCCGTAGCGGTCGACGGCCGCCGGCTCGTCGTAAGCGACGGGTGGTACTACATCATGGTTGACGTCGAGGAGATGAGCATCCTGTGGAAACGGCTTATCGACCAGAACGACCTGAGCCGCGAGCCCGCGATGCGGTTCGCCCTGAACGGCGACTACCTCGCGGTGCTCAAGGAGGACTACGACCAGAAGGCCATCTACATGCTGTCCAGCAAGACCGGCCGGGTCCTCTGGCACACCGACCCGAAGGACGGCAAGTCCCCGCAGCCGATCCACTCGATGCTCATCCATGGCGACACGATCTACGGCATCGGCGTGCATCCCGGCCAGCGGTTCTACTTCGTTGCGCGCGACTGCAAGACCGGCGCGCTGAAGTTCAGCAGGGGGGTAAAGGGCTACGACGCGCGGCCGAGCGTGAGCTTGCTCCCGCGGCTGTACGGCGGCCACGCGGTGGTGACGGTCCAGGATCGGCAGGTCTTTGAGTTGCGGGGGTTCGACGCGAAGACCGGCGAGCCGGTCCACATGATAAGGAAGAAGGGGGTTGGGCCGCTCGGCGTGCACGGGCGCGCGTCGGTCACCGTGCAGAACGGCCGGCTCGTGATGCTGAGCAAGGACAAGCTCAGTTTGTAGGATCATACCGTGATGGCGAAACTGAGCCTGATGCTCGTTCTCTTCGCGGCGGTCGAAAAGCGCAGCACCTACCCCATAGATCGGACCCTCTGTAGCCCGCTTGCCGGCGGCTGTCAATTCTCCTGAGTCAAAGACGGTTTTAAAGTTGGTGTCGTCCGGCGTCGCAGGCGGCCCCTGGCCTGATTGAGCCGCCGCTCACGTATCGTATCTTGGAGCCGGCCGGGCGATGGGACACCTCCCGCCAGCCCGGTGCAGAGCCCGAAGAGATGTCTGGAGCCCAACCTGGAGCCCGCTCGCGAAGAGCACCGAAAAAGACAAGAGGTAAGGAAGGAAAGAATGAAAGACGGCCTGTAGAGGAGCGCAGAAATGATTTGACACGCTCTTTCAGAGATGTCCTTAGATGTCCCGATTTGTCCAGCGCCGCGCTTGCGCCTATGGCGACGGCTCCGCTGTAAGTGCTTGCGAAACCGCGCTCACTGATGGTAGCGGCGCAGGGATTCGAACCCCGGACACGAGGATTATGATTCCTCTGCTCTAACCACTGAGCTACGCCGCCAGGATTGTCCTCTCCAGAATTATACTCCCGGCGAGAAGTTTTTCAACACCCTGCTGTCACTTCAACATAGAGTCTGGAGCCGCCGGAAATGGGACTGACACCTCTTGGCACTACTGGCCGAAGCGCTGCCGGAGAATGCGGGCGACCTGTTGCTTGTGGCGTTGGGCGGCGGCGGGGTCGTGGCCCCGGCCGTGCCGGATGACGATGTACTTCTGCATCTCGTAGAGCAGGTAGAACACGTTGCGAGTGCGGGCGTCCGGTGATTCGTCGCGGGGCGAGCCGTATCCGTCCCAGAACGCGGGCGTGGAGATGCCGCAGTAGTCCAGTACGGCGAACTCGATCTCCGGGTCGCCCCACAGGGCGCGGTCCCAGTCGACAGGCCCGTCAGGTGGCCGGCGTGGTCGACCAGGATGTTCTGGCTCCAGATGTCCATGTGGAGCAGGCTGGATGCGACGGGGCGCTCGAAGAGTTGCGTGTGGCGGTCCAGCAGCGAGACGAGCGAGCGGCATTCGTCCGCGTCGTAGTGGCCCGTGCCGCCGACGTCTTCGATGAGCTTCCGCCACATGATTTGGAACGCCTCGGGCCACGAGGGCTGCGGTTCCATCGGCCTGTGCTCACCGATGTAGCCGTACTGTTCCGCAGTCAGTGCGTGCACTTCGGCGAGGCATTCGCCGACGCGCCGCATCACGTTCTCCGTGTTCACCTCCGGCGTGTCACAGAGCGGATCCCCCGGCAGCCGCTTCATCAGGATGAAATCGCGGTCAATAACCTCGCACGAGTCGTCATACGCAACGATCTCTGCGACGGGGACGGCCGTTTCTTCGAGCAGAAGCCGATGGATGCCCGGCTCCTGCCGCATCATGTCGACCTCGTAGAACAGGAAGACCGAGTCCTTCGGCGGCGCCACCCGCAGCACCAGGTCTTCGTCGCCCGCGCGGACGAAGTACCCCGAATTGAACTTGCCGGTGGGGATGGGGGTGAGTTCGACGGGCAGCTCCGCATCCGGCAGATGCCGCCGGACGCACTCGGCCAACTGGTCCGAACGCAGCGCTTCCTCAGGTGCCATACGCATAGCAGAACGGAATCACAGGAGAATGTCAATGTCGCCGACCGCTGCGGCCGACCGCTGCATCTACATCGCTGGGGCTTCGCCGGGCTCCCCCTCGCCAGCCTCACCCTTGCGGCCGACTAGCCACTTGCCCGCGTCCTTGACCGCGTCCGTAACGCCGCTCACCGTCCGCTTGGCCACATGGACCGCGCGCTTGCCCAGCGCCGGGACCACGTCCTTGACGATGATGCCCGTGACGTCTGCCAGGAAGCCGGACAGGTTGCGGGCGAGCGACGCCTTGGCCTCCTCCGCGTTCCAGCCGCGGAAGGCGCGGCAACGGTGGATGGCTGTGTGCCCGGCGGCCGATGTCATCAGCCCGGCGCCCGCACCCTGCACCACAGGATCCACCAGGGGCAAGCCGCCGAGCCCGCCGAGCAACTTGCCGATCAAATTGAGCACGTTGACGGTGGCGACGACGCTCAGGATGTCGCGGAAGACGCGGAACTGCTCGCGCAGCGTCGGTCGGCTGTTGTACACGATGATGATCCGCCGCAGCGTCACCAGGTTCTTGTACAGCACGATGAGCAGGTCGGCCGAGCGGTACGGGCTGAGCGCCACGCCGATGGTGACGTCGCGCACGCAGGCGCGGACGTGCTTGTCGGCCTGGGCGTCGAGCGGCTTGAGCAGCGGCTCGACAATCTCCGTCTCCGCCTTCCGGGCCGTCTCCAGGAGCGCATCCCGGCCCGAGCCGCCCGTGAGCTTGCCGTGCAGTGCGGCCAGATCGGCGGCGGCCTTATTGCGGACCTCCTCAGGGATCGCCTCGTTCCCCGTCAGCCGCCGTACATAGCGAGCGAGGTATCTGTTGTAACGCTGGAGTTCCTGCATCGACGCGTTCTCGCGGTCACGGATCGCCGGCGGCGTCAGCGCCGGGCGGTGCGCCGCGATGGCCCAGATCACCCGCCACAGCAGCCACGCGACGAGCAGCGCGATCAGCCCGAGGAACGCATACCCCGCGGCCGGATGCAGCCCGTGCAGCGTCTGAAACGCACGCAGGACCTCGACGGCCGCGAAGAACGAGAGCAGCACTCCGACAATCAGCGCCGCCGTGTACAAGAGCCTGAGCCACTTCCTAAGCATCGTCTGCTCCTCCACTGTTGTCCCACTTGTCGAACGGTTCGTCCGTTTCCGCCACGCCGTCTCCGCGGTCGGATGAATCCGCCTCCGTTTGCGCACGGATAGCAGACCGGAATCGCTGCCGCATGTCAACAGCGTCACAGGTGTTCCGACCGACGTTGAACAGGGGGCCAGGCGCGATGTCAGTGACTTGAGGGGCGTAGCCCGTCTCCCGGCCTCCCTGTTATCCTTACTCCTGCTCTTACTCTTGCTCTTGCTCCTACTCCTAATCGTAATCGCTGCTCTGCAACTTCCTCTGGCAGATGAGGATTACGAGTAAGAGCAAGATTACCAATATTCAGGACAGGCGCCGTTCTTCGGCGAGGGACATGGGCGCGTTGTTTGTTGACACCGGCAGTCCCGGGAGCGCAATACTTGTCTCTCGGCCTCAGAGCTTGGCCGAGGCCGATGGGAGCGGGGCCACGTGCCAGCCACGGTGACAGCGCCGGCCAGTGCCGGGCGTGCATGCCGGGCGTGCATGACGGGCGTGCATGACGGGCGTGCATGAGGGGTGCATGCGGGCCTTTTTTGTGGTATACTCTCCACAGGCGGCGGCACACAGGCGGCGGCACACAGGCGGCGGCACACAAGCGGCGGCAACGAAGGCGACAACCGGGTAGTGCTCCCCGAGACTCCCGCAGAAACCGCGGCCGCCCCAGAAAGAAGCGGAGAACAACCAGGTGACTGTCCCCTCACTCCTGTCGGGCGCCCGAAGACCACGAGGCGCACAAAAAGGGGACTGTCCTGAATATCGAGGGAAGTGCAACCCGCGGGCGCGTGTGTGCGCGCCGGTAGGACAAACATTCGTGCTTGTCCACACGGATTGATCATAGCGTCCGAACATCAGGTCCGTGCCATGCACCGAGCTTAGGCACCGAGCTTAGCGGAGCAGATCGTCGACGTGAAATGATCGCCCGGAGCGGCCGCGGACGCGGACAAACAAGAATGTTTGTCCTACCAACCTCACGGTGTCCAATTGCGCGGACGTTTGCCCTACCGGTGGCGGGTGCGTATCTGGGCCGAGAGATGTGCAACCCGCGGGCGCGTGTGTGCGCGCCGGTAGGACAAACATTCGTGCTTGTCCACACGGATTGATCATAGCGTCCGAACATCAGGTCCGTGCCATGCACCGAGCTTAGGCACCGAGCTTAGCGGAGCAGATCGTCGACGTGAAATGATCGCCCGGAGCGGCCGCGGACGCGGACAAACAAGAATGTTTGTCCTACCAACCTCACGGTGTCCAATTGCGCGGACGTTTGCCCTACCGGTGGCGGGTGCGTATCTGGGCCGAGAGATGTGCAACCCGCGGGGCGCGTGTGTGTGCGGCGGTAGGACAAGCATTCCTGCTTGTCCCGATGTTTGCCCCGCTGGCGGCAAGTACGTGCCGCGTATTTCTGGGGACGTCATATAATTTCCCTGGCACGGTGGGGGGGGCGAGTGCTTGGTTATGACGTGTCGGCAAACGCTGCTGACCTGTGCGTTGTCTGCGATGAGCGTGCGGTGAGCGGCCGAGCCGGGTCAGTCCCGTCGACAAATCTCAGGAAGAATCGGCGGGGCGCTTGACAACCATTGCTGCGTGTGGTATAATATCAGTAGAGCGATGGATTGCACAGAACTGTGCAGCCATCGCTCGCCGCGTTTCTGTGGGTAGGTTGCGAAAATGTTTTTTTGCAAAACGAAGCCATTTTGTCGTAAGC
>CAZDHT010000035.1:27704-29910 GCA_964505325.1 uncultured Planctomycetota bacterium | reverse complement strand
AAGCAGCGTAAACGCTGCTCGGGCAAGAACCTGCGAAAACTGGGGATGACTCAGGTTCCCGGGCTGAATCATCCCCGCATCTCAGCCCGGCTACCTCAAGATCAACAGGTGTGACGGAGTCGATACGCAGCACTCGGGGTTTCCGGCCGCGGCCCGGATCCCAAACGGTGTCAGGCGCCGTTTCACTCCCGCTCCGCCAACTCGGCCGAGGTGCCGGGAACGCTCATCGCCTGGTCAGCTTGGCGGCGTTGCGGCCGGTGATGTTCCGGAAGACCTGTCTGTCCAGGTCGAGGCTCTCGAGGAAGTCGAGATGGTCGCGGGTGAAGCAGTCCGTGCCGTAGAGGACTTTCCGGTGGAAGCGGGCGAGGAATTTTCGGGCGTGTGCGACGTCGCGCTTCATCGCGTTCAGGCCCGAGTTCGCCGACAGGTCCGCGTACAGGTTCTTGTACTTGGCCAGCAGCTTGTGGAGTTTGCCGCCGGGGGTGACCTTGCCCCTTGGGTAACCGGCCTTCGCTCGCGCGGCGTTGCCGGAGATCTCGCGCCAGAAGCCGGGGCCGTGCCCGATGAATGTGGTCTGCGGGCACTGGATCAGGGCGCGTTCCAGCGCGTCGACGCCGCCCGCGTACCACATGCCGGTATGGGGCAGCGGCACGTCGATGTGGATGAGGACGGGCAGCTTGAGCTTTCCGCACAGCTTGTACATGTCGATCAGGTCGCAGTTGTCGGCCATCAGGCGGAGTTTCAGCTCGCCGTATCCCTTGCAGCCCTGCTCGACCAGCTCGCGCAGGATGCCGTGGGCGTTCTCCCTTCGCGGGTCGATCCCGCAGAACGGTATGAGGCGCTTGGGGTGCTTGCGGCAAGCTCGCATCACGGACTCGGGCGAGAGGTGCCGGTACTGATAGAGATCGAGCCCAGCGTCCTTGTCCTGCCAGCTCAGCACCCATGCCTTGTCGACCCCGATGTTGTCCAAATGCCGGACCGCGTCGTCGGCGGAATGCCCCATCCATTCAACGTGCATGTGGCAGTCGATGATCATGTGCGTGCCTCCGTATGCTTGCTTGTGCCGGGCGTTTTCTTCGCCGGGGCCCGGGCGCGTATGATACCGGAGAGACGGCGGGGGCGCAACTTGGTCTTCCACCAGGCGAAAACAACGGCGGAAGAAATGCGGGAAAATGTATTTGCAAACTGGATTGGCTTTACTATACTCAGCTAGTGGGGCATCGGCCAGCGGGCCGATGCGCCGAACAGAAAAGTCCCGGCCAGCGAGAGCTGAACGATAAGGTTCCTGTTCACAAACCCCTGGATGCTGGCTGCCATGGCGGCGGTCAGTATTCCGCTCATCATCGAATGGCTGTTCCGCAAGCGGAAACGCCAGGTGGAACTGCCGACCATTCGATTCCTCCTGCGGAACAAAGAACAGGAGAAGATCCGGCGGCAGGACCGCCTGCTGCTGCTCCTCCGCATGTTCGCTCTGTTCCTGCTGGTGCTGGCGCTGACCCGGCCGCTCTTGCGGCGCGGGCAGGAGGAGCGCCACGTCGTGGTGCTGCTGGACGGCACGGCCAGCATGCATCAGTTGGTCGGCACCACTGACGCGTTCGGCATCGCACAGCGAGAGGCCGCGACGATCGTCCGTGACCTGCCCAAGGACGGGACGGCGGCCGTGGGATTTCTGGGCGACGGCGTCGAGACACTGGTCGAGAAGGGGGAGGACGTTCACACCGCGGCCGGGAAGATCGAGGCGAAGCGGGCCGGCTCGGGCGCGGCGCCGATGGCCGAGGGCCTGGCGTGGATCAAGAAGCACGCCACGGAACCGGACTCGGAGATTTACATCTTCTCCGACTTCCAGAAGAGCACGTGGCTCCATCAGGCCACCACCTCGGCGGAGGTCTCGGGGAAGCTGAACGGGATCGCCGCCGGCAACAAGGTGTACCTGGTGGATGCCGGCGCGGACGCCAAGTTCAATCTGATGGTCACCCGGCTCCGGCCGCAGGAATGGGTGATGTCCGCCCGGATGCCGGTCACGTTCATGGCGACGGTCGAGTGCACCGGCGAGCCGCCCAAAGACACCACCGCCACCGTCACGTTCCTGGTGAACGATGCGAAGAAGGGGCACGACGAGATCGAGATCGGGAAGGAGCCGGTGGGGCTGCGCTTTGACTACACCTTCCCCAAGGCGGGCGAATACAAGGTCGAGTTGGTGGTGGAA
>CAZDHT010000035.1:0-27694 GCA_964505325.1 uncultured Planctomycetota bacterium | reverse complement strand
CTGCCGCACCCCATCGACAACCGGCGGCTGTACATTGCCAAGGTCCCCGAGGACGTCGGGGTGCTGATCCTGGATGAGACCGCGGGCAGCCCGACGGCTGACAGCATCTACCTGGCGCGGGCCGTCGCGCCGCCGTGGCGGCCGGGCATGCCGAAGGTGTCGCGGTTCGCCACCAAAACCGTGCACCCGGCGCAGATCCTGCGAGAGAACCTCACCCGGGATTACATCGCCGTGGTGCTGATCGGCTCCGATTTCCTGCGGGACGACATCGTGAAGAAGCTGGAGCGCTACGTGGGGGATGGCGGGGCGCTGTGGCTGTTCATGGGTCCCCGCGTCAACCTGCGCGACTACAACCGGCTGCTGTACTGCGACGGCAAGGGGCTGATGCCGTGCCGCCTCAAGGCCAAGGTCACCGTGCAGCGCTTGGCGACCGCCAAGGACAAAGACGTGTACCCGAGGTTCGGCGAGTCGGCCTGGGCGCCGACCGCCCGGCTTTCCGCCGGGCCGCCCAACGAAGACGCCGGCGTCTCGCGAATCATCGAACTGGAGACCAAGCCGGGGGCCGATTCCCGCGTGAAGGTCCGCCTCTCCAACGGCGTTCCGTGCGTGGTGGAACAGGACTACGGCAGCGGCAAGGTGCTGGTGGTCAATTTCACGGCGGGTACGGAATGGACCTATCTGCCGACGCGGCCCGAGTTCGGCATTCTGGCGCAGGAGATCCTTCGGTATCTGGTGGGTAACCCGGACAAGGCGGTGAATCTGGAGGTGGGGCAACCCTTCCGGCAGCCGGTGTTTGTCTCGCCTCAGTACCTGTTGCTCTATTATCCGGACCAGTCGCGGGTGCCCGTCCGCCCCGAGAGGCGCACCGACGTGAAGGACGCCTGGCTGATCAACTTCAGGGACACCAACCAGCAGGGGCTGTACCAGTTCAAGGAGGTCCAACCGGAGTTCCTGGCACGGCGCAGCTTCGTGGTGAACCAGAGCGCGGCGGAGGGCGATCTCGCTCACCTCGACCGCGCCTCGTTCGACGAGGCCATCGGCCTGGGCGCCTGTGAATGGGTCGGGCCGAGGACATCGCTGGCGGACAAGGTGACGGAGCTGCACGCGAAGACCCGGCTGGCGCCGTGGATTCTGTGGGCGCTGGCGGCCGCGCTGGCGCTCGAATCGTTCCTTGCCGTGCGTTTCGGCCGACGCCGAGGAGGGGCTCCCACGTGAGACCGACCACGCTGACCGAGCGAGATCTCCTCATCTTCCTGGCATTAGTCGTGGTCGTCCTGGCCCTGTTCTACCGCTACGTGTACCGACAGGAGGCGCGCCAGGCGCGCCGGCTGACCGGCTCGCAGACGTTCTCTCTGTGGCTGCTTAGAATTGTGGTGGCTTTCCTGGCCCTGCTGGCCCTGGCCCGGCCCGCCATCCATCGGATCGACCGGGAGGAGCGCCTGCCGGTGGCGGCATTCCTGGTGGACGTGTCCTCCAGCATGGGCTTCCCCACCGGCATCGGGGACGTTCTGGTGGCAGAGAATGCGAAGAGCCGGCGCACCCGCCTCGACTCCGCGATGAAGGCGGTCGAGCGGGTGTCGGGGCCGCTCTCGCTGACCCACCGCGTGAAGGTGTATACCGGCGCGGACACAGCGAGACTGCTCAAAGAGATTCCCCACCGGAAGGGCCCCGGAACACCCGCGTTGACGCTGGAGGAGGTCTTCAGGACGGCGGAAGAGGGGCCCAAGCTCATCCAGGCCAAGGGCGGCTATACGCAGCTTGGCGACGGATTGAAGGACATCATGAGGCAGCTCTCGGCCGACAAGATCGCCTCCATCATCATGGTGGGCGACGGCCGGCAGACGGGTGGAGCCAAGCTGGACGACGTGGTAAAGCGGGCCGCCGAGCAAAAGGTCCCGATCCACACTATCACCACTGGCACGGAGTTTCAGCTCCGCGACCTGCGCATCGACGAAGTGATCTTTCCGCCGGAAGCCAGCCTGGGCGATGTGCTTACCTTCCGCCTGACCGTGACCAATCAGATCCGCTCGCAGCTCGAGGTCAAGCTCACCCTGAAGGAAGAGGGGTCGCCCATCACCAAGACGCTGGTCCTCAAGCGGGGCCAAAACCGGGTGAGCATCTCCACCATCCCGCAGGTCAAGGGGTGGCGGCGGTTTCACTTCAGCCTGCCGGTCCAGCGCGACGAGGTGGATGAAAAGAACAACGAAGACATGGTCCGGGTGAATATCGTCAAGCGGACCCTGTCGGTCATCCTGATCGCAGGGAGACCTTCTCGCGAGTACCTGTACGTGGTGCCCGCGTTGCTGCGCGATCCCATCGTCAAGCTGTCCTGCTACCTCCAGACCGCCGACGTGGACTACACGCATCAAGGCAACCGGAACATCGACCGGCTGCCCAAGAACCTCAAGGAGTGGCAGCCGTTCGACGTGGCCATCCTGCAAGACGTGGACCCCAAGGGCATCACCGCGCAGCAGATCGCCGGCCTGGAGAACATGGTCAACAAGGGCGGCGGGCTGGTGTTTCAGGCGGGACGGAACTTCGGCCTGGCCAAGCTGGTGCAGGTTCACGCCGCTCGGATACGCGGGTTGTTGCCCGTCGAGATTGACAAGAACCTGTACCCGGACTACGACAAGTACTTCAGCGAGTCGTGGAAGACGCGGCGGACCCCGCTCGGCAAGGGGCATCCGATCATGTTCGCCTCGACCGATGAGAAGCAGAACGAGAGACTGTGGGATACGTTCCCCCGGTTCTTCTGGCACCATCCGGTCGAGGGGCCCAAGCACAAGGCCATCACCATCCTCGAGCGGGGGGGCAGCGGCAAGCGCGCCGGGACCTGCCTGATGGCCATCCAGCGCTACGGCGAGGGCGCCGTCTTCTTCTCTGCGATCGACAGCCTGTGGCGGTGGCGATATCCATACGAGAACTTCGACTATGACCGGCTGTGGACCCGTATCGTGCGCTATCTCGGCGAGACCCGCCTGATGGGCAAACAGCAGCAGGTCCGGCTGGGCACCACGCGCAACAGCTACAGCCCCGGTGAAAAGGTCGTCATCCGGCTCGAGATCCTGGACCCGGCGCTGATGAAGCAACTGGCCGCCGAGCAGGTCTACGTCTCGGTGACCAGCCCGAAGGGCGATACCGACATGGTGCGGCTCCAGCCCCGACGCGACGGGCAGCCGGTCTACGAAGGGGCCTACCGCGCCCGGGCCGTCGGCAGCATGTGGGTCCGGGCTCGACAGATCGCGCCCGAGGCGGACACGGAGCAGAAGCCTCTCTTCGACGAGAAGCACAGCTTCCAGGTGAAGCTGCAATCGCTGGAAAGCAAAGACACCAGCGCCGACCTGAAGGCGATGGAAGAGGTCGCCAGGATGACCGGCGGCAAGCACTTCAACTACAAGAACCTGAGGAACATCGCGGACCTCGACTCGCTGGCGGAAGTCATCTCTCCTGAGCCGCAGGTCCTCAAAAGGGAGCGCCAGGTCGAGGTCTGGGACGGCGTGCCGTTCCTCGTGCTGTTCCTGGTGCTGATCTCCGGGGAGTGGTGTCTGAGAAAGCTGTGGGGGTTGTTATGACGAGCAGGCAGTCCCGAAGGACGTCCGGCCACATTCTGCGGAGGTGGGGGCCGGTGTGCGCCGCCGTCGCGCTGGCGTGCGCGGTGGCGTTCGCGTGGCCGCTGCTGGCGCAGGACAAGCCGGCGCCAAAGCCTGACAAGGCAGCCGGTGACAAGAAGGACCCTGACAAGAAGGACGAGCCCGTCAAGTCCGCCGAGGATGAGGGCTACGGCCTGCTGGCCGAGTTGGAAGCCAAGCGCGGCCCGACCTTTGCGGGAAAGGATCCCGCGTTCCTCGTGCTGCCCCGCCGCAAGGAGCGGAGCAACATGGCCTACGAGCTGCTGGGAGAGAAGACCTCGCGGACGCGGGACATGATCGAGGCGGCGCTGGAGTACCTCGCCGGACGGCAGGATTCCGACGGCGGCTATTCCGACACGCAGTACGAGTCTAACACCGGCGTCACCGCCCTGGTGTGCCTGGCGTTCATGGGCGAGGGCAGCCGGCCCCGCATTGGCCGGTTCGGCAAGCAAGTGGACCGCGGGCTCGAGTTCATTCTGAAGAACGTGCAGAGCAGCAGCGGCGTCATCGCCGGCAAGGGCAGCAACAAGCTGGGGCCGATGTACGAGCACGCGCTGTCGATGCTGGCGCTGCTGTACGCCTACGGCGACATGCCCTGGCGCCCGCAGATCCGCGACGTGATCTCGCGGGGCATCCAGGCCATCATGCGGAGCCAGCGCCTGGACGGCGGGTGGCGGTACCAGTTCTCCCGCGAGGGCGACGCCGACATGTCCGTCACCGCCAACGTCCTGTGGGTCCTCCGCACCGCCAAGAAGAGCGGCTTCACCGTGTCGGCGCAGGCCGTCGACAAGGGCGTCCGATATATCGAGAGGTGTGCGCTGCCCGACGGGACGTTCCGCTACCGCATCTGGGGCTTGCACGCGTCCCCCAGCCTGGGCGGAACCGGCGTCATTGCGCTGTGCAACCATGGCAGGATCGACCACCCGCTGGTGGGGCCCGCGTGCGAGCGAATCCGTTACGATTACCGGCGCTACACCATCGCCGACTTGAAAGAAAGACGGTACTACGTGTACGGCTGCTTCTACGCCAGCTTGGCAATGTACATGGTCGGCGATTCGTCGTGGATACCGTGGTATAAGAAGGCGACCGCCGTCCTGAGCCAGATGCAGCGGAAGGACGGCGAGTTCCCCGACGAGCACGGCAACACGGTCTACACCACCGCGATGGCGGCGGCTGTGCTGCAGGCGCCCTTGGGCTACCTGCCGCTGTACGAACGGTAGGCAGCCGGCTCGAAGGGCGGCCGGGCTCGGACCGGTCACGAGCGTAGTGAGCTTTGCCGGCCTCCGGCAAGAGGGGTAAGCAGATGAGCGTGAAGAGCCTGGATCGGATCTGCGCGGGATTTCGGGCCCGGCTGAAGGCGCTGTTGTTCCAGGCGGGCATCGCGCGCGTGGTCACACTCGCCTTGGTGCTGCTCCCCGCTCTTTTCGTGCTCGACTGGTGGCTGCGCCTGGCGACGGTATGGCGCCTGATGCTGCTCGTGCTCTACCTGGGCAGCGCGGGGCTGACCGTGTGGTTCACCCTCATCCGGCCCCTGTCTCTGCCGTGGACCAACCAGCAGATCCTCTCGCACGTCGACACCGTGGTGCCGGAAAGCCGCGGCATGATGCTCGACCTGTATGAGTTGCTGCGCCAGGACGAGGTGACGGAGCTGGACAGCCCGGTCGGCCGCGAGCTGGGCGAGGCAGCGGTCGGAGAGCTGTCGCCCCTTATCACCCGGGTCGCCGTGAGCCGAGCCTTGCACCACCGGACGGCCATGCAGTGGATGGGCGTTGCCGGGCTGGTGCTGGTGTTGTTCGTCGGGGCGGGCATCTTCCTTACCGAATACCTCTCGATCGGCTGCCAGCGCCTGTTCCTGCTCTCCGGCATCCGCTGGCCGCACCGCACCACCATCACCGTGGCCGAGCCGGACAACGGCTTCCTGGTCCCGCAGAGGGAATCGCTGACCGTGCGGGCAAAGGTCACCGGCGAGCCCGTGTCCCACGTCAAGCTCACCCAGACCGGCAAGGCCACCGGCCACACCAGCTCGCGGAAGCTGGCCGTCGACGAGCAGGGCAACGTCACCCACACGTTCCCCGAGGTGCGCGAGCGCCTGGTCTTCACCATGGAGGGGGGCGACTACAAGACGGAGCCTTTTGACGTCGACATCATCGAGCAGCCCTACATCAAGAACATCAAGGCTCACTACGATCCCCCGGGCTACGCCAAGCTGCCCAAGCAGACGTTGGAAAGCGGCCAGTTGGTCGGGCTGGAGGGCACCAAGGTGCGGGTGGAGTTCGAGTGCTCCATGCCCCTGAAAAAGGCCGTGTTCGTCCAGTGGGAGGGCACCAAGAAGCTCGAGCCCGTGGAGATGGACTTCACCTCCTCGGACCGGACCCGGTTTGAGAAGACGCTCTACCTCTCCAAAGATGGGAACTACCAGGTCGAGCTGTACGAGAAGCACGGGTTCCGCGAGCCGAAGCCCGAGCGGTACGAGATCGTCGTGACCCCCGACGAGAGGCCGGAGGTAGAGATTATCTCGCCGGCGCGCGACCTGATCAAGACCAGCCGGGCGGCCATCCAGGTGGTGTTCCGCGCCAGGGACGACTTCGGCCTGGAGAAGGTGGAATTCCTCTACGGGATCGACGGCGCCGACCCGGCGCCCCTGAGCACCAACATCACCGGCCCCCTCAAGCAGAGGGGCAAGTCGAGCAACGCCCGGTTCAAGTGGGACATTAGCAAGATGGAGGCCCTTCCCAAGAGAGGGACCATCACCTACTTCGCGCGGGTCAAGGACTGTAATCCCCGCCCCGACCGCAAGCCGGTCGAGTCGGGCAGGTGGAAGATCAAGCTGGTGACGGCCCCGGAGCTTCAACTCGAGATCTTCGAGCGGTCGATGCGCATGCTGAACGAGGCGCGGATCGCGTACCGCGAGCAGATCTCCGCCTGGAAGAGCGGGCTGAAGTGGGTGAAAGAGGGGACCGGCAAGGAAGACGACCCGCTGTGGCGGATGATGCGAGACAAGCAGCGGGGCGCCTTCGAGGCCGCCGACGCGATGGAAATGCACATGCAGAACCTGGTCGAGGAATACACCAGCAACCGCATGGAGCGCGAGTTCATGGCCGGCCGGCTCAGCGCCATCGCCCGCTACATCCGGCGTCTGACCGGAAAGGAGCACCCCACCATCCGGTCCGGGCTCGAGCAGGCCCGGCCCAAGACCGATGTGGACGCCGAGGAGACGCGCCTCAAGGCCCAGCGCGCCAAAGTACTCGCCAAGGTGAAGGACCGGCAGAAGATATCGGTCCTCATCATGGAGCGCGTGCTCCGCAAGCTGTACGACTGGCGCGACCTCCAGACGGCCAGCATCACCGCCAGGCTCCTGCACGAACGGCAGGAGGAAGTCGCCCAGATCACCCACGACATCGCCGCCAAGTACATCGGCAAGCCGATCCTCGATCTGACGGATGAGGAGCAGGAAGGTCTGCTCACCCTCGGCAAGCGGCAGCGGTCTATCTTTGAGACCGAGAGCGAGCTGGAAAAACAGCTCGTCTACACCACGTACAAGGCCGAGAAGATGAGGCGGAAGAGCATCCTGGTGCCCTTGAAGGCGGCGTTCCGGCTGCTCCGCAGCAACCGCGTGAACGACAACCTGAAGAAGGCGGCCGAGATGATCGAGAACAACCAGCCCTTCCAGGTCCGCGATGTCCAGAAGCGCGCCCTGTGGGCGCTCAACCTCACCCTCGGCGCGCTGATTAAGGCCGGCCAGCAGGTGGATGAGGATCCGAAGCTGACCGTCGCGATGGACGTGCGGCCCGAGGCGGACCTCGACGAGCCCACCGTCGTCATCCCCCCACCCGGCGGGGACGATGACGATGATGACGATGACGGTGATGATGATGACGACGACGACATACCGGTTGATGACGACGAAGGCGAGGGGCTCCGGCGCCTGTACGACCCGCTCTCCGCGACGATCCACAAGTCCCTCGAAATGCACGACAACGTGCGCGCCCGCACCCGGTTCCTCGACGAGAACCTCGTCCCCGAAGACATGCCGCGTTTCCGGGCCCTGACCCGCGGCATCCTGCTGGAGCGCCAGGGCGCCGCCGTCCACGAGGTAGACAAGGCGAAGAAGGAAGCCGCGAACGTCAAGGCCCGTCCGGTCGAGGAAATGCTGGTCGGCACGCGCCGCGAGTTCAAGGACTCCGAGTCGCTCATCAGCCGAAGCAACTACACGAAGTGCACGCAGCAGATCCAGTCGGACACCATCGCGCTGCTCCAGGATCTGCTCGAGCAGTTCCTGCCCATGGGCAAGAAAGTCAAGGACCTGGCGGACGAGAACCGGCGCGGGAACGGCATCGACGCCTTTGACCGGAAATACGTCGTGAGGGACAAGGACCTGGATGCCGCCGCCGCCATTGCCCGCTCCGTCGACCACGCCCGCGTGGTGGAGTGGGACGTGATTCGCAAGCTGAAGCGGTTCATAACGTTCCAGCCCAACGATCGGTTCCTGGCGGACCTCGAGAAAGCCAACCGCGCCCACGCCGTCGACGCCCAGAAGCGGGTGCTGTCGCTGGTCAGAGACGTCCGGTCCAAGTCCACCGGCATGTCCAAGGAGGTGACCAGCAACGTGCTGGAAGCGGGCGTCGGCCCCATACTCCAGCTCAAGATAGACGGGGCGCCCAAGGCCATCCTGTCTCCGAAAAAGGACAAGGACATCGAGAAAGAGCTGAGGGAGACGGTGGTCAAGAGGCTGGCGTTCGCCGTGAAGGGCCTGCGCGACCTCCTGGACGAGCGGATTCAGCCGCCGCCGGAGCCGGGCGACGATGACGACGACACCGGCGGAGAGACCATCACCCAGAAGGAATTCATCGAACTCACCGGGCGCAAGGCCATCCAGGAGAAGCTGAAGAAAGACACCACCCTGTCCCCGGAGGTCCGGGACCGGATGGTCCGGGCGCTGGACAAAGAGTTCCCCGCGGAATACGACCGCCTGCTCCGGGCCTACTACGAATCGTTCACCCCCAAAGAGGTCAAGAAAAAGCCCCAGGAGAAGGGCGGCGCGGACAAGAAAGCAGACCCCAAGAAGGAGGCCGGGAAGAAATGACCGGGATCGCGCGGGTGGTCGGAAGAACCGCTGCGCTCGCCGCAGCCGTGCTCGTGGTGTTCGGGCCGGTGGCGCTTCGGGCCGAGGAAATCTGGCTGTACGACAACTCGCGGGTTTACGGCCTGGTGCAGGGCGTCAGCAAAGAGGGCAAGCTCGTCATTCTGCTGCCGACCGGGGTGGAACACCGCGTCAAGCTGGAAGAGATCATTGCCATCCGGTTCCTGGGCCGGAACCCCCTTCTCGTGCAAAGCGGCACGCAGGAATTCCGCTTCGTCAACGGCGGGAGCCTCCGCGGACAGATCCTGCACAACCACGGCGACCTGATCCACACTCGCACGGCGATGGCCGGGACGATTGACCTGAACTTCTCCTACCTGCGCGGCTTCGTCGCGCTGCCCCTCGCCGGATTCAGCGGCCGGAAGGCCGAGGAACTGGTGGAGAGCGGACTCAACAGGAAGTGGAGCAAGTACCTCGACGTCGTTCTCGACCGGCGCGCGTCCGTCTATCCGGGTGTGGTCCGGAAGCTCGAACGGACCGCCCTCCACCTGTACCACGAAGAACTCGTCAAGATCGTTCCCATCAAGATTCTCTACATTGCCGGGGTCCGCCTGGCCGAGAATCAGCGCGACCGCGAGGTCCCCTGGAAGGGTGACATCCGGATGCGCCTGTGGGGCCGCGACGGAAGCGTCATCCAGGGCAGCCTGACCCGCATCCACCTCGGCAAGTGGGTGGTGTCGCCCGTGTGGGACCGGAAGAACGTGCTCCGGCTCGACCTGGACGAGATCTCGCTGGTCCAGATCATGGGCGGCCGGGTCCAGTATCTCTCGCAGCTCACCCCCATCAAGGCGGAAGAGAAGACCATCCTGGCCCCGCCGCAGCCGTACCGGATGGACCGCAGTTGCCAGGGCGACGCCATCTCCATCGCCGGCAAGCGGTATCCGTGGGGGGTGGGCGTCCATTCCGATTCGCAACTCACGTTTGCCCTCAACGGCCGCTTCAACGAATTCCGCAGCGACGTGGGCATCGCCACCCGAATGGGCAAGCGGGGCAGCGTCATCTTCTCCGTCCTGGGAGACAAGGGCAAACAGCTCTACAAGAGCCCCATCGTGCGGGGCTCGGACGGCAAGCCGCGCGAGGTGGTCGTGCCCGTGAAGGGCGTGAGGGAACTCACCCTCAAGGTGACCAACGCCGGCGACCTGGACCTCGGCGACGTGGCCAATTGGGGCTCGGCGCGCGTTCTGCGCTAGGAGGCAGTGGCAAGGTGAGCGACGGCGAGATGATTACTGCCCAACAGTTTCACGAGACCTTCCACAACGTGCGCCGCGAACTGGGCAAGGTGGTGGTCGGGCAGGACCGCGTGGTCGAGCACCTGCTGGTCGCCGTGTTCTCCGGCGGCCACGTGTTGCTCTCGGGCATGCCCGGCCTGGGGCGGACGCTGATCGTCAAGACCGTGGCCGAGGTCCTGGGCCTCGAATACCGGCGGCTTCAGTTCACCCCCGACCTGCTGCCCACCGACATCATCGGCGCCGAGATCCTCGAAAGCCACGTGTCCACCGGCGAGCGCAACTTCCGGTTCTTCAAGGGCCCCGTCTTTGCCAACATGGTGCTGGCCGACGAGATCAACCGCAGCCCCGCCCGCACCCAGGCCGCCCTGCTGGAAGTCATGCAGGAGCGGCAGGTCAGCATCGGCGGAAAGACCTACTTCCTGCCCGCGCCCTATATCCTGGTGGCCACCCAGAATACCCTCGATACCGAAGGCACTTGGGCGTTGGGCGAGGCCCAGATCGACCGGTTCATGTTGTCCATCGAGCAGGAGTACCCCACGGGGGCCGAGGAGCGCCGCATGCTGCGCCAGACCACCGGCAGCTACCAGCCCAAGCCCGAGCGCGTGACCGGGCCGGAGATGGTGCTCAAGATGCAGCGCCTGGCCAAGGAAGTCCCCGTGGTGCCGTCGGTCAGGGACTTCGCGCTGGCCATCGTCCGGGCCAGCCGGCCGCGCGAGGCCGAATCGGTTGACGAGACTAACAAGGCCATCCGCCTGGGCGCGTCCCCCCGCGCCGCTCAGGCCCTGCTGCTCGGGGGCAAGGTGACCGCCCTGGCCCGCGGCCGCATGCACGTCACCCGACAGGATATCATCAGCGTAGCACGGCCGGCCATGGCACACCGGCTGCTAATGGATTTCCGCGCCCAGGCCGACGGATGGACGTACCGCCAGGTGCTCGACTCCCTGATCGCCCGGGCGCACGAACGAACGTTGCCCGCATTGTCCCGCTGGACACAAGAACTGCTGAGAAGACCAGAAAGCGAGGTGAACGATGGCTGACACAGAGTTCGTCGTACCCGAAGAAGCTCCGTGGACCGATGAGAACCTGGAGAAGATCGGCCACCTGAAGCAGGGGCACGACCGGATCATGACCCAGGTGCGCAAGGCGATGGTGGGCCTGGACAGCGTGATCCGGCTCACCATGATCGGCCTGTTCTCGCAGGGCCACTGCCTGCTGATGGGCGTGCCCGGCATCGGCAAGACGCTGCTGGTGCGCACCCTCGCCGCCAGCTTGTCGCTCAAGTTCCGGCGCGTGCAGTTCACCCCAGACCTCATGCCGTCCGACATCACCGGCACCGAGGTGATCCAGGAGAACAAGGCCACCGGCGAGCGGCAGTTCCGCTTCCTCGAAGGCCCCATCTTCACCAACGTGCTCCTGGCCGACGAGATCAACCGGACCCCGCCCAAGACCCAGGCCGCGCTGCTCGAGGCCATGCAGGAGCGCCAGGTGACCGTGGGCGGCGTGCGGCGCGACCTTGTGCTCCCCTTCTTCGTGCTCGCCACCCAGAACCCGATCGAGCAGGAAGGGACCTACCCGCTGCCCGAGGCCCAGATGGACCGGTTCATGTTCCAGATCAACGTGGGCTATCCGAGCGAGCCGGAAGAGAAGAAAATCCTGGCGATGACCACCTCGGGCTATGAGCCGGTTATCGAGCCGGTGCTGGACCACGAGGAAATCCTTGACCTCCAGAAGCTCGTCCGCCGGGTCCTCATCCCGGATGACGTGACCGACTTCATTCTCCGGCTGGTCCGCGCCACCCGCTCCAACGAGCCGGAGGCCCCCGACTTCATCAACAAGTGGGTCACGTGGGGCGCCAGCCCGCGCGCCAGCCAGAACCTGACCATCGGCGGCAAGGCGTCGGCGATCCTCGACGGTCGGAGCACGGTGAACATCGACGACGTGCTCTCGGTGGCGCACCCGGTCCTCGTGCACCGGATTCTACCCAACTTCGCCGCCGAGGCCGAACACGTCAACTCGACCACGATCGTGGACGAGTTGCTCAAGGTGGTGAGCTGATATGCCGGACTTCTTCGATCCGCAGGTCATCGGCCGAATCAAGAACCTCGAGGTGCGCAGCCTGCGCCTGGTCGAGAGCTTCATGGCCGGCATGCACAAGAGCCGCCTGCTCGGCATCAGCACCGAGTTCGCCCAGCACCGCCAGTACGTGCCCGGCGACGATGTCAAGCACCTCGACTGGAAGGTGTTTGCCAAGACCGACCGCTACTACGTCAAGCAGTACGAAGCCGAAACCAACATGCAACTCACCTTCCTGCTCGACACCAGCAACTCGATGTTCTTCAAGAGCGAGCAGGCCGGGCTCAGCAAGTTCGACTACGCCGCCACCGTCATCTCAGCGCTGGCCTACATGCTGCTCCAGCAGAAGGATACGTTCGGCCTGATGCTGTTTGACGAGGACGTGAGCAGTGTCCTTCGGCCCCGGGGCTCGGGCTCCCACTTCCGCAACGTGATCTCGGTGCTGGAGGGCGCCAAGCCGAACGGCAAGACCTCGCTCAGCAACTCCATGTTCGGAATGACGCCGCGCCTCAAGCGGAGGGGGCTGGTGGTCGTGGTCAGCGACCTGGTGGACGAAGTCGACGAGCTCGGCCTGGCCCTCGGCCAGTTGAGCTTCAGCGGCCAGGACGTCATCCTGTTCCACATCGAGGACCCGATCGAGCGGGATTTCCCCTTCACCGGCCAGACCATCTTCCTCGGCCTGGAAGAAGAGGGCAAGCTGCTGTGCGAGCCGCGCGACCTCCGCAACGCCTACCTGGCGGAGCGGCGGAACCACCTGGAGAACTGCCGCGAGGCCTGCCTCCGGTTCGGCTATGATTTCGAGGACATGTTCACCGACACGCGGCTCGACGCCACGCTCGCCGGATTCCTTTCGCTGCGGCTGGCGAGAAAACAGGTGCGCTGAAGCGCCCCGGTGCCCTAGACAACTACGGGGGAAACCTCGCCGAGAAGGTTTCCCCCGCCTTTTGTTGTAGAGGACGCACTCATGAGGCCAAACGTCCCGGGTCCGACCCGCCGCCGTCCGCTGCTGGTGGTTCTTGTGCTGCTGGCCGCCGGCTGCCTTCAGATCGATACACGCATCGTGCTCCGCGAGGACGGCAGCGCCACCATCACCGAGAAGGTCCGTTTCTCCAAGCGCCTGCTCGACCTTCAGGACAAGCCTGGCGGCAAGCTGAACCTGAGCGCCCTGCTGGAAAAGGCGGCGGCCCTCGAACGAATGAAGCACATGGGCAAGGGGATCCGCCTCGTCAGCCACAAGGTCCGCGACGCCGAAAAAGGAGCGCGGGAGTCGGTCGCCGTCTTCCACATCGGGGACCTCAACGAGTTCCGTTACGTCTCGCCCTTCCCGTCTTACGCGGACTATTCGAAGAACAACGTGATCCGGTGCCGTCTCTATCCGCTGTACAAGAGCGAGAGCTACGTGGGCACCGCCGGCGAGATGGCCGTCCTCTTCTGGCCGCTCAAGAACCCCCAGGGAGAGGCCCGCCCCGAGAAAGGGAAGCCGCGCCCCAAAGGCCCGTCGCCCCGCGACCTCCAGGCGTACCGCGAACTGCGCCCTGTGTTTCGCGACATCCTCGAGGATTTCAAGCTGAGACTTACCTTCGAGTCGTACGCCCCCATCCGCGCCACCGGCTTCGGACACCGCGGCCGCAAGGCCGGTGTGAATTACGTGGACCTCATCGACTTCTCGCACGACGACCTCGACAACTACGGCGGCCTGTTCCTCCAAAACGAAGAGATCATGATCGACCTGCTCCGCTGGGAGTTGGGCTCTGCCGACGTCGTCAACCACACCCGCGGGTTCGCCGGCAACCTCACCCTGCCCGTGTACCTGCCGTGGGGCTCCAAGTATTGCGCGTGGCGCGGCAGCAGCGGCATCTTCTTCAAGCCCTCTCTGGCGCTCTTCAACCGGCACTTCAAAGGCAAAAAACTCGACTACAGCCGCTGGCGGGCGACCCCCGAGAACAAGCACGTGCCGGCCAGGTTCGACCGGATCGGCTACACGAGGGAGAAGCGGAATGCCTCGACGCCCAAGTGAGGCGGCCGCCGGCGCACACTCCGCACCCGCCTCAAGGCCGCGCTGGTCCTTCCTATCGGCCTTCCTGCCTCTGCTGGCCCTGCAGGTGAGCGCGGCGGGGGCCGGAGAGCCCGCCGCGCCACACCCGCCGCCTCCGACGGCCAAGGACCCCTACAAGAACCTCTACAAGGGCTACCGGCCGGACTTCCTGTGGTTCATCGCCCAGGGCTCGGGTTACATGGGCATCTTCAGCGGTTGGCCGCAGCCAGAGAAGAAGATGCGGCTCTCGTCCGAGCCGAGCTTCTTCACGCTGAACATGATCCACGAGGATTCCCGCGCCAATGCACTGGTCAAAGCGGCGCTCGACAAGGAGCAGCAGAAGAGATACCGCGACGCCCTCAAAATGTACCAGCTCGTCATCGACCAGTTCCCCGACGCCCTCTACCGGGTGTCGACGTTCGGCGTGTTCGTCCCCATCTCGCAGTACTGCCAGCGGCGGATCCTGAACTTCCCCCGCTCCGACCTCGCCCACTACCGCACGCTGTACGACGCCCGCGCCAAGGAGGCGTTCGAACAGGCCCGCCGGAAGCACTCGCTGATCGGACTGTCGGAGATTGTCGACAACATGCTCGCCACGTCCTACGGCGGCAAGGCCATCGTTGAGCTCGGCGACGCCTCGCTCGACACCGGCCACTACCTCGCCGCGCTCGAGCGGTTCAGCACCATCCGTGAGTTCTTCCCGTATCCGGAGCTGCGCACCCCCGAGTTGGACCTGAAGGTCGACATCTGCGGCAAGCTGCTCGGCCAGAAGCCGGCCAAGGCGCGGCCGCCAAAGATCAAGAGCGAACTGTCCGCCCCGCAGCTCGAACGGCTGCGGCAGGTGATCGACGAGGTCCGTTACGAGAAGCCGCCCTTCCACCGGCAGCTCGCCAGCGCACCGCACGTCGCCGCCGACGACTACACACTCTTCCCCCCAACGAATGATCCGCTCGCACTGGCCAAGCCGGTCTGGTCGCGCCCGTCGCCCGGCCCGCGCCGAAACTTCCGCGACTTCTTCGTCTTCTCGCAGCCCGTCGTCACCCAGAACAGCCTTATCTATCGCCGGGCCAACATCCTCTACTGCCGCTCCATCCTGAACGGCGAGCTGCGATGGGTCAACGACCTCGGCGGCCGCGCCGTCTGGCAGAACCGTAACGAGCGGCAGTATCCCAACGAGGACATCCTGGTGCAGGACGGCCTGGTGTTCACCGTCATCTCCAAGGGCGGGCCTTCCTTGGTGGCGCTCGACGAGGTCACCGGCCAGCTCAGATGGGCCTACGGGCCCATGGTCGCCTCCACCGAGGAAGAGGCCCGGATGCGCTTCGAAGCCGCCCCGGCCGGCGGGCCGATGTCCGTCTATGCCGGGTACGTGCTGGACAACATCGAGGGCGAGACCCACACCGATTCGGAGTACGGGCTCATCGCGTTCGAGAGCACAACCGGGCGCGTCCGGTGGCGCAAGCCGCTCTGCCGGCTGGCGCCGGGCAAGTTCTCCGCCGGCTTCGCCCAAGCCCGGCGCAACCGCATCCGAAGCTTCATCTCGCCGCCGCTCTACCATCAGGGCACGGTGTACTACAACACCAACGCCGGCGCCGTCGCGGGGCTCGAGAGCCTTTCCGGCCGCATCAAGTGGCTCGCCCGCTATCCATACTATCCGGCCGTCCACGACGCGACCCGGCCGTTCGGCAATTCGCGATGGGGCTACAACCCGCCGTGGCCGCACAGCCCCATGTTCTGGTACAACCAGCGCCCGCTCGTCATCGGCGAACGGCTGTTCGTCCTGCCCGTCGACAGCCGCCTCATGCTCTGCCTTGACCGCCGCACCGGCAAGGTCGTGTGGAGCAAGCCCAAGGGCACCAAGGGCGTCGGCGGCAGGTACGGGTGGGACTTCAAGGACCGCCGGAGCAACCTCTACCGCACGGGCGACGGCGGGGTGGCCTACTTCCTTGGCCCGATGAGCACGGGCGAGCTGGTGTTCGTCTACGACAGTCGTGCCGGCGCCGTGCACCTGGTCGACCCAGCCACCGGCAGGACGACGTGGGTCTCGCCGGATCTGCTGCTACGCGATGACCAACCGGTGATGAAGTACGGCACGCATATGTACAGTTGGGCGGCGATCGGCATCAACGGCCGCCGGTTCTGCACCGCCGCACGCCCGTTCCTCAGCACCGACGACAAGCTCTGCGTGCCCAGCTTTGCCTTCGTCAACACCGGCTCTTATGGCCTGACTTTCGGATGGGCGTTCAACCTGTGCCAACTGTCGCTCCGCGAGCGGAAGATCCTCCAGAAACGCCGCTACTACAGCGGTGAAATCCTCTCCATCGCCGACTACTACATCCACACGCTGTGCCCCAAGGGCCTGAAGTCCTACCTCGACCTGCCCCACAAGGACGCCAAGGCCAAGCAGGCCATCTCCGAGTTGCGGCAGATCATCGCCGATCACGTGCCGGTGAATAAATACGGGCCGTTCATGCCGGCCTCCCGGATCACGTTCTGGCGCTATGGCGTGAAGTTCGAACTGCGCTGGTCCACGCGGGACATGGTGATGTTGTACGACCGCGCCGCCGTGCAGAAGGCGCTGGCGGCCCGGCACGACCCCGACGCGGACCTCGCCACGGCTGAGTTGGCGCTGGCGGACAGCCGCCTCGACGAAGCCTCGCGCCTGTTCAAGCGGTGTCTCGTCACCGCCTCCTCCGAGGACCTCGACTTCCGCGCCCTCACCAAGCAGCAGCTCTTCCGCGTGCACAAGCGGCTGGCCCGCAGCGCCATCCGCGCCGGCCGCGCCGGACCGGAGCTCGCCAACTGCCTGGGAATGAGCCGCACCGCCAGCCGCCTGTCCGAGGAAATCGAAACCCTGTTCGCGCTCGCCGATGCCTACGAGCGGAAGGGTGAGCCCGATGCCGCCGCACGCTGCCTCCGCAGCATCACCAGCACCTACGGGCACCACGAATATCCAGTTGCACCGATCGCCGTGGACGACACCACGCAAATCCTGTCCACCGCGAACGAGGTCATCGGCAAGGCGGAGGCCTACGTGAAGGGGCCGTTCTATTCTCTCGAGATGCATCGCAGCCTGGCGCTCATCCGCAAGGGCCTGCCGCTTTACTTCAGCACCGTGTCGCCGCTGCCCAAGCCGCTCACGGTTCGCGCCGGCGAGCTGGCCGCCTCACGCCTGGTCCGACTCCAGAAGGGGTCCTCTGAGTTTGCCGCCTCGTTCGAGCGGGTCGCCCGCCGTGAGCTGGAGCGCCGGTCGGCGGACGAGCAGTTGTACCGTCTGTGGGAATTCCCCGGAACGTCGACCGCCCAGAGCATCCTCAATGCGCTGTTCCAGGGCGCCGCGAAGACGGAAGGCGTGGCCGGGCGCCGGCGGCTGTGGCAACTGGCCGATGCCGCGCGCGTGTGCAGCTTGGATGTGCCCGCCGCGTTCCGGCCACGGGTCACCGCGCCCCCGCCGGGGGCCCCGCCCGTCCCCATCGTCCTGCCGCGGGAGGAGCGACGACAGGGCCTCGCCGACGCCGAAGGGATCAACTGGCTGGTGCTCGAACGCCGCGGCGACCGCTCGAGGCACCCGCACCTGCTGTTCCTCGGCGGCAGGGTCCGCAAGCGGCTCGACAACAAATTCATCCTGGCCTGCGCCGATCTGAACACCGGCAAACTGCTCTGGAAGGTGCCTAACATCCGGCTCAAAGGCACGGGACAGGAGCCCGGCTTCTTCGAAGCCTTTGTGCACGGTGGCCTGGTGGTGGTGCACGGCCTGTACGACGTGCTGGCGTTCGGCGTAAAGGACCATCAGCTTCGCTGGCGGTTCCGCGGGCCGTTCGATTTCGAGGTCAAGCACGCTGTGATGAGCGGCGGCCTGCTCGTACTGTCCGGAAAGACCGAAACGCTGGCCCTCTACCTGCCCACCGACAGCCCGGCGGGCGAGGTGGCATGGCAGGTCAAGGAGATGGGCGACATCTACATCCAGCCGTATTTCCAGGGCGACCGGCTCATCAGCGTGCGCAAAATGCCCTTCAACGTAACCGCCCGCTATCGGGCGACCGGCAAGCTCATCGGCCGGCTGGAACTGCCGGACCTGTCGCTCCACCAGGCCCATCCCTTGGTGCCGAACGGACCCCGCGCGCTGCCCGCGGCACATCACGGCGACCAGCTCGTCGTGACCGACAACTGGTACTACATCGCCGTGGACACCCGCCGCCTGAAGACCGTCTGGAAGCGCCTCATTGATCAGAACGATCTGACCCGCGAGCCCGCGATGCGCTTCGCACTCGGCGGCGGCTACCTGACGGTGCTGAAGGAAGACTACGACCAGAAGGTCATCTACATGCTGTCGAGCCGAACGGGGGAGGTCCTGTGGCACACGGACCCCAAGAACGCGAAGTCGCCTCGCGCCATGCACTCCGTGATTTTCGACGGGGAGAAGGCGTACGGAATCGTTCCGCATCCGGGGCAGGGGTTTTATTTCGTCGGACTCGACTGCAAGACCGGGAAGCGCCTCTTCACCTTCGAGCAGACCGGCTACGACGCGAAGCCTTTGGTGACCCTGGTCCCTCGGCTCTTCGGGCCGCACGTGGTGGTCGAGGTGCAAGACCGGCAGCAGTTCGAGCTGAAGGTCTTCGACGCGCGAAACGGGAAGCCGGTCCATACGCTCAGGAAGAAAGGCGTCGGCCCGTTCGGCGTGCACGGCCGCGTCTCCGCCACCGTCCAGCAGGGCCGGTTGGCCCTTCTCGCCAAAGATGAACTCAGCCTGTAGCGCCCCCAGTGCCTACTCTCAGACGAGATTTGAAAGTCGAGCAGCGCACCGTCTGTGAGCGCAGCGCAGTGGACGCAAGTGTCAACGCTGCCGACCAAAGAGGGGGCGGTGCGGTGGACACGGCGGGCCCCATGAAAGCCCCAGGGGGAGTGGCCAGGACTTTCGGGGGTTGGGGCCACTTCCATATTGCAGGCCATCGGGCCGGAAGAGCGGAATCCGGAAGGTAAAGGGAGGCCCGATTCAGCCTACTGGCGCCGGCCACCGCACCGATTGGATGTTACAGCACATGGCGTGCCAGCCGGCCGGGAATTTTGCAGAACTTTTCGCGAGCACAATTGCTACTAACCGAACTGGTTATGACGCCCGGTTTTCATCTCCGCGCAAGGACTTGGCCGGAGAGGCGGCAGAGAGGGCAAATATGCACAAAGCACGGGAATTATTCCGCCGCGGGGTCCGTTACCGGAGCGGGCAGCGAGGCCCCGCTCATAGGGGCTCTCTGCGGAGTTTCCCCAGGAGTTGCGGGTCGATTTTGCTCTTCACAGTGCGCCGGTCGACCGCGAGGCGGCGGGCGGTCTCCACGTAGTTGCCCGTCTGCGCGTACACGATGGTGCAGTACCGCCGCAGCACCTCGTCCGCCGTCACCGTCCCGTCGCAGAAATCGTTGGCCAGGCCTTCGCGGGTGTTCCTCTCCGCCGGCCTGGGCGGGACGTACTCCTTGCGGATGAGTACGTTTCGGACGCACTGCTCCAGCTCACGGAAGTTCCCCGGCCAGGGGTATTCCGCGCCCAGGTTCTGGCCGATCCAGGTGGTGACTTCCTCGGCCAGCTCTTCGGCCACCTCGCCCGCCTCCTGCCTTGCGATGAACACGATGAGGTTGCGGAGTTCGCCGGGCGATTCGCGCAGTTGTTCGTGGAGCGAGGGGGTGGTGACGATGTCGGAGCACAACCGATAATAGAGGTCCTCGCGGAAGCGGCCGGCGCGCATTTCGCGGCCGAGGTTGCGGTTGGTTGCCGCGATCAGCTTCCCGCGGAAGTGGCGGGTATCGGTCTCGCCAAGGCGCTGGAACGCCCGCGTCTGTATCACGCGCAACAGCTTGGCCTGGATGGCCACGTCGGTGTCGCCGATCTCGTCGAGGAAGACCGTTCCGCTCGGCGAGCACACCTCCAGCCAGCCAACGCGGTCCTCGAGCGCGCCGGTGAAAGCGCCGCGGCGATGGCCGAACAGCTCCGACTCGATGAGAGTGGGCGACAGCGCCGACAGGTTCAGAGGGAGGAACGCGCTTCGCGGGCGCTCGGTGAACCGGCGCGCCTTCTCGTCGAAGGGGACGTACCGCGAGAACGCAATCGCCCGTGCGGCCAGTTCCTTGCCCGTTCCGGACGGCCCCGTGACGAGCGTGGTGATGTCTCCCATGCGTTCGTACAGCATCCGGCGGTACCGCCGGATGTCGTGGGTGAAGATCGACTCCCACACGGTCGCCCGCAGCCGCGCCGCGGCCATGGACGTACCGATGATGTAGCGGAAGATGTGGTGGAACGCGCGGCGCACCTGGAAGAAACAGGCGAACAGATGCGGCGCCTCGTATGAGCTGGGCAGCTTCACTTGGGGGATCTTCAGGAAGCGCTCGACCTCGTCGCGGAGTTCGCCGTAGAAGCCGAACGTGTCCGGCGAAAGCTCCGGCGCTCCGAGGATCACATCGCCGAACTTCGGTTCCGTGTGGTAGAAGAGGAGGTAGATAACCAGGTCTTCATACAGGGCGAGGTCCTGGCCGCTCGCGTCGGCGCCCTGGGCGAGGCGGTCACGCAGGCGATTGGCGAGGGACTCGGCGCGGCTCAGCAGCTTGGCGATGTTCGGGTGCTGCTGATATGGGTCGGTGCGCAAGCTCCACACCGGGTCCCGTTCCGTGAAATCCTCTCCCAACGCCTCCCGTTCGTACGCGATTCGTTCGGGCACGAACGGATTGCAGTAGGCCAGCGCCGAGATGGCGGTCACAAGAGAACGCTCCTGGCTGGACAGTAAGGGCATCCGATGACTCCTTCCGGTGTACAAGTATTGTATAGCAGTATACATGAACTGTCAAGGCGGCCTCGTCGCTTTTCTTGTGGCCGTTCCCTTCGCCCAAGCTAATCCCTTCCATATTAGCATGTTACGACTTTATCCTGACGCCGGGCACGCTACTTGCTCTACGCTGGCCGGAGGTGGACATGGCGGAACAACGGCTCAATTTGAAGGAGGGCGCATATGGAAGGACACGTGAGAAGAGGTCGTATGAGCGGAACCTTATTGCACTCGTTGTCGGAGGTGGAGCGATGAGAACGGAAACGATGGAACCAAAACGGCCCGGGCTGCGCCACCTGGGATGGATCCTCAGAGTCGTTCTGGTGTTGGCCGCGCCGCTTCCCGTCTGCGAAGCGTCGGGCCTGCTGATCGCTGACGGCGGGTTCGGGGGCGTGCTCGAAATCGTGGAGCACGACGTCAAGGTGACCGTGAACAACGGCATCGCGGTGACCGAGGTCACCCAGGTCTTTCAGAATCTCGAGAACCGGCAGGTGGAGGCGCTGTACACCTTCCCGGTCCCGAAATCCGCGTCGGTCGCCAACTTCAGCATGTGGATCGACGACAAGGAGATGATCGGCGAGGTGGTGGAGAAGAAGCGGGCCCGCGAGATCTACGAAAGCTACAAACGCCGGAACCGGGACCCCGGCCTCCTGGAGCAGGCCGACTACAAGCGCTTCGAGATGCGCATCTTTCCCATCGGGCCGAAGGCCCGGCAGAAGGTGCGGGTCTGTTATTACCAGGAACTGGACGTCGATCACGATTGGGCGACGTACGTGTATCCGCTTGCCACCACTACGCGAAGCAGCGCGAACCAGAAGACCACCGGGAAGTTCGCCGTGTCGCTGGAGGTCAGGTCCGAGGTGCCCGTCATCGCGATGGAGAGCACCAGCCACGAGAAGGGGTTTGTGATTAACCGGCACAACGAGTCGTATTGGCAGGCCAGCCTCGAGACGAGCGGCGGCAATCTGAACCGCGACGTGGTGCTGGCGTATCAACTGTCGCGGCCCAAGACCGGCATCGACGTTATCTTCTCCAGGCAGTCGCCGGAGGACGGCTACTTCTGCCTGACCCTGACCGCGGGCAAAGAGCTGGCCCGCAAGGAAACAGGAATGGACTACGTGTTTGTGCTCGACATCTCGGGCAGCATGGCCTACGACAGCAAACTGACCCTCTCGCGCAACTCGATTGCCGCGTTCATCGACACCCTCGGCGCCGATGACGGCTTCGAAATCATCACCTTCAACGTCGCGGCGCGGACCCTGTTCAACCGACTTCGCAAGGCGGACGCGGAAGCCAGGAAGGCCGGGACCGAGTTCCTCAACAGCCAGGAGGCGCGAGGAGGCACCGTCCTGAACCCCGCGATGACCGCCGCGTACAAGTACGGCGGCCCGGACCGCTCGCTGAACGTGGTCATCCTCAGCGACGGGATGACGCAGCAGGGCGAGCGGTCCACGCTATTGCGCCTGATCAAGGAGCGGCCGCGCAACGCGCGGGTCTTCTGCATCGGCGTGGGCAACGAGGTCAACCGGCCGTTGCTCGAACAGTTGGCCAAGGACGCCGGCGGGCTGGCGGCGTTCATCTCGCAGGGCGACAACTTCGCCCGCCAAGCGAAGGCGTTCCGCCGCAAGCTGATGCATCCGGTGATGACCAACCTGCGTATCGCGTTCGCCGGCGGACGGGTTGACCGCCTCGAGCCGAGCACGCTCCCCAACCTGTATCACGGAACGCCGGTGCGGCTGTACGGCCGGTACCGCAAGCCCGGCCCGGTGACCCTGACGGTCCAAGCGGAGATCGCCGGCCGCCCCTACAAGCAGACGGCCCGCGTGCGGCTTCCGGAAACAGACGACGGCAACCCGGAAATCGAGCGGATGTGGGCCTGGCACAAGATCGACCACCTGTTGAAGCGGGCCGACCGCACCGGGTCGCGGGACCCGGTGCTGGACGAAGTGATCCGGCTGGGCGAGGGATACTCCATTGCGACGGAGTACACCTCGTTCATCGTTCTGGAGAACAACGCCGAGTATGACCGGTGGCGCATCGCGCGCCGCAACGCCTTGCGGATCGAGCGCGACCGGAAGAAACGGGCGGAGCTGCGACGGAAGCTGGAGACGGCGCGGCTGGCCAGTGCAGCGGACCTTGGGCCTATGGCCGCCGCGCCTCGGCAGAAGGAGCCGAGCCCCGCAGTGCGTCCGCGGCCGGCCGCTCGTCCGGCAGCTTCCGCTCCGCGTCCCAGGCGCCGTTCCCGAAGCGGGGGCGGCTACGGCGGAGCGATGGACCCGGTCACTGCGCTCGTGGCGGCGGGCCTGGCCATCGGGGTGCTGGCGGCGCGACGCCGGAAGCGCAGAGGAGGGGAGTCAGAGGAATGAGCCGCCGTGTCACCCCAGGGTTCCGTTCGGCAGCAGCGAGGCGCATCCCGTGCGCCTCGCTGCTGTTCGTGCTGGCGGCGGTTGGCATCTACGCGTTGCCCGGCGCTGCCAGGCTGCTGGAATACGACCGCGCGGCGCTGGCGCGCGGCGAGCTCTGGCGGATGGTGACGTGTCACTGGACGCATTTCTCTTTGCAGCACCTGTTTTGGGACGCCCTTACGCTGGGGTGCCTCGGCTGGGCCTGCGAGCAGCGGTCCCGCCGGCGGTTCCTGCTGAGTGTGGCCGGGGCGGCGGTTGCCATTCCCCTCGTAAGCTGGGCGCTGATGCCGGGCATGAGCACGTATCGCGGGCTGTCCGGACTTGACTCGGCGGCGTACACCCTGCTGGCCGTGTCCGTTCTGCGGGACAACGTGCGGGCGCGGCGGTGGGGCTGGGTCGCGGCCGCCGGGACGGCGTTGATCGCGCTGGCGGCCAAGGTCATTTATGAGATGGCGACGGGTTCTGCCGTGTTCGTGAGCGGCGGGGAGTCCGGCGTCTTGCCTGTCCCGCTCGCCCACGAGGTGGGGGCGGCGGTGGGGATCCTGGTCGGGCTGTTTGGGCTGCCCGAGCGCCGCGCGGCTCCGCAGAGCGCCTCGGCCGCGAGGCTCAGCAACGCCTGATTCGCCAGGCCGGGGCCGGCTTGAACGCCGCGCCGCGCAACGCCGCCCGGATTTCCCCTCCGTGGCCCTTGAACCCGAACGATCTCGCACGATATAATCGCACAGCGAAGGGACGTTGTCGTATGATCAGCTACGAAGGCCGCAACCGGCACACGGTCAATTTCCTCAAGACGATCTACTTCGATCGTCCCGAGTGGGACATCTGCCACGTGTCGCTGATGCCTGCAACGTGGGCGAAGTACCGCGAGGAGTTGGAGGAAGTCGTGCTGGCGCACCCGCGCGTCTTCCCCGGGTACAAGCGGCCGGAGAAGGGATTCGGCCACGCCGCCGACCCCCTGTACCAGCCCGGGCGGCACACCGACTGTTGGGGGACCGTGTGGGACAACATCGAGCCGGGCCTGTCCAGCATGCCGGTGGAGTATCCGCTCGAAGACTGGTCGAACGTGGCCGACTACACCCCGCCCGACCCGATGACGGACGACGCGTTCGGCCCGCGCCGCGAATGGGCGCAGATTAAGCGTCAACTGGACGACGCCAGGAGGCGCGGCGACCTGGCCACGGGCGGCGGCCTGCGGCACGGCTTCATGTATATGAAGCTGTACTACCTCCGCGGCTTCGAGAACCTGATGACGGACATGGCCGCGGACGATCCCCGGCTGAGCCCGCTCATTGCGATGGTCGAAACCTACAACTCGGCGGTCATCCGCAAGTACCTGGAGCTCGGCGCGGAGTACATGACTTTCGGGGACGACCTCGGGCTGCAGGACTCGCTGCCGATGAGCCCGGCGATGTGGCGGCGGTTCATCAAGCCCTCGTACGAGCGGATGTTCGCTCCCTGCCGCGAGGCGGACGTGCCCATCTATCTGCACACCGACGGCCACGTCCTCGAAATCATCCCCGACCTCATCGAGGCCGGCGTGCGGGTGTTGAACCCGCAGATCCGGGCGAACGGCCTGGACGGGTTGCAGCGGATGGCCAAGGGCAAGGTGGCCCTGAACCAGGACCTCGACCGCCAGCTCTTCCCGTTCGCCACGCCGGCGGAAATCGAGGACCACATCGGGGAGGTGTTCGAGGGGCTGAAGATGGAGGAGGGCGGCCTGATGCTCACGGCGGAGTGCGAGCCGGACGTGCCGCTCGAAAACATCGACGCCATCTGCGCCGCGTTCGAGAGGATCTGCAACCTTCCTGCGGCGGCCGAGTCATAGCCGCGCTTCCCCTCGGCGAGCTGAGAGCAAACGTGAAAAAGCTCCAAAACGTTCCTTGTCGCCGCAGGGCTATGGTGGTAGTATAATACCGAGAGAGAGGGTCACGAGTGGAGGGCCGGGCTGCCTCGACGAGGTAGAGGCGCCAGGCGCCGGCCACGCCGCTTATCACTAGGGAGGTGAAGATGAGCGTATGGGAGACCAAGAGCGAGACTCCCTTCCACAACGCGGCCTCGAAGGGGCAGATGGACGAGGTCGAGAAGCTTCTGGCCGAAGGGAGCGACGTGAACCTGCGAGACCGGGCGGGCGACACGCCGCTGCACTACGCGGCATCCGGCGGGCACGAACACATTGTCAAGCTGCTCATCGGACGGGGGGCGGACGTCAACGCAAAGAACTACGACGACAACACCCCGCTGCACTTCGCCGCGTCCTGGGGCAACAGGGAAGTGGCCAAGCTGCTCATCGCCGAGGGCGCGGACGTGAACGCCCAGACGGACCACGGCCTCACCCCTCTGTACTACGCGCAATCTGAGGGGCACCACGACGTCGAGGAGCTGCTCAAAGAACACGGCGGGCACTGACTGACCACCGGCGGGCAGAGGGGAGGGCCCGTCAGGAACGGCCTCAGAGACTATCCCAAAACCGTGGTACGGCCATCCCTTCGGCTCCGCTAAGCGCAGGCTTGGCCGTAATTCTCACGGGCGAGATGCCCGTGCCACCAGCACAAACGACCTTTTGAGATAGTTTCTTAGAACACGTTCTTCCGCAGCCTCTTCGCGGCCTGCCGCATGAACGCTCCGCCGACGAAGCAGTACACAACCGTGATGATGGCCATCGCCCAGGTGGTGGCGCCGAACGTCTCGGCCGGCCAATCGTATGAGAGCCGGGCGAACGCCCTCCTTGCATTGCTCCGGCCGCAGCTCCCCTCGGCGAGCACGACCACCTGATGCTGAGGGCTGGCTAAAGCGAAGGACCCTTCGTGCCTGGGCCATATGATCTCGTCCGCCAGCCCGGGAAGGACAACCCACGCGAACAGTGCCAAGGCGAACGTCGCCACGACCGCCGTCGTGGTGCGCTTGAACCGTGCGCCGAAGTAAAACCCCGCGCCCGTGAGGAACACGACGGCCTACCCCACCACCATCGGCAGGTGCAGGAACATGGCGGGATGGAGGACGTATCCCATCGGGGCGAACAGGCTGATGTGGAGGAACAGCAGGGCCTACACCGGGAAGCAGCGGCGAAATACGCCGATGCCCTTGCCGATCACGATATGGGCGTCACTCAGCGTGGTGCTCAGCAGAAGCGGCCAGCATCGGGACTCCTTCTCGGCGCCAATCGCCGTGCCGGCCAGCACCGCCGTGCAGATGGCCGCCCGGGAAAGAATGACCACCATGTATCCGGTGTGGACCGCTGACGACCCGAGGAAGTCGCCCCCGCTCCACATCCCGTACACGGCCAGGTGCGCCAGGCCGGTGACCACGACGGCGAGGGTCGCGTGGCCCTTCCGGCGCAGCCGGGGCGTCCGGAGCTCTTTCCAGATGATCGGCGAGCCGGTCACCCGGCGGATGGCCGCCGTGCTATGCCTTTCGTAGCGTGCGGCGGCGCGCTTGGCGGTCGGCCCCCACGCACGCCGCGTGCGGGTCGGGAACTCGCCCGCCCGTCCCGTGGCCTGGCCCACGGCGACTTGTCCCACCAAGCGTGCACAGGTGCGCAGTATCAAGGCAGCGGCGTTGTCGAATCCGCGTGCGGGCACGTGGTGGCCCAGCGGATGAAGATCACCAGTCGGATGAGCTGGCACGCCCGTCGTGCCGAGGCCATGCTCCAGCTTCGCTGCTTGATTCGGAGCGGACAATGGGACACCTTTTGGCCCTGTTGTGCTCTCGCCGCCTGAAAATACCCCCCGCTGGGAGTATCGACTGGGCCGAACCGGCGGTCTGGACAGAGCGTATGCTGGCGGCTCTGGAAGACGGAGTGAAAGGCGCCTGCTTTGCCGAGCATGGGTTGTTCTCCCTTGTCGCAGCCTGTGCGGCGGCCAGTCAGTCCTCACGGAGGTGAACCACCGGGCCGGGCGCGCCCACGGGCGAGATGCCCGTGCCACCAGGACGCCGTTCCCGCCCCCGGACCAACCCGATACCAGAATGTCAACTCACCACCGTCGCTCTCACCGTGCCTGACAGGGCTCCCGCTCCCATCGGCCTGCGTCAGGCTCTGATGCCAGAAGCCACGTACCGTGTCTCCAGAACTCCCAGATTCGCAACACTTCAGCCAAGTGAGAAGGCGCTTTTCCGCTGACTTCCGGCCAAGCCCCGAAGGGGCGCAATTCGACAGCCTGCCGTTCGGCCCTGAGCTCACGGCCGAAGGGGGGCAACGCCCCAGGAACCAGGGACAGATTACCGTGGAGCCCTGAAGGGGCGTCACGTCTCGGTTTCGCCCTTACAGGGCTTGGGTTCGATTCATGACGGTTTCCCAGGGCGTTGCCCTGGGCTGTCGAATGCTGCCCTTTCAGGGCACACCGTCTTCTCACTTGGCTGAAGTGATAATAAATAGAGG
>CAZDHT010000034.1:0-29922 GCA_964505325.1 uncultured Planctomycetota bacterium | reverse complement strand
TGGGAGGTCGATGATGACGCAGCCACTCAACATCAGCGGGATTCTTCCCGGCCTGTGCCTCAAGGCCGGCCTCGGACCGCCCCGGACCGAATGCGGCGTCGGTGCGCTGATGCCCTGGGCCGACCGACTGTGGGCCGTGACGTACGTCTCCAGCAAGTCGAAGTCCGGCGTCGGGACCGGACTCTACGAGATCGACGAGAGCCTGAACATCGTCCAGCGCCCGGAGAGTTACGTCGGCACGTACACCAATCGCTTCGTCCACTTCGAGTCGAGCCAACTCATCATCGGACCGTGGGTCATCGATGCCGAACGCAACGTCCGCACCATCGAAGCACTGCTCGAGGTGCGCATCTGCTCGACGATGAAGCATCTGGACGACCCGGAGAACAAGGTCTACATGCTCGGGATGGAGGGTGAGTTCTTTGAGATGGACGTGCACTCGCTCGAAGTCCGGCAGCTCTTCGATCTGGTCCAAGAGCTGAAGCTCCCGGACGTGAGCGACACTCACTACAACGTCCCGCACTTCAAGGCGGCGCACTGTGACTACGGGCGGGTGGTCGTCGCCAACAACAGCTACGGTCCGCCGGACTACGAGGGCAAAGTCGCCGTCGGTCGTCTCGCCGAGTGGGACGGCACGGCCTGGACGATCCTCGAAGAGAAGCCGTTCGTCGAGGTCACCGGCCGTATCAACTTCGGCGGCACTATCTTCGCCACGGGATGGGACCGCGCCTCGGCCATTCTCGAAGTGTTCACCAAGGATGACGGGAAGTGGACGCGCTACCGCCTGCCCAAAGCCAGCCACACGTTCGACCACATGTGGTCGACCGAGTGGCCCCGCATCCGCGAGGTCGGACACGAGCGCTTCCTGATGGACTGCCACGGCGCCTTCTACGAGCTGTTCACCTGGGCCTACGGGAACCGCGTGTGGGGTGTTCGGCCAATCTCCACCCACTTGTGGGTGCTGGGCGACTTCTGCACGTACCGCGGAATGCTCGTGCTCGGCTCGGACGACGCCAGCCCGTCCGGCGCCGCCAACCGCCTGACCGGCGAGCCGCAGTCCAACCTGTGGTTCGGCAAGACGGACGACCTGTGGCAGTTCGGGGCGCCCAAAGGCTGGGGCGGGCCCTGGTGGGACGAGCCTGTCACGGCCGGCGAACCGTCCGACCCGTACCTGATGACCGGGTTTGACAAGAAGGTGCTCCATCTGGCGCACGACGCCGACGCGCCGGTGGCGTTCGCGGTCGAGGTCGACTTCCTCGGCAACGCGTCGTGGAAGACCTACGACACCTTCGAGGTGCCGGGCAGAGGCTACGTGCATCACGAGTTCCAGGCCGGCTTCAGCGCCCACTGGGTGCGGGTGGTGGCGGACCGCGACTGCCGGGCCAGCGCCTATCTGCACTACACCTGAGCTTTCATCCATTCTCCTTCACGGATGCGGGGTGGCTCGGGCGCCGCAAACGCGGTACAATGGAGTGCATGCAGGTGCCCGCTGTGCGACACGTGACCCGAGAGCAAATTCGCGAGGTGGACCGGATTGCCATCGAGGACTATGCCATGCCGGGCGTGATCCTGATGGAGAACGCCGGACGGGGTGCCGCGGACGTGGCGCTCGAAATGCTCGGCGGGCAGGAAAACGCCCATGTCGCCGTCGTCTGCGGCCGAGGCAACAACGGCGGCGATGGATTCGTCGTTGCGCGTCACTTGCACAACCACGGTCTCGCGGTCACCGTCCACCTCTGTTCGCCGCGCGACAAGATCGGCGGCGACGCGCTCGTCAATCTTCAGATCGCAGAGAAGATGCGGCTCGACATCCGGCAGTCTGCACCGGGCGAGTCGGACTTCTCGGGGTCCGACCTCATTGTTGACGCGCTGCTGGGAACGGGGCTGTCGGGCGAGGTCCGCGAACCGTACGCATCGGCGATCCAAGTCATCAACGCCGCCGGGAAGCCCGTGCTGGCTATCGACATCCCATCCGGCCTCGACGCGAACACGGGCGAGATACTCGGCTGCTGCGTTCGCGCCGATCGCACCGCCACCTTCGCCCTGCCGAAGACCGGCTTCACGCGCAACCGCGGCCCCGAAATGACCGGCCAAGTCACCGTCGTCGACATCGGCGTGCCGAGGAGCATCCTCGAATGAGCGGGCTCGCAACACCGCATGCAAGTCGTTGAAATGGGGGAACTTATGAGGTGGTATAGGACGGCTTGGGCGGCGTTGCTGGTTTTCGCCGTCTCCTGCAACGGGGCCGAGCCCCCGCCGAACGGGCGGCCAGACACCAGACCGAAGCCGCAGGGCTCGCTCAAGCGGATCGACGGCTATCTCGTTCTTCACGTGGCCGGCACGCCCGAGCAGATGGGCGAACAGCACGGCCGGCTCCTCCGCAAAGAGATCCGGAAAGCCTGCAAGGCGCTGATCGGCGACATGTATCTTGGCGCCTCGCACAAGCGGCTGATCGACGGCACGAAGGTGATGGAGCAGCACCAGCCGCCGGAATTTCGGCGCGAGCTCAAGGCGCTCGCCAAGGCCGCAGGCATCGACTACTGGGACTGCGTCGCCATGCAACTGTTCGGCGACGTCGACCGCGGGCAGCCGTTCCGCTGGTATCTTCAGGACGACCAGGACAACGGACTCAAGGACCTCGACGACGGCGACGGGATGAGGTGCACCTCCTTCGCGGTGTTCGGCAAGGCGACCAAGACCGGCGAGCTGATCGCGGGCCGCAACCTCGACTTCTACGACGCGGGCGTCGGCAAGTACGGCGCCATCCTGATGCACGCGGCGCCCGACAAGGGGCACCGGTTCCTCACCGTGACCTGGTGCGGCATCATCAACGGCTGGACGCTGATGAACGACAAGGGCATCGTCACGTCCAACAACACCGCCTACGGGGGCGGCGCAGATGGCGATTCGCTCAAAGGCATCTCGACGTGCTTCATGCTCCGCAAGGTGGCGCAGTACGCGGCGACGGTCCAGGAGGGCATCGCGATCGTCCGGAAGGGGCCGCGCGCCTGCGGGACCAACATGCTCATCGCCGGCGGGAATCCGCCCGACGCCGTGATGGTCGAGTTCGATCACAAGGCGATCGCCGTGCGCCGGGCCACAAATGGGGCCGTCTTCGCCGCCAACAGCTTCCGCAAGCTGTACAATTCGAAGACGGTCGACGACTACCTCGGCTTCTTCTCGCGCTACCGCATCCTGGACAAGCTGATCAAGAAACACCACGGCAAGATCGACCGGACGATGAACTTCGCCGGCGCCGAGGGGGTCCCGATGTGGTGCAACCTGCATTCCGCGCTGCTCTTGCCGAAGGACCTGATCATCCGCGTGTCGATGGGAGAGGCGCCCGCCTACAAGCGCAGATTCCGCGGCTTCCGCATGACCCGATCCGGCCTGGTCGCGGAGAAGGCAGCTCGCCCCGGACGAGCCGGGGCGACGAGGGATTGACCTCCCTTTTGGCCGGGCCGGCGGCCCTTCAGATGAGCTTGAGAATCTCAGCCGCGGCCCGCGCTGAGGCGCCGGGCTGCCCGAGCTTCTGGCGCAGGACGGCCAGCTTCCGCCGGGGCTCGTCCAGGTCGCCGCGCAGCATCTCCAAGGCGGTGGCCGCGATCAGGCGGGGTTTGGCGTCGAACAGGTAAAACTCCGGCACGATCCGCTCGCCGGCCGCGATGTTGACCAGCGCGTAGTCCGCCGGTGAGATAAACGGCCCGAAGATCATGTACGAAACCATGTCCGCCCTGTACGTGACCACCATCGGCGTCCCCAGCAGGCCGGCTTCGAGCGTCGCCGTGCCCGAGCAGGTGAGCAGCAGGTTCGAGGCGAGCATGACGTCGTGGGCGCGCCCGGAGACGACCGTCAGGTCGAGGCCGTGCCGGGCGACGACCCTTCGGAAGCGCTCCGCATCGAGGCCGGCGGCCCGCGCGGAGACAAACCTCAGATCGCTCATCTCGCGCTGCATGATCTCGGCCGTCTTCAGCAGGATCGGGAAGACGAGCTCGATCTCTTTTCGCCGGCTGCCCGGAAGTATGCCGATCACCGTCCCCGCCTCCGCCAGGCCCAGCGACCGCCGCGCCGCCGCACGGCTGCCGGTTGCGAGCTTTTCGGCCAGTGTGTCGAGCAGCGGGTGACCCACCAGGGTCACGTCCACTCCGGCGCGCTCGTACAACTCCTTCTCGAACTCGAAGAAGACGAGCATCTTGCGGACGCGTTTGACGATCTTCTTCATTCGGCCCCGCCGCCAGGCCCAGATGTGCGGGCTGATGTAGTAGATGACGGGCACGCCCACCCGCTTGGCGTGCTGCGCGACCAGCAGGTTGAAGTCGGGGAAGTCGATGAGGATGATGGCGTCGGGCCGATGCACGCTGAGCCGGTGGCGGATGGCGCGGTAGGACTGCACGAAGCCGAGCATGTTCTTCATCAGCCCGCCCAGGCCGATGATGGCGTGCGCGGTGAAGTCACGGATCAACTCGACCCCCTCGGCGGCCATCTTCGGGCCGCCCAGCCCCGCCACGTGGAGGCGCGGCTCCTGCTTCCGCAAGTCGCGCACCAGTGCCGCACCGTGCGCGTCGCCGGACTGCTCGCCCGCGATGATCAGCAGGCTCTTGATTCGTTTGGCGCCGTCAACTGGTGGCTTCATTCCTGGGGAGTATCCGCACCCGCCGGCCTTCGATCTTGAGGCGGCCCTCCGCGAAGAGCTGGATCGCCTCGGGATACGCCTCGCATTCCTTCTCGAACACCCGCGCGGCCAGCGTATCGGGGGTATCGTCGTCGAGCACCGGGACGGTCTTCTGCACGATCACCGGGCCGTGATCATACACCCGGTCGGCGAAGTGCACGGTGCAGCCCGACACCTTGGCGCCGTACTCGAGCACCGCCTCGTGGACGTAGTGGCCGTAGCAGCCCTTGCCGCAGAACGCCGGGATGAGCGCCGGATGGATGTTCATCACACGGTCGAGATACCTGTCGGACATGTTCCATATCACCATGAAGCCGGCCAGACACACCAGGTCCACGTCGTATTCGTCGAGCTTGGCGTTCAGGGCGTTGCTGAACGACTCGGCGTCTTTGAACTTCTTCCGCTCGACCACGACGGCCTCGACGTTGTGGTTGCGGGCGCGTTCCAGGCCATAGGCGTCGGGCCGCGAGCCGATCACGACGGCCACCTTCGCGTCCAGCTTCCCTTCGTTGATCTTCGTGAAGATGTTCTCCAGGGTCGTGCCCCCGCCGGAGAGCAGCACCGCGAGCCTGACGGGTTCAGCCATTCATCTTCTCCACATCGAGTATCCAATCCGCTGCGGCGTTGACGTCCGGCACGATGGCGTCGGCCGCGCTTTCCGCCGCCTCATTCATCTGTTGCGAAATCCGCTGCCACTGGGTGGTCGGCCCGGGATCGATGGTGAACGGCGCCTGCGCGTCCCGCCGGATGAGCGCCGTGCCCTTGCACCCGGCGGCCCGTCCCGCCTCGATGTCGCGCTCGGCGTCGCCGACCAGGTACGAGCTGCCCAGGTCGATGTCGAGTTCTTCCGCCGCGCGGAGGAGCATGCCGGGCTTCGGCTTGCGGCAGTCGCACTCCGTTGCATAGCGCGCGATCTCGCCCTCGGGCAGGTGCGGGCAGTAGTACACGGCATCGACGGCCGCGTCGTGGTCGGCGAACTTGGCCAGCAGCGCCTCGTGCGCCACGCCGAGGTCCTCCTCGGTGTAGTAACCCCGGGCGATCCCCGACTGATTGGTCACGACGACGATGAGGAACCCGGCGGCCCGAAGCTTCCTGATCGCCGGGATCGCCTCGGGCAGCGGATCGATCCCGGGATCGGCGGCCAATGCGCCGGCTTCCGTTATGATCGTTCCGTCCCGGTCGAGGAACGCAGCCTTCCTGCCCATTCGTCGTACTCAGTCCGCGAGTTCGCGCTCAACGATGTCGCACACGACGTGCAATGCGGCGATGTGGCACTCCTGCACGTTGGCGGTCGTGTCGCCCGGCGCGGCGAGGCAGAGGTCGGCCGCGTCGGCCAGCACTCCGCCCTTCGGCCCGACCAGCGCGACGGTCGTCATGCCGATTTCTTCGGCCTTCTCGAACGCCTTCACGACGTTCTTCGAGCCGCCGCTCGTGCTCAGGCCCATCAGCATGTCGCCGGGGCGGCCGAGCGCCTCGACTTGGCGGGCAAAAACGTTCTCGAACCCGTAGTCGTTACCCAGCGCCGTCAGGGCCGAGGTATCGGCCGTCAGAGCGATGGCCCGCAGTCCGCGGCGCTCCAGCTTGAAGCGCCCGGTGAGTTCGGCCGCCACGTGTTGGCACTGGGCGGCGCTTCCGCCGTTGCCGCACAACAACAGCGTGCCGCCGGACCTCAGCGTCCCGGCGACCGCCTCGGCGATGTCGGCTATCGTCCGGGCCTGTTCGTGCAACTGCTTTAGCGCGGCCGCTGACTGCTCCAACAGCCTCGCCACCTCGCCGGCGCTATCGGACATATCCGCGGCCCCCCGATCTCTTCTTCTTGGCATTGCGGCGGGCCCTCTCGGCGACCTGGGTGGTCGAAAAGCCCTCCACCATCGGCACGGCCTCGATTCGCCCGCCCATCGATTCGACCAGTCTGCCGCCCACCACTCCCTCTTTCCCGTATTCGCCGCCCTTGACGATCACGTCCGGCCGCACCAGCTTCAACAGCGGAATGGGCGTGTCTTCGTCGTAGACGGTCACGTAATCCACACATTCGAGAGCGGCGAGCATCCCGGCGCGGGCGTCCTCCGGGATGATAGGGCGGCCGGGGCCTTTGATGCGCCGCGTGGATGCGTCGGAGTTGATGGCCACAATCAGCGCGTCGCCGAATCTCTTGGCCTGAGAGAGCAGCTTCACGTGGCCGATGTGAAGCAGGTCGAAGCAGCCGTTGGTGAACACGATGGTCCGGCCGCGCGAGTGGAGGTCCGAACAGATCGTGGCCAGGTCCGGCCGCGACTTGACCCTGGATTCAACTCCGCCCTGGATGCGCTCGAGGATTTCGCGTTTGGACACGGTGCCGACGCCGACCTTTCCCACTTCGATGCCCGCGGCCACGTTGGCCAGCCGAGCGGCGTCCAGCACGCTCTCGCCGCCGGCCAGGGCGAGCGCGATGGTGGCCGCCACCACGTCGCCGGCGCCGGTGACGTCGAAGACTTCGAGCGCGGTGGCCGGCACCATCACCGTTCCTTTGCCCTTTTCCGTCACGGCCATGCCTTCGCGGTCCAGCGTGATCACTGCCGCCTTCAGGTTCAGGTCCCGGACGAGTCGGCGCCCGGCGCGCGCGGCGGCGTCTTCATCGGTGATCCGGATGCCCGTCGCGTGTTGGCTCTCGGCGCGGTTCGGCGTGAGGAACGTCACGCCGCGGTAGTGGGTGTAATCGCCCGTGGGCGCGGGATCGACAATGAGCGGAACGGGGTGCTTCCGGCAGGCGCCGACCAGCTCGCGGACCAACCCGCGGGTGACCGCGCCTTTGGCGTGGTCCTGCACCACCACCGCGTCGGCGGTCGCCGCGGCTTTGATGCAGAACGCGCCAAGACGCCCCGCCATGGCTGCGTCGGTCTCGGCACTCGACTCTTCGTCGACGCGCAGCATTTGCTGGGACCGCGCGATCATCCGTGTCTTGACGGTGGTGGGGCGGGAGCGGTCGGTCAGGATCCCCGCCGTGCTGACCCCCGACGCTCGGAGCAGCCCGCGCAGCAGCTTCCCGTCCGCGTCCCGGCCGACGATCCCCGCGGCGACGGCCCTGGCCCCGAGCGCCGCCAGGGCGGCGGCCACGCTGCCGGCGCCGCCCGGGCGATGATCCCGCCGGTCCACCTTGAGCACGGGGATGGGCGCCTCTTGCGAAATCCGATCCACCGAGCCCCACAGGTAGCGGTCGAGCATGTAATCTCCGGCCACGAGGATCCGGCGCTTGGCGAGCCCGGTGACAAGTTCAGCAAGCCTCTCGGACATTCGGAGAGCACTCCTCAGTTGCGGGCGCCGCTTGGCGCTGCTTCTTCCGGCGCCGCGCCTTCCGCTCTGCCAGCTTCCACCGCCGGTGCGTCCACAGCCACTGCCCGGGGTGCTGGCGGACGATCTTCTCCAGCTCATCGTTGAACATCTGCGTGTTCGCGTGCACGTCCGCGTCGTGGTCGCCCGTCCGGACCAGGTCCAGCGGGCCGACGAGGTAGCCGTGGTGGCGGAAGCTGTGGCCGTCGCGCAGAGAGTATGCCATGAAAGTGGGCAGGTCCATCCGCAGCGCCAGTGAAGCGACCACCGCGGTGGTGGCGGCTTCGCGGCCGAAGAATGTGACCGACGCGAACGCCCGGCTAACATGCTGGTCGATGAGGATGGCCAGACCCTCGCCGTTCTTCAGCGCCTTGATCATCGGGCGGACGCCGTCGCGCGTGCTCAGTACCCTCATCCCCAGGTTCTCGCGCAGCCGCGTCGTGTACGCCCTGACCAGCGGGTTGTTCACCGGCCGCGCCAGCGCATTGAACCGGCCCAGGTGAGCGGCCATGCACCCGCCGAACAGCTCCCAGTTTCCCAGGTGCGGGGTGAACGCGATCCCTCCGCGTCCTCCCGTCAGCGCCTGTTTGGCCGGCTCCACACCTTCCACCGGGAACCGCTCCTCGATGTTCTCCCGGGTGACATGGGTCCGCATCCAGAGCGTCTCCACCGTGCTGAGCCCGATGTGGATGAAGACCTCTCTTACCAGCCGGCCGACCTCTCGCTGGGTCCGCTCGCCGGGCATGGCCTTCTCGATGTTCTTCCGCGCGATCCGGCGGCGGTAGAAGCCCACAAGCCAGTAAATGGTGCCCAAGGCTTGCCCGGCGAATACGGCCAGGCGCTCCGGCATCATCCCGATCAGTCCGGAAAGCGCCCGCACGAACACATACTCGATCGCATACTGGACGCGGCGGAGGAAGCCGTCCCTATTCTTCTTTCTCTTCTTCTTCGCCATACTTCGCAGCCTGGAGCGCCTCCTCCAGCAGCTTGTTCAGCTCGTCTTCGCCCGACAGGATCTCCATCTCCACCCGCAGGATCATCAGCGCCCGATCCTGCGGCCAGAGACCACCCAGTTTAACGGCATCCTTCTCGGTTGTCACGAACGCTTCCGCCGCATCCCCGGCGCGGAGGATGTCGGCCACGTCGTCCCCGGTGTACCAGTGGTGGTCGGGGAACTCCGTGGACCACGCGATGGTCGCCCCAAGTTGCTCGACCGTCCGCCGGAACGCCTTTGGATTGCCGATGGAGGAGAAGAGCCCCAGACCCTTGCCAGCCAGCGCCGCCGGATTCTGCGGCTCGCCATTCGGATACGCCCCGACCGCCGCGGGCCTGTGCATCGCCGTCGCCTTGGGGACCTCGGGCGCCAGCGCGTCGAGGCGGTCCATCAGTTCCGTCAGCGCGGCGGCGTCGACCAGGTCGCAGCGGGTGACGACGATAGCGTCGGCGCGGCGGATGTTCTCGGCCGGCTCCCGCAGCAAGCCGCGCGGGAGCAGGTGGCCATAGCCGAACGGGCAGGTGGCGTCGATCAGCACGATGTCGGCAAACCGCGCCAGTTGCCGGTGCTGGAAACCGTCGTCCAGCACGAGGACGTTCGCGTGGTCGTGCTGGATGGCCTCGACGGCGGCGCGGAAACGGCCGGGCTGCTGGCGGTGCGGGACGCCCGGCAGGCGGGCGGCGAGCACCAGGGCTTCGTCGTTCCGGCCGCCCTTCGATCGGTATCCGCGGCTGAGGATCGCCGGCCGAACGCCGCGCTTCAGGAACCACTTGACCACGTGCTCGACCGCCGGCGTCTTGCCCGTGCCGCCCGTCGTGATGTTGCCGATGGAGATGACCGGCTTGTCGACCCGGCGCTCCCGCCGCAGGCCCTTGTCGTAGAGGAAGTTTCGGACGTGCACGGCGAGGCCGTACATCAACGACAGCACGCGCAGCAGGGCTCGCACGCACGCCGCCCCGGCCCCACGCGCTTCACCCGAAAGAACCCTCCGGTGCTCGGGCGAAATCTCCATGTGTAGAATTATATGTTCACCCCTGCGGGGGGTCAACCATAGCCCGCTGTGCGCCCGCCGTGCGCCGGGTCCGCACGGCTTGGCGGTTGGCGTTACGGCTTGAGGACCACCTTGATGGCTTGGCGGGTGCGCATCAAGTCGAACGCTTGTTTCCATCCACCGAGCGGCAGCGCTCGGGCGGAGTGACTATTCGCCCGATTCTTCCAGCATTGCCGCGATCTGCTCTCTGAGCGCGGGCAAGTCGTTCTCGATGATCTCCCACACACGCGCGATATTGACACCCAAGTAGTCGTGGACCAGCACGTTCCTGAGGCCCGCGATGGCCGGCCCAGTCAGTGCCCGGATGGGCCCGCCTCAGTTCATCCGAGAGTCTTTGGGTGGACTCCGACAGGAGTTGAAGGTTCCGCAGCACAGCGTCTTGGACCATACGGTTTGTCAGGAACTCCGCCTTGCCGTCCGCAGTGTACTCCACAACGCGCTCTATGCATTCACCGGATATGGATCAGGTAGAGCTTCTCATCTCTCATAGCGGCACCGCCTCGGCGAGGACCTTGTCGCGGATGTACCAGTGAAGCCCTTCCGGCTCGACCAGGTCGACCCTTCGCCCGAGCAGCTTCTCAAGGTCTCGCAGCAGAGCCACGTGGTCGAACAGGCTTCTGTCCGCTTCGAGTTCGACCAGAAAATCCACATCGCTGGTCTGGGAATCTTCTCCCCGCGCCGCCGAACCGAACACCCGAACGTTTCGCGCCCCGTGCTTCGCAGCAACGCGAAGAATCTCGTCGCGTTTCAACTCCAGAAACTGAGAAATGCTCATTGCTCCCGCCTTCCCTATGGCCGCGCTGTGCCTGCCAGCACAGCGCTGTCAGACCTCGTCCCACCGGGAACATTATAGGCGCGGGATCATACCGCCCGCAAGCAGGATTCGCACCAGGGTAGATCCTGCCTGACTCCTCCGCTCGGGCCGTGGCATTGTGGAATTACGGCTTGAGGACCACCTTGATGGCCTGGCGGGTGCGCATCAAGTCGAACGCCTGTCTCCACTCGCTGAGCGGCAGGGTCGCGGTGACGAGGGGCCGCAGATCAACCTTCCCCGCCTCCAGCAGTTCCAGCGCCTTGATCCACGAGTCGGGGTTCGAGGTGTGCGAGCCGATCATCGACAGCTCGCGGACGAAGAAGATGTCGTCGAAGTCGAGCGTCACGTTCTTGTGCAAGATGCCGGCCTGGACGTACCGGCCGCGCTTGCGGGCGCAGGCCAGGGCGGCCGGGATGGCGGCTGCGGCGCCGGAGCACTCGAACACGATGTCCGCACCATAGCCATCGGTCATCGACTTCACGACCTCGGGCAGGTTCTCGGTCGTCACGTCGACAGTCCGCTCGGCACCGAACTGTCCGGCGAGCGCCAGGCGCTCCGCGTCGGCACTGGTTCCCGCGACTACCACCCGCGTTCCCAGCGCGGCCGCGCACCGCGTTACCAGCAGACCGAGCGGGCCCGGTCCGACCACGACCACGAACTCGCCGCTCCGCACGTCGCCCTGTTCGATGACCGCGTGCGTCGCGCACGCCAGCGGCTCGCACAGGGCGCCCGCCTCGAAGCCGACGTGGTCCGGCAGGACGTGCGTGCTGGATTCGAGGATGGTGATGTATTTCGTGAAGCAGCCGTCCGCGCTGGAGGCCATCCCCGTCCGCCGGATGCATAGGCTGACCGGCCCCCGCTTGCAGAAGCGGCACTCGCCACACAGGCTCTTCGTCGTCTCGCTCGTGACGCGCTCGCCCACCTGGCGCGCTGTGCACTCGCTCCCGAGTTCCACGACGACCCCGGCTAGCTCGTGTCCCAGGATGACCGGCGGCTTGAGGCTCGGGTGCCCCTGGATGTCCGTCCCGCAGATGCCGACGGCCTTGACTTGGATCTTCACCTCGTTCGGCGCAGGCGACGGCTCCGGCACCTCCTCCAGCCGGATGTCATCATCGCCCATTGCGAATCGCACCAACGCCTGCATGCCGTTCGTCCTCAAAGTCGGTCATATCACTCTAGCGCGGCCGCGCCGGCTTTACAACCGTGCTTGCGCGGCGCGGCCCCGGGGTTGACTGTGACCGGAACTGGCGCTAGCATGGCGCGTCGACCTGGACCGAACACGGGATGATCTTTGGGAGACGTTGCATGTACAAATCAACCACCATCCTTTGCGTCCGCAAGGACGGTAAAACGGCGATCGGCGGCGACGGCCAGGTCTCGATGGGCGACGCCATCGTGAAAGGCAAGGCACGCAAGATCCGGCGGCTGCTGGACGGCAAGGTCGCCGTGGGCTTCGCCGGCGGCACCGCCGACGCGTTCGCACTGATGGAGCGGTTCGAGGAGAAGCTCAAAAGCTCGCAGGGCAACCTCCGCAAGGCGGCCTACGAACTCGCCCGGCAGTGGCGCACGGACAGGGTCCTCCGCCGGCTCGAATCCCTGCTCGTCGCCGCCGACGCGGACTCCGCGCTGCTCGTGTCCGGATCGGGCGACGTCATCGAGCCGGACGACGGCATCCTCGGCATCGGCTCGGGCGGGAACTACGCGGTCGCCGCGGCCAGGGCGCTCGTCGCCAACACCGACCTCGACGCGAAGACCGTCGTCGAACGCGCCCTCCGAATCGCCGCGGGGATCTGCGTGTACACCAATTCGGAGATTTACGTGGAGGAGGTAGAGTGAAGGGTCTCACGCCGCGTCGGATCGTTGCGGAACTCGACAAGTATATCATCGGCCAGGACAAGGCGAAGCGGGCGGTCGCGATCGCCGTGCGCAATCGTTGGCGGCGGCAGCAGCTCGCGCCGGATGTCCGAGAGGACGTCGTGCCGAAGAATATCATCATGATCGGCCCCACCGGTGTGGGAAAGACCGAGATCGCGCGCCGATTGGCTGGGCTGGTGGACGCGCCGTTCATCAAGGTCGAGGCGTCGCGCTACACCGAGGTCGGTTACCACGGCCGGGACGTCGAGTCGATGATCCGCGACCTGGTCGAGACGGCGCATAACATGGCGATGATGGAGGAGCGCGAACGGCTGCTCGACAAGGCCCGCGAGAAGGCGGAGGACGAGATTCTGGAATCGCTGCTGCCGCCCGCCGACCTGGACGGCGTGATCGACGCCGAGGAACACAGCCGGCGGATGGAATCGCACCGGCGCACGAGGGAGAAGATCCGGGCCAAGCTCCGCGCCGGCGATCTGGACGAGCGCGAGGTCGAGATCACGACGGAGGAAAAGGCCGTCCCGATGGTGGAGATCATATCCAACCAGGGCGTGGAGCAGATGGGGGTCGATTTCCAGAACATGTTCGAGCGCCTCGTGCCGACGCGCGAAGCCAAGCGGAAGGTCAAGGTAGCGGAGGCGCGCGAACTGCTGACCATGCAGGCCGCCGAAGGCATGACCGACCGTGAGAAGGTCCGCCGCGAAGCCGTCCGCCGCACCGAGGAGACAGGCATCATCTTCCTCGACGAAATCGACAAGATCGCTGCCACGTCGAAGAAGGACAGCGGAGGGCCGGACGTCTCTCGGGAGGGCGTGCAGCGCGACCTGCTGCCGATCGTCGAGGGTGCCGCGGTGCTCACCCGCTACGGCATCGTTCGAACCGACCACATCCTCTTCATGGCCGCCGGGGCGTTTCACGGCGCCAAGCCCTCGGACCTGGTCCCCGAGCTCCAGGGCCGGTTTCCTATCCGGGTCGAGCTGGGCGACCTTGGCAAAGACGAGTTTGTGCGGATACTGACCGAGCCGAAGAACGCTCTTTCACAGCAGTACGCTGAGCTGATGGCCACCGAGGACCTCAAGGTCAAGTTCACCCCGGACGCGCTCGAACAGATCGCGGAGGTCGCCGTGCAGGCCAACCTCCAGATGCAGAACATCGGCGCCCGTCGGCTCCACACCGTGCTGGAAACCCTGATGGAGGACGTGTCGTTCGACGCTCCCGAGATGGGCGGCCAGACCGTCACCGTCGACGCGGCCTACGTGCGGGAAAAACTCAAGGACATCATCGAGGACGAAGACCTGAGCAAATACATCCTGTAACCGATGTAAACGCTGAGGAAAAGCCGTGCGCAGTCCTTGGGCCAAGAGGTATAATGCCTGGCGCAGGCGGACCGTCATCCAGACATAAGCCGGCGCTGTATTGCCCCAGGGAAAGCCCATGAGCGGTGATGGCGTGAGAACAGATTACGATCGAACCCGTCATGCGGCAGCGCGCACGCCCGCTTTTGTGTTCAATCAACTGATTCCATACATCGGCAACAAGCGTAAACTGCTGAACCTTATCCAGACGGCCCTGCGTCACACACAAGCCTCCAGTTCGTGCACTCTTGCCGACATGTTCGCTGGTAGTGGCGTTGTCGCACGGATGGCAAAAGCCTTGGGCTACAGAGTAATTGCCAACGATTGGGAGCCTTATGCGCGCCCAATCAACACATGTTACGTTGCCTGTAACCGCCCGCCTCCCTTCGAGGCCCTTGGGGGTTACGAGCAAGCGATTGCGGATCTGAACTCCCTTCCGCCGCGCGTGGGTTGGGTCACCGAACACCTTTGCCCTAGAGACGACAGCAACTACGACACGAGGGTCGACCGCATGTTCTACATGCGCAAGAACGGCATGCGCATCGATGCCATCCGCCATCAGATTGACGTGTGGAAAGCGGACGGCTTCATAGATGATACGGAAACTTGCTGCCTCCTGGCGCCGCTGCTTTACCAGGCCTGCTATAGAAGCAACACGAGTGGGGTTTTCAAGGCCTTCCACAAAGGGTGGGGCGGCCAAACTCAAACTGCCCTCTACAGGATTGCAGCTGACCTTGAACTGTCGCCGGCGGTCTTCTTCGACAACGGGCACGTGAATGAGGTCCTATGCCAAGATGCCCAAAGCCTTGCCGAGGAATTGGGTGGGCGCGAGTTAGACGTCGTCTACCTTGACCCACCATACAACCAGCACCCATACGGAAGCAATTACCACGTACTGAATACCGTCACTCTCTGGGACGCCCCGGCACTCAGCAAGCAAATCACCACAGGCTCGAAATCAGCAATCCGCACGGACTGGCGAACTCAGAGGCGAAGCGCGTACAACTACCGCAGCGAGGCAACGGAAGCGTACCGGAAGCTTCTTCACACCCTCAACGCCCGCTACGTTCTTACAAGCTATAGCACCGACGGAACGATCCCACTCCGCGAGATGCTCCTGGCTAACGTCGAACGCGGGCATGTCCACGTGGAGATGCAGGCCTACAAGCGTTACCGTGTCAGTTCGCAGCGGTTCTCCAAGAAACCGATGAACGTTGAGTTCGTTGTTGTCCTCGATACACGGCGCGAAAGCGACGTTTCAGCGGACCAGTTGACCGAGACAATAGAGGCTGCGGAGACGGACGTCCTGTCGGGCAAGTTCGCTCCGGCACGGTCATCAACGCGACTTCCAAGAAACGCGAAGGCGAATCGGAAATCCCAACTAAACGCCACGTCCTTAGCGTCCTGATGCCTTTCTATAATGAGCGCGGCACGCTCGAGGAGATCGTGCGCCGGGTCCTCACGTCGCAGCCGGGCGTGCCGGTCGAAGTCGTGATGGTCGATGACTGCTCGACCGACGAGAGCCGCATGATCGCCGAGAAGCTGGCCGCGTCGGATGAGCGGATCCGGCTCGTCAAGCACGAGCGCAATCGCGGCAAAGGAGCCGGCGTCCGAACGGCCATCGCCGCCGCGACGGGGACGGTCGCCGTCATCCAGGATGCCGACCTGGAGTATGACCCAAGCGAGTACCGGGAGCTGATCGCGCCGATCCTTGCCGGCGAGGCCGACGCCGTCTACGGCTCCCGGTTCCTCGAAAAAGCTCCCGAGCGCGCTCTCGGCCGGGCCGTGTTTGCGAACAAGGTCCTCACCAAGTGGTCCAACCTCATCCACGGCCTGAAGCTCACCGATATGGAGACGTGCCTCAAGGCGGTCCGGACGGACCTGCTCAAGTCACTCCACCTGACCAGCGACCGGTTTGGCATCGAGCCCGAAATCACCGCCCGCCTGGCCCAGGCGAAGGCCCGGATCGTCGAGGTGCCCATCTCCTACCATCCGCGTTCGTATGAAGAGGGGAAGAAGATCAGTTGGCGCGACGGCGCCGCCGCAGTCTGGCACGTCCTGAAGTTCAGGTTCAAGCGCTGAACGCTCAAGCCCCCTTCGACTGAAATCCTGGCTAAAGGTTTTGTCCGGGCATGTCGATATAGTATTTACTGCTTTCGGGCAGGGCCGGGGGAAGTAGTCTGCCCTCGTCCGGCCCGGCGGCAGGCGGTCTAACGTCCCGTGAGGGAACAACTTAGGCAGTTTCTATGACTTCGGGGGATACCGGATGAGGCTGGAAAAGCTCTGCGTCTGCGGGTTCAAGTCGTTCGCAGATCGAACGGAATTTGTTTTCCAACCAGGACTTACGGCCTTCGTCGGCCCGAACGGCTGCGGGAAGAGCAACGTGGTCGACGCCGTCAAGTGGGTCCTGGGCGAGCAGAGCGTTAAAGCCTTGCGCGGCAACGAGATGCAGGATGTCATCTTCAACGGCGCCCCTACCCGGCGCTCCACCGGCTACGCTGAGGCCACGCTGACGCTCAGCAACACAAAGGGTTTGCTCCCAACGGATTACGAAACCATCGGCGTTACCAGAAGGCTCTACCGTAGCGGCGAGAGCGAATACTACATCAACAAGCAGCGCTGCCGCCTCCGCGACATCCGGGACTTGTTCATGGACACCGGCATCGGCATGGACGCCTACTCGATCATCGAGCAGGGCAAGGTGGACGTGCTGCTGACCTCGAACAAGCAGGGCCGCCGGGCCATCTTCGAGGAAGCCGCCGGCATCAGCAAATACAAGGCCCAGAAGAGAATCTGCCAGTCCAAACTCGAACGCGTCGGCAGCAACCTGCTCCGCCTCGGCGACATCATCGACGAGGTCGAGAAGCGAATGCGGTCGGTCAAGTACCAGGCGGCGAAGGCCCGGCGATGGAAGCGGCTCGACGACCAGAGGCGCGAACTCTCCGTCGCGCTCGCGCTTCATCAATACGACCTGCTCGTCAAAGACCGCGATGCTACCGCACAGGAACTCACCGCGCTCCGCTCGGAAGCCGGAGGGCTCCACGCCGGCATCGAGCGGATGGAAGCGGAACTCTCCGAACTCGAGACCGCCGTGATCGAGGCGGACCAGCGAATAGCGACGCTCGAGTCGGAAGACGCGCTCATCTCCAGCCAGCTCGGGGCCGCCGAAGATGCCATCCGGCTGAACGAGCAGCGCATCGCCGAACTGAACGACCTCGAGGAAGCGACCAAGGCCGACATCGCCAGGAGCGAAGCCGCGCTCGAACTGATGGGGGCGGAGCTCGACAGAGACACCACCGAGATCGCCGATCTGGACAAGGCCATCTCGACCGGCAAGGCGGAACTGGCGGAACGTTCCGAGGCGATCACAGAGATCGAGAACACGTTGCGCGGCCTGCGAGAGGAGATCGAGGAGAAGCGGGTCCGCGCGGTGGACTTGGCCAGCGAGCGCGCCAAGCACAACAACGAACTCTCCGCTATCGCCGCTCAGCGCGAGCAACTGGAGCGCCAGGATCGGCGCCTGGTTGAACGCGCGCAGGAGCGCCGGGACAGCCTGACCGCGTGCGGTGAGCGCCGGCAGGGCCTCGGCGACAGGAGCGATGCCGTCGCAGAGCGCATCGGCGGCCTCGAGCAGGAACGAGCGGCCATGGAGCGGGAGCGTAGACGCATCGTGCGACAGCTCGACGAGTTCACCGAGCGCATGAACTCGAAGCGGTCGGAGACCGCGGCGGTGAATTCGCGCCGCGAGCTGCTTCACGATCTGGAGCAGAAGCTGGAAGGCGTCAGCGCGGGCGTCAAGCACCTGCTCGAAGCGTCCCGTGGGGAATCGCCGGCGGTGTCCGGCATCTGTGGCGTGATCGCCGACTGCATCGAGGTCGACGTGCAGCACGCGGCGGCCGTTGAAGCCGCGCTCGGGCCCCACGAACAGCTCGTGGTGACCGAGTCGTTCAGTGCGATGACCGACGCGATCGACTTCCTGGCGCAGGGCGAGAAGGGCAAGGTGTCGTTCCTGCCCCTCGACGCAATCAACGGCCAGGTGAAAGAGCTGGGCGACTACCCTCATCTGCCCGAGGTCGTGGGCAGGGCGATCGACCTGATCCGCGGGCCGGCTGAACTTGACACGCCCCTGCGGTATCTGCTCGGGGACGTGCTGGTCGTGCGCGATATTCACGCCGCCAAGCAGTTGGCCGCCACAAACGGACATGGCGTGCGGTACGCGACGCTGGACGGACAGCTTCTTAATCCGCGCGGCATCTCGCTGGGCGGCGCGGCACGCGGCGCCCCCGGAGTGATCTCGCGGCGCAGCGAGTTGCGAGCGCTCGAAGTGCAGCAGGCGCAGCTCGAGGCGGACGTCGCCGTGCTGGAGAAGCAGCGCGAGGAGGGCGCTCAGAAGGCGGCGCAGTCGCAACGGAGGATTGGGGAGTTGATGGCTCAGGTCGCTGATGCGCGGAGCGAGGCGGCTGAGGTGCAGGCGGAGTTCGCCACCCTCGAAGCGTCCGTCAAGCGCCTGGAATCGGAGCTGGCGGCCAACGAAAGCGAGCGGGCGGAGATTGCAGACAACGTCCACGCGCTGGGCGGACGGGAAGCGGAGGTCCGGGAGGAATCCGGACGGATCGAACAGAGCGAAGCGGAATTGAAGGCTGCACTGGCCGAGCAGGCGAGGCTGGCCGGAGAGAGCGAGGCGGCGCGCGAGCGGGCAAGGGCCGACGCGTCGGGCCTCGAGGTCGCCCAGGCGCAGCGCGTAGAGAAGGCAGGCTCACTGCGCCGGAGGCTGGACGAGCTCGATCGCCTCATCGCTGAACGGCAGAAGAGCCTGGAGACTTCGCGTGCGCAGGTGGCGAACTGCACCCGGAGGCGGGGCGAATCGACGCAGACGATCTTCGCGAAGAAGGCCGAGATCGGCGGGCTGCTGCACCGGCGTGGCAGTCTGGGCGCGGAGAAGGCCGAGGCGGCCAACCGGCGCGAGGTGGTGCGCGTCCAGTTCGGCTCGAAACGCGAAGAACGCAACGCGGCCAGCCGCCAGGCGAAAGAGGCCGACGCCAAGCTGAACAAGCTCAACGTGCACGCGACCGAGATCGCAATGCGGATCGAGAACCTAGAACACCGCGCGCAGAGCGAATACGACGCCTCCTTGGCTGAGCAATATCAGGGTGCGGAGCATGAGGAGCGCAACTGGGACGAGGTCGCCCAGGAGATCGAGTCGGTCAATCAGAAGATGAGGTCGATGGGCGTCGTCAACACGTACGCCATCGCAGAGCTGGAGGAGCTGGAAACGCGCGCCGCGGAGCTGACCCGCCAGCGGGAAGATCTTCAGAAGGCCGAGCACACGCTGAAAGAGATCATTCGCAAGATCAACCGCCGCAGCCGGGAGATGTTCCGCAAGACGTTCGACGACGTCCGCGAGAACTTCCAGGGCTTGTTCCGGAAGCTGTTCGGTGGCGGCCGCGCCGACATCGTGTTGGACGAGGATGTGGACATCCTCGACGCGGGCATCGACGTCATCGCCTGCCCGCCCGGCAAGGAGCCGGCATCGATCATGCTCCTGTCGGGCGGCGAAAAGGCGATGACCGCCGTCGCGCTGCTGTTCGCCATCTTCCAGTCGAAGCCGAGCCCGTTCTGCATCCTGGACGAGGTGGACGCCGCACTGGACGAAAGCAACATCGACCGGTTCTGCATGCTGGTCCGTGAGTTCCTGCAGGAGTCGCAGTTCCTCGTCGTCACCCACTCGCGCCGCACGATGGCCATGGCCGACGCAATGTACGGCATCACCATGCAGGAGCCCGGCATCTCGACCAAGGTGTCGGTCAAGTTTGACGGTGAGAGCGAGATGGAAGCGGCCGGATAACTCCTGCGCGGGGTCCGCACCGGCGTACCAGACCACGGAATGTGTCCGCCGATGCGACAGCCGGGAGGGCTGTTAGCGCGCTTCGCGAATTCACGAAGTATGATATGCCCCATTTGACGCCCCAGGCGTTTCTGGCGATTGATTGCGGAACCACCAACACGCGGGTCTGGCTGATCCGCGAGGGCCGGGCCGCGGCCCGTGCCGAGGCCCAGGCCGGTGTGCGCGATACGGCGCGGACCGGTAGTCTCGACACGCTGAAGACCGGAATCCGGAAGGCCATTGAACGGGCATCCGGGCAGGCGGGCGGGGAACGCCCGGGCGTTGCGCTGGCCGCGGGGATGATCACGTCGGACCTGGGGCTGGTGGAACTGCCCCATCTGGCGGCGCCGGCCGGGCGCGATGATCTCGCCCGGGCCGTCGAACGTGTCGTCTTTTCCGACTTGGATGGGCTGGCCGTCTATTTCGTCCGAGGCGTCCGCACGGGCGACGTGCACTGCGGGCTCGAGCGCGCGCCTGACACCGACATCATCCGGGGGGAGGAGACCGAGGTCATCGGGGCGCTCGACGCTCTGTCGCTCTCCGGGCCGCTGCTCTACGTGCACCTCGGTTCACACACGAAAGTCATCCGGGTCGATGAGCAGAACCGCATTGCGGGCGGCATCACGACGCTCGCCGGCGAACTGGATCACGTGGTCCGCACCGAGACCATTCTCTCCAGCGTCCTGCCGCCCGAGGGAACGGGGCCGCACGACGAAGAGCTGGTTCGGACCGGCGCGGACTGGTCCGAGAAGTACGGCCTTTCCCGCACGTTCTTCCTGCTGCGAGTTCTGGAGCAAAGTGGGGATTACGGGCGGGAACAGCTTGGCAGCGTGTTCGCCGGGGCGCTCGCCTCGGCCGACATTCAGGCCATGCGCGGCCACGGCCTGTTGGGGGGGCGGGAGCCGAAAGCCATCCTTAGCGGCCGCCCCAGGCTCCAGTCGGTGTGGACGTTTCTTCTCGAGCGGGAGGGCCTCTCCGTCACGGCGCTGTCCGCCGATGAGACTGAGCGGGCCTTCGTCACCGGCCTCCAGGAGATCGTCTTCAACAGCCCCGCGTTCACGGAGATGGGGAGGGAATAGCGGACGCCGGCGGGCGGCAATCCTCGCCGTCCGCGCCGGACTGCCCCCGGGCTGCTACAGCCTGCCCGAGCGCCAGATGCCCCAGGCGAGCGACAGGGAGAGGAGACCGGCCAGCGCGTAGCCCAGCACCCCGGGCACGGAGATCCCCTTCCATGCGAGGAACCGAGCGTTCACCATGAGGGATGACGCGACCAGAAGCGCGGCGACGTAGATGCTGATGGCCAGGCGGTTGCTGGCACGGTCGAGCTCGGACATCGCCCGGTCCAGGCCGCGGTGCCGGAAGCCAAGCTGGAGCTGCCCGGACTCCAGCTTGCGGATAATACTGCGGAAGTCGCGCGGGATGCTCTTGAGCATCTGCATCACGCTCAGCGCGTTCAGCCCGGCAAGCTTTGCCAGGCGGCCCGGCGACAGTTTGTCCCGAATGAGCTGCTTGGTCTTCGGGGCGCTCATCGCGACCACGTCGCAGGCGGGATCGAGCGCCCGAGTCACGCCGGACAGGGTGGCCATCGACTTGCCCAGCAGCACGAGGTCGCGGGGCAGCGAGAGATCGTTCTGGCGGGCGACGCGGGTCAGGTCGCCAAACAGGCGGCGGGTGTCGATCCGCCCGAGCGGCATGCCCTTGTACTTGTGGTACAGGTCGGTGAGGTCGCGGGTGAACTGCCGCCGGTCGAACCCCTCGCCCACCACACCAAACTCAAAGGCGTTCTCGGCGATGAAGCCGATGTCCTCGGTGACCGCCGCGATCAGGGTCGTGGTCAGCCGCGCCTTCAGGTCCGCCGTCAGGTGACCGACCATCCCAAAGTCGATCACGCCGATCGTCCCGTCCTCCGCAACCAGGAAGTTGCCGGGGTGGGGGTCGGCGTGGAACGTCCCGACGCTGAAGTACTGCGCCATGAAGCATTCGCCGAGAGTCTTGGCCAGGTGCGCGCAGTCGTGGCCCTGCTTCTTCAGCCCTTCGATGTCGCCGATGGACACGCCCTCCAGCCGTTGAATGGTCAGAACGGCGGAGGTGGTGAGGTCCCAGAACACGTCCGGCGCGCGCGTCCCGTCGATCTCTTTCAACATGTCGTGGAAGCGCGCGGTGTTCGACGCCTCGACCGTGAAGTCGAGCTCGTTCCGGATGGCGCGGCCGAACTCCTCGACGATCTGGGTGGGGCGGATCTCCGGAAGCTGGGTCTCGGCGATTCGGGCGACGAATCGAAGGATCGCCATGTCGGCCAGTACGGCGGACTCGATGCCCGGCCGGCGGATCTTGACCATCACCTTGGTGCCGTCCTTGAGGGTGGCCCGGTGGACCTGGGCAATGGAACCGCAGCCGGCGGGCTGGTCCTCGAACAAGCTGAATACCTCGGTGATCGGCACTTTGAGTTCGCTCTCGACGATCTGACGCGCCACCGCGAAGTCGAACGGCTGCACCCGGTCGCGGAGTTGCTTGAACTCCTCGGCGAAGCTGTCGCTGACAATGTCCGGCCGCGAGGAGAGAATCTGGCCGAGCTTGACGAACGTGGTGCCCAGCTCCTGGAGGGCCTGCACCAGCCGCTTCTCAATGGTGAGCGCCTTCTCGGCAGGGGGGGGCCGGCGGCGAGCGAGAAGCCGCTTGGCGAAGGGGATGTGCTCCTGCAAATTCAGCCGGCCGATCAGGGGGCCGAAGCCGTGGCGGGCGAATACGACGATGATCTCGCCAAGGCGCTGGAGATTCCTGGGCAACCTGGCGATGTCGGCTAGGGCCAAAGCCGATTACCCCCTGACCTTGACTTTGACGCCGATCTCAGAGAACTGGTTCTTGCACGTGGCGGCCTGTTCTTCGGACAGGTCTTTGGCGACGGTGACCACCGTCTTGCTGAGCTGCGCCAGAGCCTCGTCCTGCGTGATGCCCTGATAGTATGCGATCAGCTCTGCCGCGTCGCTCTTCTTTTTGCCCCGGATCTTCCCGACCAGCGTGACCCGGCATGTGCCGCCGCCGCCGACAGGCTCCCCCGGTTCGGAAGACGCCGCCGGCTCCAACTCGACAGGCTCGTCTTCCAGGACGACCTCATCATCGGTAAGCTCCACCAGGTCCTCCCCCACGGGTTCGAGGACTACCTCTTCCGCTGGCTCCGGCTCCGGCGCTGGCGGGGCCGGCGGGGGCGGCGGAGCCTGCGGTGGTGGTGGTGCCGCCTGTGCCGCCATCTCCGGCGCGGGCTGCGGCATCACGTCCGGCGGCTCTTCAGCGGGCGGGAGCATCACTTCCGGTGGCTGCTCGGCAGGTCCTGGTTCGGGTTGCGGGGCCGCCGCCGCAGCCTCGGCGCGTACGTGGACCTGCACCTGCAATCTCGCGCCGCAGTTGGGGCAAATCAGATGGTGGCCTGGCCGCTTGGCGATGTCGGGAAGCAGCGGCCAACGAAGCACTTGCAGCTTGCCGACCGGCTGCCCGGTGACCTGGACGTCGGCCCCCAGGGCCTTCAGCCGGATGGCATACGTGCCGACGCTCCGCGCCTGCCGCGGGCTGAGTTTGTCGATCAGGATGATCGGTGCGCTCTTGGCGATATTGACCGCGTTGGGCAGATCCAGAGGAAACAGGTCCGTCAACTCTTGTGCCACCGCCTGAAGGGCTTCCGACCGAACGCTGTTCAAAATGAACTTGAAATCGTTTTTTGCTTCCGGCGCTCCAGACATTTGGATGCCTCCCTGGCTTGAAAGACGGACGCCACGGGCTAGCGCACGTGTGACAACGCCGGATAGTAGCGCCTTGGCCGCGTTATGTCAAGGCCGTGAATCGGCGGCTCATTTTGCGGTTGCATGGGGCCCGGCCTCTGCTAGAATCGCCGGTCCGCTTCCGTGGGCAAGGAGCCGCGATGTTTGCCACCGTCCAAAGCGCGATGGCGGCGGATACCCACGCAGGGATGTGGGCGCTGCTGAAGATCGCGTCCGTCTTCGCCGTGATGGTGTTCCTGATCCGCCGCCGCATGGCGATCGGCTACGTGCTGCTGATCGCGTCAATCCTGCTTGGCGTCGTCATGGGGGTCGGCTTCTCCGACGCGAGTGGGTCCGGGCTGAAGTGGCTCCTCGCGGGCGCGTGGAACCTGGTGACCGAGGTCGTCAGAGCGGCGACGCTGCCCCGGTCACTGCGCCTGCTGTGTCTCGTGCTCACGATCACGGTGTTTGGGGTGGTGATGAAGCGCGTGGAGAAGCTGCGCGACCTGGCGGACTCTCTGTTGGCGCTGCTGCGCGACCGGCGTTGGGCGATGGCCTGGCTCTCTTCTCTGATCGGGCTGTTGCCGATGCCCGGCGGGGCGATGGTCTCGGCCCCCATGGTGGGCGAAGTGGCGGAGGGCCTCGACATCAGCCGCGAGGACAAGACGGCGATCAACCACTGGATGCGGCACATCTGGGAATATGTCGATCCGCTCTACCCGGGTCTCCTGACGGCGGCCTCGACGTTCAGCGTGCCGATTACGGCGCTGATGCTGGCGCAGTCGCCGCTTTGCATGGCCGCGATCATCGCCGGCATCGTGTTCCTGCTGCGGCACGTTCCGCACCATCAGCGGCGGGTGGGCGACGAAGCCGGCAAGCGTCGGGTGATGCCGGTGGTGAGGGCGATCGCGCCGGTGGCGGTGGTGGTGGTGGCCGCAGCGATCCCGCAGGCGCTTGCCACGGTCCTCCGCAGCCATCCGAGGCTCGCGGAGTCCCTGCCGGGCGGCGCGATCTGGAACGACCGGGGCTTTCTCAGCGCCCAACTGACCGTGGCCACGGAGCTCTGCATGCTGGCCGCGCTGTTCGGGGTGATCTACGCCATGCTCAAGTCGAACCGCATCCGGCGCGACGAGGGATGGCAGATCCTGCGGCAGGGGGTCACGCTGAAGATGACCGCCCTGGTGGTGGGCGTGTGCGTGATGAAGGGAATGCTCATAACGTCCGGCTCGAGCAGGGCAATTGCGGTCTACCTCCAGTCGACCGGCCTTCCGGTCCCCGTGATCATTGGCTCCATCCTGTTCGTCGTGGGCATGCTCCTCGGCTACACGCTGGGCTTCGTTTCGATCTGCTATCCGCTGCTCGAGTCGATGCTGAGGCTACCGGACGGCGGGCTGAACTATCCGCTGGCGGCGTTCGCGTTCGGCGTCGGCTTCCTGGGCGTGCTGCTCTCGCCGGTGCACCTGTGCCTGGTGCTTTCGCGCGAGCACTTCGACGCGAGCTGGGGAGGTACGTACAGGAGGTTGCTGCCCCCGTCGGTGTTCGTCTTCGCGGTGGCCTGCCTGATGCTCATCTGGGCGTAGGCACGAACTCTCTTCACCACGAAGGGCGCGAAGGGCACGAAGGCCGTTTTGCCAGGAACTCTAACAGAACGGTGGGGCGGACACTTCAGCGGCGGTCGGCACGTTCGAGGTCTTTAAGGAACGCGTCGGCTTCTTCCGGGGTCATGTTTCCGCCGACGAGGAACTGGAAGCCCTTGCCGCCGAGCTCGCGGACGACGTTCAGGCATCCCTCGGGTGACGAGAAGATCTGGCACAGCTTGCCGCCGTCACGGATCCGCCGCAGGACGTCGAGCCACTCCGCCGCTTCGAGATTGCCCGCGCCGGGAATCCACTGGATCCCCTTGAGCGACGGGATGTCGAGCATCATGTCGAGGTGGGGCAGGGCGCCCACGCCGTCCAAGTGGTAGAACGCGTCGTCCAGGAAGTCGCACACGGCGGTGAGTTCGGGCAGGACGAACCGCTCGAACATCGCCGGCGAGATCATGTAGCAGAAGTCACATTGGAGCATGTACGTCCGCCGCGCCGACCACGACGCCGCCCACGGCACGGTGCCGCGGCACTTGGCGGCGATGATGTCGGTCAGTCGGTCGTAACAATCGCGCCAAATCTCCGACGTCTTCCAGAGCGCGCGCTCGACCTCCTGGGGCGCGTCGATGAGGTCGGTCAGCAGGCCGTCGGTGGAGCGAAGCGAGGCGAGAATGTCGAGGTTGCCGCCGAGGTCGGTGTGGCTGACCGCCAGGTTGCCGTCCCAGTATTCGCACGCCGTGCGCGTGACGTCCACCACGCGCTCCCACCAGTAGCCGCCGGGCTCGAACTGCGGATCGATGTCTTTCATCTCGCGGCTCTCTCGCGGCTCGAACCAGGTTGTGTCGGGCCGGGCGACGACGCGGGCGCCGAGAAAGGCGGCCAGCGCGCCCGCGCCGAAATTGATGAACCAGAACGGGAACGCGTCGGCATAGAACCGTTGCGAGCGGAACAGGCGGTCGAACTTCTCGCAGACCTCTTCTGCGGAGGCGTCGGGGTGGTTGGCGAGGAAGCGGTTCAGGTCGCCGAGGTCCTCCGCCGGCTGCTCGTACGTCATGTAGATGAGCGGCCGGTCCAGTTCCCCCGCCCACCACGCCGAATAGTCGCGGGTGATCCGATCCCAATCTTCTTCGGTGAATCGGAGCTGGGGAGTCATGTCGGGGTGTCCTTGGTGAAGGGTTATGCGGGTGGTTCGTCGAGTTTTTTTCTCAGGTAGGCGGCGACCTCTTCGCCGAGCTCTTCATCGGCGAGGGCGAAGTCGATGAAGGTCCGGCAGTAGCTGCTGAAGCTTCCGACGTCGCAGCGCCGCTCGCCGCCGGTCAGCTTGACACCCACCACCTTGACCCCGCTCTGGATCATTAGGCGCAGGGTGTCGGTGAGTTGGATCTCGCCGTTCGCCGCGGGCGGCGTTCGGGCGATTACGTCGAACACGGCCGGCGGGAGCACATATCTCGCCGCCACGGCGAGGTTGCTGGGGGCCGTGCCCTGGGCCGGCTTCTCGACGAGGTCCTTCACCTCGAACACGTCGCCGTCACCGGCGGGCACGGCTACGCCGTACCGGCTGGTTGCCTCCTCGGGCACCTCGTGGAACGCGATGACACAGCCGCCGTCCGTCCGGTCATACGCGTCCATCATTCGCTGCACCAGTGGCTTCTCCGTGCCCCCGGTGATCATCGAGTCGCCCAGAGCAACGACGAAGGGCTCGTCGCCGGCGAACTCCCTCGCACACGCGACCGCGTGCCCTGTGCCGAGCTGCCGGCTCTGCCGCGTGTAGAAGAACGCGACGGCGGGCTGCTGGAATTTCAGGGCATCGAGCAGCTCGGTGTCTTCGTCGAAGTGGTCCTCAATGGCGCGCTTGCGCCGGCCGGTGATGAAGAGAATGCTCTCGATGCCGTTCGCCTCCAGCTCTTCGACCACGTACTGGACGATCGGCTTCCGGCAGACGGGCAGCATTTCCTTCGGCTGGGCCTTTGTCGCGGGAAGGAGCCGCGTGCCTCTCCCCGCGGCCAGGATCACGGCGTTTCGGATTTTCATACGATCCTCCCAAAATGCCCGGGCAATGATACCCCGCCGGCGTCCCCGCGTCAACGTTCGCACGTTGATTCAAAAATGCTTGGACTGCCGCCGCACGCTGTGCTAACATCGGCTGGCAATCCTGCCACAGCGAAAGGCAAACCGTGATCGACGGGAAGGGACCGTTCGACTTCGTCTGCATCGGCAGCGCCACGCAGGACGTGTTCGTCAGCAGTGACGCGTCGAAGATCGTCACGGTCAGCGACATGCGCGAAGAGCGGCGGCTTCTGGGCTTCGAGTACGGCGGCAAGATCGACGTCGAGCACATCGAGTTCACCACCGGCGGGGGTGCGACCAACGCGGCCGTCTCGTTCGCCGGGCTTGGCGCCCGCGCCGCGTTCCTCGGCAAGATTGGCCCGGACGAGATCGGCCAGCTCGTGTTGCGCGAGCTCGTCGGGAAGGGTGTGGACGTTTCCTATCGCCTCAAGTCGAGCGAACGGGCGACCGGCTATTCGGTCATTCTTACGAGCTACGAGGGCGACCGGACCGTGCTGACGCACCGCGGGGCCAGCGCCGAAATGGCGCCCGGGGAGGTGGACTGGTCGTTCCTCGACAAGACCGCTTGGCTGTACGTCTCGTCGCTCTCCGGTCAGTCCGTCAAGCTGCTCGGACCGATCGCCGAGAGGGCGCCCGCCGCGGGAGTGAAGATCGCGTTCAACCCCGGCTCGGCCCAACTCCGCGCCGGGCTGGAGGAGCTTCGCGACTTCCTGGCCGTGACGGAGATCCTCCTGCTCAATAAGGAGGAGGCCTCGCGCTTGACCGGCAAAGAGCCGATCAAAGACGTCATCATCGAGTCGAGGTGTACGGTCTGCGGGAAGTGCGTCGAGGCGTGTCCCGAGAACGTGTTTGTCCGCCACCATGACCGCGTGCTCCCGGCCCACCTCGAGCGGTGCAGCAAGTGCGGCCTGTGTGTTCCGGCATGCCCGGAGGGCGCCATCGTGATGGAGCCGTGGACGTTCAACGTGGCGGAGTCGTTCGACGTTCTCTGCAAGATGGGGCCGAAGACTGTCGCCATCACCGACGGCTGCAACGGCGTCCAGGCCTGCGACGGAGAGACCATCTGCCTGCTGCCGGCGCGCGAGGTGCGGGTGGTGAGCTCGCTGGGGGCGGGCGACGCGTTCGGCTCGGCGTTCGCGTTCGAATACGCCCGCAGCGGCGACGTCGGCCGGGCGCTCGCATTGGGATCCGGGAACGCCGCGTCCGTCATTCAGCAGATCGGCGCGAAGAACGGCCTGCTCACAGCGTCGGAGGCCGGCGCCCTGCTGGACGAGTTCGACGAGACGACGCTGCGGAGGTATCAGCTCTCGGCCGTGCTCGACGCGGCCGGCAGGTAAGGCGGCGGCGAGCGGGCCAGACCGCGAACGGAGTCCCCATTGACCGAGTCGAAGACGTCCCGAGCGCTTCTGTGGGCGGTGCTGGGTATGGCGCTGCTCGCCCCCGCGGGCGCGGCGCCGGTCGCCGTCCGGGGCTCCATCGAGAAGTTCGGGGCGAAGACGGCGAAGATCAAGCGGGTGCACCTTAGACTCCAGCACACGTACTTCTCGCGGTCCGGCCAGCAGCAGTCGGGCAGGCTGGACGTCTGGTTTGACAAGGAGGCGAAGCGCTACCTCGCGGTGGACCTCTGGCGCTCCACGGATGACGCCGGCAACGTGCGAAGCACGTGGAGCTCCGGCGTGCTGGTCAACGAGAAAGGAGCGACCACGTGGTACGAGCGGGACGGGGGCCTGGGGAGATGTTACCGCCGGCCGGCGGAGGCATACCTGCCCAGCGAGGACGGCCTTCCCGCCGGCAATCACGTTCGCGCCTGCATCCTCGACGCCCTCTTCGGATACAACAACCTCTCGCGCGCGTTCAGCTTCAAGCGGGCCCGGTCCCCATTGCCCGATCAAAAAGGGCTCCACTGGTTCGCCATTCAGGTGAACGCTACCGCGCCCCAACGGAAGCGGCTCCGCTGGATGGCCGGCGGCGGGTCCAGGACGTGGTTCGGTTTCGACCCCCGCAGCGGCTGGCTGACCGCTATTGTCACCTGGCAGCCGAACAACCGGAAGTCGGTGATCCTGGTCAAGCAGATCGATGTCGATCCGGATACGAAGGGGATCTTCGTGCTCCCGGACGAGGTTCGCCGAGCCCCCATCCTCAATCCGGAGACGGGACAGGCCGTTCCGGCGGACGAGAGGTGAAGTCTCACGCGTTGACAGGGCGCGCGCCGGGCCTATAATCGGCGAGCGGCATACACAGGCGGAGGATGATCGTGCCCAGGAAAATGATCGAGGATCTCAAGACCGGCGACCCGGTGGATCAGGTCTTTCTGCTGCGCTCCAAGGTGCTCCGGACGGCCCGGAACGGCTCGCTTTACATGCAGCTCGAGCTTGTCGATCGGACAGGGGCGATCGACGGCCGGATGTGGGACGCCAAGCAGGAACTGTTCGACACGTTTCAGCCCGACGACTTCGTGCGCGTGAAGGGCCGGGTCGAGACGTATCAGAACAGGCTCCAGACCGTGGTCAGCTTCATCCAGGCCCGGCCGGACTCGGAAGTGGACGTGACCGATTTCCTGCCGGCGACG
>CAZDHT010000033.1:0-29965 GCA_964505325.1 uncultured Planctomycetota bacterium | reverse complement strand
CTTGGTCACACTGCCGCAGGTGAAGGTCAGCAAAGGGAAGAATCGCGTCTCGATCATCCGTGCGAAGTGAGTCTTCGGGAAAGGACGAAAAGATGCGCAGAATCGTGGCAGCTTTGCTCGTGCTGGCGGCCTTTGTCGGGTCCGCGCCGGCGCAGGAGACGCCGAAGCCGCGGCTGATCCACGGCTTTGAGTCGAAGGACGAGATCGCCGGATTCGACCGCGAGGGGGTGAGCCTGTCGCTGACCATGCAGCCGGAGCAGGTGACGCAGGGCAAGTCGGCGCTGGCGGTGACGTTCAAGGCGGCGCCCAAGGGCTACCCCGGCATCCACATTCGCGGCCGGGGGCGACTTCGCGGATGGGAGAGATACGACCTGCTGGCGATGGACGTCACCCACTTGGGCGACAAGCCGGTCGGGCTGAACTTCCGCTTCGACGACGCGCAGACGAAGAACTACGAGACGCGGGCGCACGCGTCGAAGCTGCTCCGCCCCGGCCGCAACGCGGTTGCGGTGCCGCTCAAGTCGCTCCGGCGCGTCAACAAAGCGCGGTTCAACGTCGCCACGCTCAAGATGGTCGCCATCTTCCTCGGCAACCCCAAGACGGACGTTCAGCTCATCTTCGACAACATCCGCCTGAGCCGGGAGGTCGCTGTCAGGATCGACGTGCCGGGCGCGCACCTGTTCGACTTCTCCGCCGACGGCGGCATGGTCTTTCCGGGCTTCGTCAAGATCCATCCGTCCGTGCCGTACACCAAGCAGCGCGGCCACGGCTTCCTCTCCAACCGCGGCCTCGTCGGCACCGGTGACCAGTTCCCCGACACATTGGTGGGCGACTCCATCTGCCACGGCAGCTACTACTGGGGCAACAAGCCGTTCACGTTCCGCGTCGACGTCCCCGACGGCCGCTGCCGCGTCGGATACGTCGTCCACACGCCGCGCTTCCGCGACCACTCCGTGAAGTTCGCCGACTACGAAGACAAGGTGGCGTGGACGGCGAAGGACCTGTTCAGTGAGAAGGGCCTCTACTCGGGCCTGAGTGACGACTACCATCCCGGCAAGGACATCTGGAAGGCCTACGTGAAGACGGCGTGGCCATGGCGATGGAAAGACGTAGACGTCAAGGGCGGCAAGCTGGAGGTGACCGTCCAGTACGCGAGCATCGCCGCGCTCATCGTCTATCCTGTGTCGCAGCAAAGGCGCATGGGAGCGGTCCTGGGCCGGATCGAGAAGTCGCGGCGCGAGAAGTTCGAAAAGGAGGCGTTCCTGCTGACCATGCCCAAGGCCAACGCCAGGCCGCCGGCGCCCACCGCCGCACAGCAGGAGGCGGGGATGGTCCTCTTCTATCCGCGTCGTACAGACACGGTGCACTGCACCACCGTCCCGACGAAGGACACGGCCGGCACCGGCCTGACGCTCGCCGCAGCACGGGGCCAGCGCGAGCCGGCGACCTTCGCCGTCTACCCGCTGCGCGACGCCCGCACGTTCACGGCAACGACGACGGCGCTCAAAGGCCCGAACGGCGCGGCTATCCCCGCAAAGCGCATCGACGTGCGCCTGGTCCGCCACTTCATCCGCAAGAACAACAACGGCACCTGGTCGCCGAAGCCGACACAACTCATCCGCCCACAGTGCAAGCTCCACCGCGGCTTCACGCGGCAGCTCTGGGTCTTCGTCGACGTGCCCGCCGACGCCGCGCCCGGCAAGTACGCCGGCTCTCTGGAGCTCGCGGCCGATGGCACGAGGCAATCGGTGCCCGTCACGCTGACTGTCCACCCGTTCATCCTGCCCGCCTCGTCGCGGGCGGCTTTCGCCTGCTACTTCACCGGCCCGATGGAGGCCCACTACATCACCCGCTTCAAGGCGGCCGCCCCTGTCACCTTCGAGCAGGCGCTCGAACGCCAGTTCGCCGACATGAAACGCCACGGCTTCAACGCCGTGCAACTCCCGCAGCCGAGCGCGGTGTGGGTCGACGCCAAGACGGAGTGCTACAAGCTCGGCTTCGAGGCGCTCGAGGTCTACGTCAGGCTGATCAAGAAGCACGGCTTCCGCACCGACGCGTGCCAGATGAACACCATCAACCTGGCCAACCGCCTCTTGCGGATGAAGTACCGCGAGTTCTCCCCGCGGTTCAACACCGTGCTCAAGAACTCCGTCGCCGCCATCGACAAGTGGTTCAAGGGCCGCGGCATCAGCGTCCTCTTCTGGCCGGTCGACGAGCCGCGCGAGCAGGGCATCAATCCGTGGAACCGCAATCTCCGCGACACCCTCCGCTACCTCAGGCTCTACCGCGAGGTCCCCGGCGTCCGCACCACCATCACGCCGATGGGCGATGCCAACTTCGGCGTCGACTACACCCCGATGGTCAAGGCGATGGACGTGATTCAGACGCATCCGTGGCCGGCGTCGAAGAAGATGATGGCGATGGCGCGGGCGGCGAAGCGGCCGGAGCTGTGGCTCTACAACGCCGGCGTCGACCGCCTCTCCTATGGCTTCTACGTGTGGAAGGCCAGGGCCCTCGGCCGCTGGCAATGGCACTACCAGTGGGACGACACCAGCTACAATCCGTTCCTCGGCTACCACTGGGCGGTCGCCTGGCCGGCGCCGGACGGGCTCGTCTCGTCGGTGGGCTACGAGCAGATCGCGATGGGCATCGTCGACTACAAGTACGTCGAACTGCTGGAGAACCTTATCGCCGCGGCGAAGAAGGCGGGGGCGGCCGCCGACTCCGCGACGCAACTGCTCGCGAGGATCGAAGCCGCCATCCCCGAGTGGCCGGCCAAGGGCATGGGCGACGGCACCGACGTCGGCGAGGCCTACGCCGGGGGCATCAACGCAAAACTCGACGGATGGCGCACCGAGCTCGCCGCCGAGATCATCAAACTGCAAAACGCATTGAGGAAGTAGACTCAGAATGAACAGCAGGGCCTCTCTCGCCGTCTGCCTGCTGGCCGCCTGCGTGTGCACGGCGCACGCGGCGGAGCACGGCACGCTGGTCCTCGACGAGGGCGCCTATTGGCGCTACTACGTTCAGTTCGGCCCCGACCGCCTGGACCCGGCCGCGCTCAAGGCCGAGGGCGACGCGCTCCTCGGCAAACGCGGCATACTCCGCCTCCGTAAGAGCGTGACGCGCTGGATGCAACTGGCCGCCGCCGGCAAACCGACCGCCGACCCGGCCGACTGGCGCGACCACGCCCTCTTCTTCGTCACCCAGGTCGCCAACGTCGGCTGCAACGACGAGCGCATCTCCTTCCACACCCGCACCCCGCCGCCCGACCCGCGATGGGCGGAGCCGGCCTTCGACGACCGCGGCTGGACGCGCCGCCGCCTGCCGCTACTCGTCGGCGAAATCCCCGCCCGCGGCATCGGACACGGCGTCGGCGAGATGCGCCAGCCGCTTGTCCGCCGCGCCTGCTTCCGCACCACCTTCGACGTCGCGGACCCGACCAAGCCGTACACGCTTCGCCTCGTCGTCCGCGGCGCCGCGCAGGTATGGATCAACGGCGAACGGCTCCGCTTCGGAACGGCCGCACCACAAAAGCTCGGCCCCGACGACCCCGCCCCGCCCTATCCTAGGGAAGCGTACATCTGCCTCGAAGGCGAATACTCCGCCTACTGGGCGGAGCGGACCAAGCGCCGCATCGGCAAGACCGGCTTCGTGCCGTACTGCCTCGACCTGGTCGGCGACGCCGACGGCGCCTTCGCCGCCATCTCCCGAGACACGCGGAAGAAGTACGGCGACTACTATCACGGCATCGTCAACCGCAAGGGCTGGGACCGGATCACGCGGCTCCGCAACCGCACGCTCGGCCCGGCGGCCGTCCCGCCGCGGCTCCTCCGCAAGGGCCGCAACGTCCTGGCCATCGAGGTCCGCGCCGCCGACCTCCATCCCGTCGTCGCGGCGAGCAACGGGATGGACTGGGGCCGCAACTACACGATGGGCGCCAACTTCACCTGGGCCCACTGCCGGCTGGTCAGGGCCCGGCTCACCTGCGCCGACCCCGCCGCGCCGTCCGCGCTGAAACGCCCCGCCGGCGTGCACGTCTGGGCCGAGGACGTCCACCGCCGCCTCCACGCGGGCGACTTTGGTGAGCCGACGGGCGGCGCACGCATCGTCGGCGCGGCCAACGGCACCCACGCCGCACAGATCGCCGTCTCGACCGACCGCGAGCTGACCGGCCTGAAGGCGACCGTGAGCGCCCTGAGGGCCGACGACGGCGCGACGATCCCCGCATCCGCGCTGAGCGTCCGCTACCTGGTCCCGCATCCCGCCTCCACGATGGTCTCGCTCGGCCAGTGGCGCGGCCTGCCCGAGGTCGTGAAGAACCCGGTCTGCACCACGTCGTGGATGAGCCTGCTCCGCTACGGCCCGGCCGCCGCACGCCGCACCCCGCCGCCACGTGCCGAGACCGAGAAGCTCCTCGACGCGCTCCGGTTCTTCGACCACATCGGCCCGCGCCCGCCGGGGCGGGTGCCCGCGAACTCGTGCCAGCCCGTCTGGCTCTCGCTCCGCATCCCGGCCGACGCCAAAGCCGGCGCGTACCGCGGCACGGTCCGCGTCACCGCTGACCTTATGCCGCCGACGACCGTGCCCCTCGAGGTCGAAGTCTGCGGCTGGAGCGTCCCTGGCCCGCGCCGCTTCCAGACCTTCTTCGCCGGCGAGCAGTCGCCCTACGGCGTGGCCAAGCACTACAAGGTCCCGCTCTGGTCGGACCGGCACTTCCGCCTGATGGAGCCGAGCTTTCGCCAGCTCGCCCGGCTCGGCTCCCGCTGGCTCTTCGTCCCTGTCATCCACGTGACCGAGTTCGGCAACCTTGAAGACTCGATGGTCCGCTGGACGCGTGAGGCCGGCGGCCCGCTTTCGCTCGACTTCACCATCCTCGACCGCTACCTCGACCTGGCTGTCAAGCACCTCGGCCGGCCGGCGGTCGTCTGTTTCGTGGTCAGCCACGGCACCCACGCCGGCGCCCCGGCCAGCGTCACCGTCCTGAACAAGAAGACGGGCAAGACCGAGACGCTCGATCTCTCGAAGAAGTCGCCCGACTACCACCGGAACTGGCACCTGTTCGGCGCCGCGGTCTACGAGCACATGCGGTCGAAGGGCCTGGCCGAGTCGCTCTACTGGGGCTACGGCTGGGATGGCATCGGCGACGCCGACCTCATCCCCGTGCTGGCCGAGGCCGTGCCCGAGGCGGTCCGCTGGGCCCGCGGCAGCCACGCCCCCAACCGCGCCCCCGGCGGATGGACCGCCGCCTTCTCGGCCAGCTCGTTCATCTACAGCATCCCCATCACCGAGACCAGCCGCGAGGGCTGGCGGCGGTCTGACCTGATGATGCTCAACCCCCGCGCCGGGTGCAGCGTGGTCAGCGCCAACGGCCACTCGCCGCCCTTCGCGTACCGGATGCTGATGGACCGGGCGCTGGTGGCGGGCTGCCGCGGCATCGCCCGGATCGGCGCCGACTACTGGGACGGCACGTTCTACCAGGGCTACAAGGGCCGGGCGTGGGCCGGGTCGCTGCCCGGCATGGGATGCGTCGGTCTGTTCTGGCCCGGCCCGGACGGCGCCGAGAGCAGCCAGCGCGCCGAGGTGCTGCTGGAAGGCACGCAGGAGACCGAAGCGCGGATCTATCTCGAGCAGGCGTTGGACCGCGGCGGCCTGCCGGATGATCTGGCCGCGCGGGTCCGCGACGTGCTCACCCGCCACCACCGCGACACGCTCTACTTCCCCGTCGGCCGGATCGGCGTGCAGATCCAGGAGTACTGCGCCGGCTGGCAGGAACGCTCGCGGCGGATCTTCCGCGCCGCGGCCGAGGTCGCCAAGGTCGTGCCGTTCGACCTGGATCGGTCGCGCATCACTCGCGAGCTGCCCGCACGCAGCGCGGGCCGGATCGAGCTGACCCTGCGGAACTGGACGCCCCGGCCGCGCGCGTGGACGGCGAAGAGCGACCGGCCGTGGCTCACGCTCGGCCGCACGTCGGGGACGCTGCTCGGGCACGAGACGCTGCCTCTCCGCGTCGACACGCGGACCATCCAGCCGGGCCGGACGGCCGAGGCAGCGGTGACCGTGACCGACGGCGCGTCCGGCAGGACACACGCGGTCAAGGTCGCCGTCAAGGCCGGCCGCGTGTTCGAGTTCGTCACCGGCAAGGGGTACGACTACCTGGGCAGGCCCGGCCACGCGGCGTCGTTCGGCCCACGGTACGCCGGGGACTTCGCCACGTACAACGTGCCCGTCGGCGGCCGCGAGAGCCGCGAGTTCGTCTTCGTCAACCACAGCGCCGCAGAGCTGAAGTACCGCATCGAGAGCCCGGCGAAGTGGCTCGCCGTCGTGCCGTCGTCGGGAACGCTCAAGCCGCGCCAGCGGACGAAGGTCCGCGTCACTGCGGCGCCGCCCGACCGCGCCGCCGCACGGTACGACGTCAAGCTGACGGTCCGCGAGGTCGGGACCTCGCTGGCTCAGACGGCGCGGATGATCGTCCACGTCATCCCCGCGTACCGGGCGCCCGTGCCACCGAAGGGCAAGGCGGTGCATCTCGCCGACCTGTCGAAGACGATGGTCAAGCAGCACAAGAGCCGCGCCTACTGGTACGGCTCGTCGGACAAAGGCCGCGACGATTACGGCCCGAAGTTCGACGAGGAGAAGAGCATCATCGGCGGCACGCCGCAGCTCACCGTGTACGACGTCGCGGGCAAGGGCTACGCGGCATTCTCCGTTACCGTGAAGATGTCGCCGGGCCGCCGGAAGGTTGGCGAGAGCGCCGACGACAAGATCGTCAGCTTCGAGGTCCACGTGGACGGGACGCTCCGCGCCCAGAGCGGCCTGATGACCGCCAGGGACGCGGCGCGGCGGCTCGTCGTTGACGGCCTGGCGAACGCGAAGGAGCTGAAGCTCCTCGTCCGCTGGGACCGGCCGGAGCCAAAGTACCTCGGCGGCACCGTCGGCACCGTCTGGCTCGAACCGAAGTTGCACCTGAAGGAATAGCGCCGGCCCATGTCCACGTCGTCCCCATCCGCCGGCCGAATCGACATCGGCCGATGGTGCATCCTGGTGTACGAGAACGGCGTCAGCATCTTCAGCGGCCAAGGCGGCGAATGGACGTTCTATGCCACCATCATCGGGTACGCCGTCATCAACGTCCTGCTGTTCCTGGGCCTCTTCATCTTGCGGCGCAACGAGCGCTTCAGGCGCCGGCTTCGATGGCGCTGTCTCGTTCCTGGCGCCGTGATCCTGGGCGTGCTCGAGGCGTTGCCCACGCTCAACTGCTTTGACGCGGCCCACCTCGCGGTCAACACCACCATCGTCCTGGCTGGCGCCGTGCTCGCGCTTGCCAGCCTGGGCGTCGCTGCGCTGCTACTTGGTCTGGTGTCCTGCGTCCGCGGGTGCAAGGCGAGGGCCCGCTAACAGCCCGTCGAAGAATGGCGCAAGCCGACCCGCCCGCTCACAGAGCGGGCCTACAACGGGGCCGCGCGGCGTTTTCTGTAGGCCGGTTCTGTGAACCGGCGGCTTGTTCAACGGGCTGCGACGGACAGGGGCCACTGCCTGTGAAGAAATCTCGAAAAAATCGCCCCCGGACTTGACATCGGAGGGAAAGAGGGTATATTACGTAAGGCTTTATCTCGGAAGAGGTTACGCCCCGAGATATTTTTTCTGCCAAACAAAGCCATTGAAACACTTGGAACACTTGCAATGAAACAGTTGCAGGCCCGGCCGTGTTCGTTGAGGAGGGTTGGCTGATGCGTGGGAACAGACGGATCATGGTGGCGGTTTGCCTGCTGGTCGTGGCCGCTCTCGGGTACGGCCGGGCGATGGCGGGCCTGACGGTGTTGCAGCAGGGCGTCGACGGGTACGCCGGCTGCAAGGACACGTGGATCAGCAACGAACAGTGGGAGCGAAACCGCAACCAGGGGCGGAGCGGCACCATGGCCGCCGGTGGCCAGCGGCACATGCTGATTCGGTTCGACCTCGCGGCCATCGCCAAGGCCGACACGGTTCACAAAGCCGTGCTGCGGCTCTCCGACACGGGCTTCCCGCGCAAGGGCCGCGACGGGAAGTTCGCCGCCACGCTCGAGGCGTACGCCCTGGCCCGCGAGTGGAGCGAGAGCGCGAGTTGGGGCGCGCACGCGCGGAAGAGCTGGCGGGACAAGGGCGAACCGTGGGCGACCGCAGGCGGCGACTTCGCCGAGGAGACGAAGGCCCCGACTGGGCCAGATGTGCTGGTGGACGGGCCGTGGGGCCACGTCCACGAGTTGGACGTCACCGAGATCGTGCGGGCGTGGGTCGGCGGCAAGCTGGCCAACCACGGGCTCCTGATCAAGGGCGTGGGCCGCAGCCGCACGTACGTGGCGAGCAGCGACTGGGGCGCGGTCCCCGGCCGGCCGCAGTTGATCATCGACCACGGCGCGGCCGCGGCCGGTATCCCCGCGCTGAAGCCGCCGCCGGCGAAGCTCGATCTCGACCCGATCAGCAAGACGCCGGACGCCGGCAAGGGCGACGGCGACTACGACCCCGTCTGCGTGGGGCAGAACCCGAAGTGCGTGTTCCGCGGCAAGAGCACCGACGCGTACATCAAGGAGAACGCGGCCCAGTTCCCCGGCACGTGGGGCTGGATGAACCAGTGCCGCGTGGGCGGGGTGGCGGGCGATTTCAACCGCACGCTGCTTTACTTCGACCTGAAGGGCATCACCAAGGACACCGCCATCAAGTCGGCCAAGCTGGTCTGTTCGCTCGTGACGCAGACTTCGCGCAACATCCGCGGGTACCGCAACGGGGTGTTCCTGCTGAAACTGCCCGGGTCGCCTGGCTGGTCCGCAAGCGACGTAACGTCGGCCGAGATCGAGGCCCGGGTGCCGTGGCCGAAGGGCGGGCTGATGGCGTGCTCAAGCGACAAGCCGCTGGCGTTGGGCGTGATCACGCAGAAGGAAGGCACGCGTCGCGGCCGGAAGTACAAGTACGACGCGGGCATCGAGTTCGACCTGACCGGCGCGGTGCGGGCGTGGGTGCAGGGCAAGGTGCCCAACTGCGGCGTCGTGCTGGACAACCGCATCGAGGGCGGCGCATACGACATCTTCTCCAGCCGGGCCTTCCGGCTCGAGCTGCGGCCATACCTCCAGCTCGAGATGTCGCCCGGCCCGAACATGGTGGCCCCGCCGATGACGGTCAAGCTGGCCCCGCCGCCGGGCGACTACTGGGTCGAGCCGATGAAGAAGGTGTACGCGAAGTTCAAGGGCAAGAAGGGGACGCTGGCGCAGTACGGCGACAGCATCACCGTTTCGATGGCCTATCTGGCCGGCCTGAGCTACGGCAAGACCATTGAGCGGAAGAACATGACGCCCGAAGTCCGCAAGGAGATGGATCTGGTCCAGACGTACTCCGACCGCAAGCTGTGGCGGGCGTGGAAGAATGCCTCCCACGGCAACACCGGCAACATGATGTCGAACTGGCTGTTCGGCGGCGTCGACGGCTGGCAGAAGAAGATGCAGCCGGAGGCGGCGACGATCATGTTCGGGACCAACGACATCGGTCGCAGCTGGCCGCCGCAGTACACGGAGTACATGGCGGCGTCGTGCCGGCGGATGATGCAGGACGGGACGGTGCCGATGCTCAACTCGATTCCGCCGTGCGCCAGGGGCGGGCACCGCGAGTACTGGCTCGCCGCGCTCAGCATCGCCCACGGGCTGAAGGTCCCGCTGATCGACTACTACGCCGAGACGATGAAGCGGCGCCCGGACGACTGGAACGGCCGGCTCCAGAAGTTCAAGGACGCCGGTTTCAAGGGCTACGGCGTGCCGACCATTGTGTCGGGCGACGGCACCCATCCCTCCAATCCCAAGGAATACCAAGGCGACTGGAGCGAGAAGGCGCTGAGCTGCAACGGGTTCGGCCTGCGCGACTACATGACCCTGCGGATGTACTACCAGGTCATCAGCAAGGTGTTTCAGGCGGCGCAGAAGTAGTCTACGCCGGTACGGCGGGGCGTTTCGGCAACGTGAGTGTTGACTCGCGTAAACATCACGTAATCCGCCCTCTGCGCTGATCTTAGGGCCTTTCGCGGCCGGAGCGGCGGTCGATAGACCGGTTTCCCGTAACACGACCAACCCCGGCGGGGGCACATAGCCCCCGCTTTCCCTTGGCGTAGCACATTGTCAGAGCATGGATTAGCGGTTTGTCAAAGAACGCGCCTCGTTTGCCACGCCATTTGCGGCGCCAGCCGTCTAGGTGTGGGCTCCGTGGGTAGTCCGTCCGCCCAGCGCTGGCCTTGCCTGCTGACGCATGCCGTCCCTCTGAGGAGGAGAACGGCGTCGACGCAGGCTTGAGGGAACACGCCCTCGTGGCTCCGGCCGCTCCGAACGGTCTGGTCGAACGGCGGGCCGCGGTCGGGCTGCGCCGAGGCAAACCCCGGCGCCGCTGGGGGGCTGGCTTCGCCGGGGTCCTGGCGCACGGACTTCCCGCTGAGGAGGAAGATCTATAGTGCTGACCGCAGCCTGCTCGCATGAGCGGGCGCGGTCTCATTCCGTACAACGGCTCGGACCGCTGCGGTCCGCCTGCAGCCGGTCTTCCTGAGAGGCGGGCCTCGGCTACAGAAAGAACGTCGGCGCGCCGCAGACCGGCCGCCTTCGCGGGGACGTTCAACAGCGCGACCACTGGGTACTGGAACACGGATTCCTACCACAGCAGTTGGCTGGCGGTGGCCACGTGGGGCGCGGGGACCAGGACACACGGGCAAAACGGAACGCTTGGCGCCGGGGTCAACTTCCCGTGGTCCGGCAACACGGCCGTGATCAACAGCGGGCACGAGGTCCGCGCGTGCGGTGACAGCATGTGCTGCGACTGGTACGGTCTCGGCGCGGATTTGCCGAGCGACATGTCGATTCAGCTCAACGGCGGGGCCCTGGTCTATCGCGACGTGGTCATTAACTCACCCATCAGCGTGCTGGCTGATTCAGAGCTGTTGAGCTACCGGAACCAGGCTCACACCACCCTCGGTCAGCAGGAATACCAAGTCGGCAACATCTCCGGCAACGGGAATCTGAAGCTGGTCGGCGGCGGCACCCCCCGGCGGCTGAACCTGAAGACGCCCGACAACTCGGGGTTCAACGGGGACTGGGACTTCTAGGACAACTGGCTGTGGCTCCACTGGTACGACGGAAACAGCAACAACAACAACACCGCCGGCAACGAGCTGCTCGGCAACGGCTCGGTCACCATCGGCGGCGGCGGCATGCGCCTCTTCGGCAACAAGGGCCTCGTCTCCAACCCGTTCATCGTCGACACGGGCGGCGCAACAATCGTCTGTGGCGGCGGCGGCGGCAGCGCCGGCTTGGTGACGCTGGGCGGGCCGGTCTCCGGCGACGGCACGCTCGATGTCAGCATCTCGTCGGGCGGCGTCACCCTGACCAACAGCGGCACCACCGTCGCCGGCCTGACCGTGTCCGCCAGAGTGGTCACCCTTCAGGACCTCGGCCGGCGCAGGAGACGCTGAGGGCGACCGGCGTCAATCAGATTGTCAACGGTGGTGCGGAAGCCTCTTCTTCCGCGCCGCCGAGGGAGCGAATCGGGCCTACCGTTCGCCGTTGACAGGCGCCGCAGCCCCGATACAATGCCGGGGACGTCGCATTCCGGCCGGACTGATTGCATCCACCGAGGCAGCTATGTACAAGCTAAGAACGCTTATCGTCTGCCTGGCGGCCCTCGCCGCGCTCGCCAGCACCGCCGGTGCCCAAACCGTCGTCACCGTCCGCTTCGGCGAGCAAGAGACGTGCACGGTCAGGAACGCGACCACCGGCAAAGGCAGCGACGGCAAGCTGCGCTTCGACCTGTCGTCGCTGCCCAAAGAGACCCGGATCGTCAAGGCCGAGCTGCGCTACTGGATCGACTACTTGCAGCGGCGCGGCCTGGGCCGCACCTACGGCTTCGGCCGCTACAGCGATCCGAAGTTCGACGGCTTCTCCGTGTGGAACGTCGGGGACGACGCCCAGCCGCTCGACACCCGATTTCCGTTCAACAGCACCTCGTACGGCCTGTTCGTCTACGACGTGACCAAGGCGGCACAGAGGTGGGTCGCCGATCCGAACGCGAACAAGGGGCTCCGTGCCAACGCCCCGCTCCCCAGCCCGAGCCGGCAGCCGGCCTGGCAGCGGCCGTACCTCCAGGTCACGTACGTGGGGCCGAATCCGAAGCGCCCCAAGCAGCCGACGGAGCTCAAGGCGACCTGCCGCGACGGCCAGGTCTTCATCACCTGGAAGCAGCTCCCCCACACCGGCGCGTTCTTCGACTCGACCTACCGCATCTACCAGCACACGCAGCCGATCACCGCGAAGAACCTTGCCGCGGCGACACTGCTCGGCGAGGTGAACCGCCTCGCCCAGCTCAACTACCGGCGCACCATGGTCACCCAGGCGAAACACTACGGCCCCGGCGGGATGTACCGCAAGGCCGGCGTCAAAATCCCCGAACGATTCAACTTCGTCATCGACGACACCTGGGCGGAGCGGGAGGGCGACGCGCTCAAGACCGCCGAGCTGAAGCGCCTGAAGACCGATCCCGATCTCAGGCGCGGCGGCGCCATCATCCACCAGGGCCCCGCGCTCGCCGGCGACACCGGCCTGTTCGTGTGGACCGTCACGCGCGACGGCACGTCCCACTACTCGGTCACATCGGTCGTCGAAGGCAACGAGAACCGCGACGACTTCGCCCACAACGCTGTGTCCGTCGCTCAGAAAACCGCGAAGCCCATGCCTGTGCTCCAAGCTTTCTTCAACACGCGCAAGAACCACCACGGCCACTACCACCAGCACCGCGAATACGTCCTGTGGGGTGACGACCGGTTCCACAACACGCCCAGCACGCCGCTGTGCTTCCTGGTGACGATAGGCTCGACGCGCGGCGACCCCAAGGTGTTCAATCCGGCCGCCGGCCTGGACAAGGCCAAGCTCGATGGGTGGGCGTCGGTCGTCGTCCAGCTCCACGGCTATTCGTCGCACTACTTCCACAATGTCGCCCGCACGGGCGTCAACTTCGACACGAACCACATCCCGCCGACGCCGCAGGCGCCGTTCCCCCAGAACCGCGCCGTCAACATCAGTTGGCCCGGCTACGACCAGCTCTACTACGGATCGAAGCAGAAGCCGGAGCCGATGAAGCGCCCGCCGTCGTTCTGGCCCGGCTTTGTCCCGCCCTATGGCTACGTGGAGACCCACAACACGACGGGCGACGCGCGGAAGGCGACCGTCAAGCCCTACCTCGAACGCCTCGTCCGCTACCAGACCGAGTTCTTCCGCGACCACTTTCCCGTCAACCCGAACCGCATCATCACCGGGGGCGAGTCCGGCTCGCTCCAACTCGCCATCCACTGCGGCGACCTGTTCGCGTGGGCCGACGTCTCGCAGAACGCCCCGTGGTCGGCCAAGGTCGCCGACCGCTGGCAGCCGTTCGTCGGACTGCGGCGGTGGGAGCTCAAGAACCCCGAAGGCTTCAACGTGTGGGACTGGAACACGCCCGACTGGTACAGCCGGCAGTTCCCGAAGAAGGAATGGCCGTGGCTGACGCACCTGCAGGCGACCAACTACGCCGGCGGCGAGTACTGGAAGACGTGGGATATCGACGCCCTCTACACGAGCTTCGCGCGGAACCGCCGCGGGATCGACGCGTGGTGGACCAACTGCGGCGACTGCCCCAACGGCGTCGGGCAGCCCACGCCGATGAACGAGCCGTACCCTGTCTTCGCCGACTGCAACCTGTCCGACGACCTCGCCAAGGCGCCGGGCCGCATCCAGCGCGGGTCGCTGTTCGGCTACCTGGATTGGAGCAAGGGCGCGGGCGCGTTCGAGCGGCCGCGCCGGCGCGGCCCGAAGCTGCCCAAGCCGAAGCTGTCCACGGCCATCGTCGACATGCCGGAGCGCTTCGAGATGGCCATTCGCATCAGCGAGCGCCGCACGCACACCAACAGCTCGCGCAACGTCAGCCCGACGCGGGCGAAGTACGGCATCACCGCTGTCACGGCGCGCCGACTGCAGCGGTTCAAGGTCGAGCCCGGCACGGTCTGCGTGTGGGAGAACCGCCGCGCCATGACCGGGCAACTGCTTCAGAGCGGCACGGTCACCGCCGACGAGCACGGACTGCTCACCGTGCAGAGGCTCTTCGTCGACAAGCATCCCTTCGGCAACAAGCTCATCATCTGCCCCGGCAAAGGCAGGACGCCGCCCCAGGTCGACACGGCTCAGCAGGTCGACGGGATGACGTACGCCGAGTACGTCAAGCAGTGCCACGCCCCGGAGAAGTACCTCACCGTCAAGGAGCCGTCGACGACGTTCATCACCAGCGCCATCGGCCTGGGCAACCACTACAAGGGCGGCGACGAGTGGGGCGGCAACATGGCCGAAGTCTTCCACTTCCCCAAGGCCGGCCGCTACCGTCTCACCGTCCGCGCCAAGGGCGCCTTCGGCCTCGGCTGGCCGATGATGTGGGTCCAGATCGGTCGCGAGCGACGCGGCCTTCACGTCATCGACCACACCGACTACCACGACTACCACTGGTGGGACATCCCGGTGCCCGAAGGACTGCACGAGGTCAAGCTCCAGTGCGGCAAGGGCTACTACTATCAGCGAGGCACAGCGGGGCCGAAGGTCCGCACGCGGAAGACGGCCATCCAGTCGATCACGCTGACGCTGCTTCCGGAGAAGGGCGACCGGCCGGCCGAGGTCCGTGTGATGCCACGACGCGTCGAGGTCCCCGCCGGCTTTCCCGTTCAATTCACGGCCCGGGTGATCGATCAACGCGGGCAGGACAGCGAGGCCGCGGTCAAGTGGTCGGCCAGCGGCGGCAAGATCGATCAGAACGGCGTGTTCACCGCACCCGCCGGCGAGTACGTGATCACCGCCCAGGCTGGGGATGCCAAGGACGACGCCGCGGTCGTCGTCGGGGCGCGGTTCTCCGAAGACTTCAACACCTGTACCACGCGCGGGTGGGAGGTGCGGAACCTCGCCCAGAAGCCGGGGAACTGGGAGTGCCCGCTCGGCGGCAACACCCCGCCGCTCCAGAGCCTGCTCTCGCAGAACCGGGCGGACACCAAGTCCGCCTTCGTCTGGCGGCATGGCGAGCGATGGACCGACTACAGCGCGCAGGCCGACGTCGTCTGGCCGGCCGGAAGGAGCCGCGTGCGCCAGGGGCTCGTCGGCGTGGTGGTTCGCTCCACGGGCAGCGACCACTACCGCTTCGAGATGAGCCGCCCCGCTTCGCGGGCGCGGTTCGTCAGGCGCGTCAACGGCGCCGACGTCGTCCTCGCCGAGACGAAGACGCTGCCCGCACAGGCGAAGCTCGATCCCGGCACGAACCCGATCTTCCCCGCGTTCCATGCACCGGACGCGCAGAAGGGCAAGAGCTACGAGCACTATAAGACCTGGGGCCTCGACCGCATCCGTGTCGTCGCGAAGGGCGAGTCGTTCGCGGTCACCGTCAACGGGCGCCCTGTGTTCAAGGAGCCCGTGCTCGACCCGGCCCTGAAGAACGGTACGGTCGGCCTCTTCGCCGCCACCAGCGCGTGGTTCGACAACGTGGAAGTGACGCCGGCGCCCTGATGCACGCCACCTCTGATTCTCACGGAGGATGACTTGACCAACGCCGATCTCGACGAGCTGGGGCATCTCACGCCGCTTGCCCCCGGACGAAGCGGCCAAGCTGGTCGGCCGGCGGCTGGACGAGCTGTTCGATCCCGCCGTAGGTGTGATCGCCGACGAGGCGCTGCCGCTCGACCGCGCCCTGCACGACCTCGCCGGCGTGATCCTCGGCGTGCCGGTGTACGAGATGCTCGGCGGAGCGAAGAGCACGGCCGTCGGCGTCTACAGCGGCGCGATCTACATGGACGACATCACGCCCGCCTACGCGCCTGGCGGCGTGAGGGTGGTGGTCGAGCACTGCCGGCAGGACTACGACTACGGCTACCGCGCGTTCAAGCTCAAGATCGGCCGCGGCCATCGCTGGATGGAGCCAGAGGCGGGCCTGGCCCGCGACATCGAGGTCACCCGCGCCGTCCGCGAGCAGTTCCCCGAATGCGAGATCCTTGTCGACGCGAACAACGGCTACGACTGCGGCGGCTTCCTCCGCTACTTCGAGGCCGTCGCCGACTGCCGCCTCTACACCATCGAGGAGCCGTTCCACGAAAACCGCGACGACCTCCGCCGCCTCCGCGACGCCATCGAGAAGCACGCCCCGGCGACGACGGTCACCGAAGGCGAGTCCAACGCGGACGTCGAGCTTCTGCTGAGACTGGCGTCGGAGGGGCTGGTGCAATTGCTGAACCTGGACATCGGGGGCTACGGGTTCACCGCGTGGCGGCGGCTGGCGCCGCTGGAGCGGAGCGCGCCCACCGGCCGGTGCTGGGGAGCTGGCATCCCGGTCGCTACCCGGGCACCGATCCGGCGCACTTGGTCGAGTTGGCCCGGGGCATCCTTGGCCGGCAGTCTGAAGGAGGCGGGTGACGTGTTCGCCTGTCACGTCTCACGTCGCGGCGCGGTCTACTTCCCGGCTTTGGGCTTGTCGGGTGCGACCTCCACGTCGACCAGGCCGTCTTCCGCGATCACCTTCTTCACCTGGGCGCCTTTTCCGGGAATGCACCACCTGATCGTGACCGGGCCGGCGACTTGAGCCGAGACGTAACTTGGCGGTGAATGCCCGGCCACCGCCACGGACCCCACGCACACCGGAAACTTCTCGCCCTGCCAGCAACTGACCGTGATCGGACCGGTCACCCCCTTGGCCAGCCGCAGGCGCAGTCCAGGCATGTCCATCTGGTCGTTCGTGTAGCAGCAGATCTCGCCGGTGGTGACGAGGACGACGAGGTCCTGCGAGCCGGCGCCATCGAAGTCCGCGACCGCCATGGCCAGTTGCCCGACCGCCCGGCCCGGCTTGCCCTCCAGCCCGGGCAGGCGGACCTCGCCTTCCTCGCCGAAGGCGCGAAAGCCGCGGTTGAAGTGGTACACGATACCCTGGGCGGGGTAGACGAAGCACAGGTCCTGCCGGCCGTCGTGGTTCAGGTCCATCGCCCTGACCTCGGCCGCCCGCGGTGGGCACTTGTAGCTGATCGAGCCACCGCGCTCGAAGACGTTCTTGAACCGGCCCCGGCCGTCGTTTTCCCACAGGCTGTTCCTTTGCGCGCCGGACAGGAAGATGTCCAGCGCACCGTCCTGATTGAAGTCGCCGACCGCGGCCTTGGCGGCCCCGGGACCGGCGGCGACGGCCGTCTTCGCCGGCTTGCCAAACCCCTTGGCCCGCCCGTTCCACAGCAGCCCCGACTCCACGCCCGGCTGGAGCACGTCCACGCGGCCGTCCCCGTCCAGGTCGGCCACGACGCAGGGCGACGACGGCTCTTCACCCGTCCCGCTGCCGGGCAGGCTGACCAGGCTCCAGCCTTTCTTCCCCTTGGCCGCCAGCATTACCGGCCCTCTGTGCGTACCGAGCAGCACGCCCGGCCCGCCATCGGTCGAGCAGGCGGCGATGCCCGTGCAGCCGGCCTCCAGGCGCCGCGACCACTCGGCGCCGGCCGCCTTGAACTTGCCGTCCTTGCCGGCCAGGCGAAGCGAAAGGGAAGTGCCGTCCCAGGTGACCAGGTCCGACAGGCCGTCACGGTTCACGTCAACCCAGGCAAAGCGGCGTGACCGGGTGTCGAGACCGCAAGCGGCGGTGACGTCCTTGAATGACGTCTCAAGATCAACGGTCTTGGCGCGGAATAGCTTGTCGCCATCGGTGGAAGCGACGAACAGGTGAAGCGTGCGCTGCTTGCCGATCTCGACCGGGGCCATGCCGGCGCTCCGGCCGGTGATCTTGCCGACCGGGAGCCGTTCGTCGGCCCATCGCACACCGGCGCTGACGGGCACGTCGGGATCCGGATGCTTCACCATGTACTCGGACATGCGGATGAGCATTTCCGTCCCGCCGGCGTAGGTCTCGCTCATCGTGGCGGCGTAGCCGGTGACGTTCCAGCGGCTCTCGCCGTTGGCCCGAATTCCGAGCCACGTGCCGGCCACGTGCATGTACGCCCGCTTCTGCTCTTCCATCGTACCGGCGAAAAGAATGACGGGCTCGGCGGCGTTCTCCTTGAGGATCTCGCGGATATCCCCCGCGTGATCCTTGTTGCAGCCGACGAGAGAAACGACGTGCTTTGCGGCCCCCTTGCCTTTGAGCTGCCGGGCGACGGTGAGCGTCCACTCCGGATTCCTGCCGCCTGCCTGGAGCGGGCCCACAATGATGAGGTCGGACTGTTCCGCCACGTCCTTGGGCGTGAAGTTAGGGTTGATCTTCGCCGGGCTCGTGCGGCACACGAGCAACAACGCCACGGCCAGAACCGTTGAGACCCACTTCACGCGCACGCTTCGCTCCATCAATCGGGAGGCCGGCAAGTCTTGCTCTCTACTGATTATAAGCCAGGCGGGGAAGCCCTGCAAGAGAGCCGCAGCGGTCCGGGCCGCCGGCCAATGAGAGCCCGGTACGGCGGGACGCTACGCAAGCAAGTCCCTGATCGCGTCGGCAAAATGCCGGGGAAGCACAATTGCCACGATCCGCCCCGCAAACAGCAGGATCGGCGACAGGATCGATTGTCTGATCCACTCCACCCCCAGCACGGGGAACCGGACCAGCAACACCAGGGCGAAGCCCAGGCCGATCCAGGCCTTCACTACGGCCGTGACCCCGCCAAGCAGCCGGCCAACCCTCTTGAGCGGACTGAACTCGGCCACCTTCTGCACCACAAAGCCGAGCGTCCGGACGATAACCAGGGTAATGCCGAACACGACCAGGACGCTCAGGAGGTGGGAGAGCAGTTCGCCCTTGTCGGGAAGATGGAACAGCCTGATCCCCAGATGTTCACAGGCTCCCACCGCGCAGATCGCCACAATCAGGGCGATCAGGTCGAAGACCTCTTTCACAAATCCACGGCGCCTGCCGAACAGCGCGCCCACCAGGATTGCCGCCGCCACCAGGTCAAACACATAGCCGTACATGTTCCGCCAACCCCCACCGCGCCGGGCTGCCGCCGAGCCCCCGGCGCTACCAACTGCCGGGTGGGTTGGTCACGTGCCACACCCACCAAAGGATCCCGCAAAACGCGACGAAGAAGAGGACCTTGAACAGCATCCCCCATCGGGAGGCGCGGCCATCTGCGGCGAGACGGAAGCGGGCCTCGCGGTACGCCTCCTCTTCGACCGCGCGCTCGTCCTTCAGAGCGTAGCTTTTGTCGGTTTCGCCCGCCCTCACCTCGGCCCACGTGACGTCCGGGTCGCCGTCGCCGGTGAACGCCAAGCTGCCGCTGAACACGCCGCGGCGTTTGACCGCGCATCGCACCACGATGCGGTCGCTCTTGCCCCTGCCCCAATGCCAATACTCGGAGTCGGGGAACAGCCTGGCCATCGGGATGCGCGCTTCCTTGCGCCAGCGCGACCAGAAATCCCCCACCTGCTTGAACGTCACATGCTCTTCATCGATGCCGTAGTACACGCGCCACGCGCGGGGCTCGTTGCGGGAGAAGACGCGCCACACCACGCCCAGGTAGACGATGAGCAGGATCAGCGCGGTGATGGCGGGCCGGACGATGTCCCGCGACGGCGTGACCTTGCACTCGACCGCCGCCCGGTCCGTCGCACCGACCGTCCCGTCATTGCCCGCAGGGCCCCGCACCTCCAGGGCCAAGGTGTAATTCCCCGGGTCCTCGAGGGGCAGCGACTTCTGCCCGGCTTCCAACGGCTTGCCGTTCAGGTACCATCGCCGACTCACGATGTCGCCGGTGGACGCATCGGTCAGCACAACGGTGCGGTTGGCGGGGACGCTGGCGATGTCCTCGCCGACGAGTTGACCTTCGTGCAGGATTCTCGGGAGAGCTTTTGGCGGCACGAAGGCAACGCTCACGTTCCGCGGCTGGGCGGCGAAGGTCCTGCCTCGGCTGCCGGTCGCGGTGACGCTCACCGTAAACGTCCCGTGCTGCTTGTATGAATGAACCGGGGTCGGGTTGTTGGTCGTATCTGAGGAACCGTCGCCGAAGGTCCACGAGATGCTCTTGGCCGGCTGCCGCCAGTACAGCTTGAACTGAATGGGGTTGTTGCTCTGTTCGGTGTAGCCGAAGCTGGGCCTGGCGACCCATATCTCGGGCCGTTCGCCTGGGCGCTTCAGCGTCAGGACGATCTCGGCGATCGGCGGCGGGGTCGGCACGCCCGCCGGGAGCGTCGCCGTGGCGCGGACGCGCACCTTGACCACATCCGCTTCCTTCGGCATGTCTTTCGAGGAGAAGGTCCGCGAGAGTCGACAAACCCTTTTCCCTTTCGGTCCGGCCACTGGTTCGGTCGTCGAGGACAGCTCTTTCCAATCCTGAAAGTCCTTCTCCCGGGTAGATTGCGAGACCGTCCAGAGAATCGTCTTGATATCCTGTCGCTTCCCCTTGGCGCCCATCTCCACCACCGTCGCCTCGATCAGAACGGTGTGCTGTTTCACCTTGTCGTCGAAGTAGTACACCGTCTGCCGCGGCTTGACAATGGTGATCGTCAGCTCGGTCGCGTCCGTGCCGGAGTCGCCGTCTGGCTTGCTGGCTGTGCCTGCGCGCCCGGCGCCACTCGCCGCCAGCGCAACAAGAACAAGCAGCCAGAACACGCGTCGCGTCAGCTCTTGCCCTCCGTTCATGGCCGCACTCTCCGAACGCTCGACGCGCTCCGTTCGAGTCTCTCGAACTGCCGCTGCTCGACCCCGTTCAGAAACTTGCGGAGCCGGACGAGGGCCACGCCGCTGGTCATGGCGAAGGAGGCCAGCACCGTTATCATTTTGGATGCATACTACCCGCCGCTTCAGCGCCTACAGAATATCGGACAACGGCGCGCGATGCCAGAGAAAACCAACCCACACGGACACGAAGAGATGCAATATTGCGAGTGACGGGTCCCCGGAACCATAGTTGGTGAACTTTTTGACGCACGTGCGTCAGAAAATTCACCAATGGCGAACCGACTCCGGGATTTCCAAGGGGCATCGGCGGAACGGATGCGCCAATCATAATCGGTCTGCTGCACTGCAAGTGAGAAGTGTCGGATCTCGCAGCGAATAAAAGTTTGACAGGCCGGACGCGAAGCCCTAGCATGTGAGGCGAGGAAAGCGTGGGTTTGCGTTTATGTGTGCTTGCGTTTGTGGGCGCAGGGTTCTGGCCGTTACCCTTTGTGAGGAGAAGGCGACATGAGGAGAAGGATGGTTGCGTCTCGGTGGTTCGTTGTGCTGGCGCTGGCCGGGCTGCTGTTCGCGCTTCAGGGCTGCCAGTCCATGGGGCCGGTAGGCACGTACTTCCAGCATCGTGGCGAGGACCTGTTGGAGTTCGTCGACGTGGGGATCACGTACAGTGCGGAGCCGCAGATCGCGCTGTACTGGAACAGCCTGGACTCGTTCCCGATCGGCTACAGCGATTTCGACGGTTGGTTCATTGGCTGGGGCGGCGGGCAGATCGGCATGACGCGCCTCTACCACGAGTGCTGGGGCCTCGGCTACGGCTACGAGAAGGTCGGCTGGGGCGAGTTCGACAAGAACGACGAGAGCACGCTGTACATCCGGAGCGCCGGGATTATCGGGATCATCGTGGGGGCAACCACCGACGCGCCCGACCCGGAGCCCAGCTACACGCCCGCGTGCGTCCACTTCTTCCCGCACATCGGCTACCTGGGCTTCGTGTGGAACGCCCGCTACATGGAGATGGTCGACTTCATGCTCGGATGGGTCGGGGTCGATATCTGCGGCGACGACGGCGTCAAGGTCGGCACGTGGACGTTGCCGTGGGAATCGGCCAAGCCGAAAAAATCAGAGGCCCCGGAGCCACCGGCGGCAGACTAGTGAAAACGTAAGCGGCTGAGGGTGTCCGCGCGGCCCGGCCGGCGTGGACGCTTCGAGGCAAGCTCCACGGAGCACGCGGAGGAGGTGAGGATGGCCTTCTCCGCGTGCTTTTTTTGGGCCGCGGATTTGGAGTTGCTTTACCGAGCCGGGCGCTGCCCCTATAATGGGTGAGTTTGATGACCCATCCGGCCGGGAACTGCCGCCCAGCAAGCGCTGGGCGCGGAAAAGTGAGTCCAACCACGAAGAAGCCATACGCGCTCTTCCGGACCCTTCTCCGGCGGCGCCTGACCTTTTCTCTGCTTCTCGTGCTGTCGTGCTCGGTTCCGGGGAGGGCCGCCACCCCCGCTCCGGCGAAGGTCGCCGAAGCCCCGAAGCCCAAGGACCCGTTCAAGCACCTGTACGAAAAGTACAGGCCCGACGTCTTGAGCAAGATCTACAGCCGCCGCCCCGAGATCAGAGGGTGGGGCGTGCCGGAGAAGGTGATGCGGCTGTCCTCCGAGCCGTCATTCTACACGCTGAGCATCCTGGACGAGGACTCCCGCGCCAACGCACTCGTTCGTGCGGGGCTGATGAAGGAGTCGGAGGCGAAGTATCGCGACGCCCTGAAAATCTACCAAATGGTGATCGAGAAGTACCCGGTCTCGATGTATCGCGTGTCGAAGTACGGCATTTTCGTGCCGGTGGCCGAGTACTGCCAGCGCCGCATCCTGGGTTTCCCAAGCGAGCACCTCGCACACTACCGGACGCTGCACGACGCCCGGGCGCGTGAGGAGTTCAATCAGGCGCTTCGCAAGAACTCGCTCATCGGGTTGTCCGACGTGGTCAACGCCATGCTCGCCACGTCGTACGGGGGGCGGGCCATCCTCGAGCTGGGGAACGCGTCGCTCGACACCGGCCACTACCTCGCGGCGCTGGAACGGTACAGCACCATCCGTGACTTCTTTCCGTACCCCGAGCTCCGCACGCCCGAGCTCGACCTGAAGATCGCCTATTGCCACAGGATGTTGGGTACCGAGGGCGAGAAAGCGCGAAAGCCGACCGCCAAAAGCGAACTTTCCGAAGATCAGCTCGGCCGGTTGCGCAAGGTGATCTCCGCCGCGAAGTCCGAGCGGTCGCCATTCCATTCGCAACTTACCAGCGCACCACACGCCACCGCCGACGACTACACCCTGATGCCGCCCACGGCCGACCCGTTGGCCCTGGCCGAGCCGACCTGGAAGTTCACCCTGCCGGGGTCGCGGCGCGACTACTTCGTCTACGCGCACCCCGTCGTCACCACGAACAGCGTCATCTACCGGCACAAGAACATTGTGTACTGCCATTCCATCCTCAACGGCGAGTTCCGCTGGCTCAACGATCTGGGCGGCCGGGCGATCTGGCAGGACTGGAGCCAGCACCAGTTCCCGCAGGAAGACGTCCTGGCTCAAGACGGCCTGGTGTTCACGGTTATCTCCAAGGGTGGGCCGTCGCTGGTCGCTCTCGACGAAGTGACGGGCCAGTTGAAGTGGGCGTACGGCCCGATGGCCGCGTCCAGTCCGGAGGAAGCCCGGATGCGTTTCGAGGCCGCACCGACCGGCGGCCCAAGAACCATCTACGCCGGGTACGTGCTCGACAACATCGAGGGCGACACCCATACGGACTCGGAATACGGCGTGATCGCGTTCGACAGCGTGACGGGGCGCATCCGGTGGCGCCGGACGCTCTGCCGCCTGGCCCCAGGCAAGTTCGCCGCCGGGTTTGCCGTCCGGCGCCGCAACCGCATCCGAAGCTTCACCTCACCGCCTGTCTACCATCAGGGCACGTTGTACTACAACACCAACGCCGGCGCCATCGCATCGCTCGACGCGCTTTCGGGGCGGGTGAAGTGGCTCGCCCGCTATCCGTACTACCCTGGCATACACGACGCGACCCGCGCGTTTCAGGGGGCGACGCCCCTGTACCCCGGATCGCGCGGCACGAGGCTGTGGCTCAACCAGCGGCCGCTCGTCATCGGCGAGCGCGTCTACGTCGTGCCCGTCGACAGCGCGTTCCTGTTCTGCATCGACCGCCGCACCGGCAAGACCCTGTGGAGCAAGACGCAGCCGGGCAGAGACGCGCGCTACTTCCTCGGGCCCATCTCGACCGGCGAGCTGGTTCTCGTCTTCAGCGGGCGTCGCAGGCGGATCGCCTGGTACGGCGACATGTCGCCCGCGCCGGTCCATCTGCTCGACCCCGAGACGGGCAAGACGGTGTGGACCTCGCAGGACCTGGTAATGCATGACCCGCACCCGGTGATGAAGCACTACATCTACAACACTCCCGCCGGCGCCAACATCAACAGCCGCTGGGTCGAAGTCGCCGCCCGGCCGCTGCTGACGTCGGACGACCGCCTGTACGTGACGACGGTGGGCATGAACGGCGCGTATTACCGATACTCCGGACGCTTCTACAACCTCACGTCCCTGTCACTGAAGGACCGGAAGATCCTGGAGAAACGCCGTTACTACGACGGGACCGTGCTGGCGATAGCGGCGAACGCTATCCGAACGGCGGCGCCCAACGACTACAAGATGATCTCCGAGCTACCGCACAAGGACGCCGCCGCAAAGTATCGGTTGAAAGTGATGAAGGAGATCTTCGAAGACACCATGCCGGTCAACCGGTACGGGCCGTTCATGCCGTTCTCGCGGATCACGTTCCGCCGGTCCGGCGTCCCGTTCGAGTTGCGGTTCGGCCCGCGTGAGATGTCGATGGTGTATGACCGGCCGGCGGTGGTCCGGTCGCTGGGGACGCGACGCGACGTGGCGGCGGAGTTCGCCCGCGCCGAACTCACCATCGCGGAGAGCAGGTTCGACGAGGCGGCCCGGCTGCTGAAGCAGTGCTTGCGGACAATTTCGTCCGAGGACCTGGACTTCCGCTCCCTCATCAACCAGCAGCTTTACCAGGTGCACAAGCGCCTGTGCCGCAGCATGATCCGCATGGGCGACGTCGCCGGTGAACTGGCGCACGCGCTCGGGATGGCTCGCACGGCCGGCACGCTCGCCGACGAAATCGAGACCCTGTTCGCCCTGTCCGAGGCGTACGAGCGCAAAGGCGAGCTCGCGGCCTCGGCCCGCTGCCTGCGGAGCATCGTGGGCACCTACGGCCACCACGAGTACCCGGTGGCCGCGGCGTCGGTCTCGGACCCCGCAGCGCTGATGGCCGCCGCGAGGGGCGTGCTGGACAAGGCGGACCCGTACACCAGCAATCCGTTCTACGGCCAGAAGTTCAAGCAGAGCCTGGCCCTGCTCAAGAAGGGCCTGCCGCTGTACCTGAGCGCCGTATCGCCGCTGCCCAAGACGCTCACCGTCCGCGCGGGAGAGTTGGCGGCGGCGCGCCTGGTGCGCCTGCAGAAGCAGTTCCCCGACCTGGCCAAGGAGCTTGAGCGGACGGCGGCGCTGGAACTGGCCGGGCGCCCGCCGGAAGAGCAGCTCTATCGGCTGTGGGAGTTCCCCGGCACTGCCTCCTCACAGAAAGTGCTGGCCGCACTGTTCGACGTGGCCGCGAAGCAGGAAGACACGGCCGGCAAGCAACGGCTGTGGCGACTGGCGGACACGGCGCGGGTCGGTCGGCTCCAGGTGCCCGAGGCCTATCGGGCCCGGGTGAGCGCGCCGCCCACGGTGCGCCGCGCGGTGTCGGTCGTCCTGCCCGCGAAGGACCGGCCGCAGGACCTGGCCGACGCGGAAGGCATCAACTGGCTCGTCTTGGAGCGCCGCGGCGACCGTTCTCGGTGGCCGGACCTGCTGTTCCTGGGCGGCCGGGTCCGGAAGCGGCTGGACAACAAGTTCGTGCTCGCCTGGTTCGACCTGGCGAAGGGCGAGCTCGTGTGGGAAAAGAAGAACATCCGCCTGAAAGGGAAAGGGCAGGAGCCCGGCTTCTTCCGTGCGGTTGTGCACCGCGACGTGCTCGTGGTCCATGGGCTGTATGACGTTCTGGCTTACGACATTCCGGACCGGAAACTGCGGTGGCGGTTCCGCGTGCCGTTCGACTTCGAGATCAAAGAATCGATGATGAGCGGCGACCTGTTGATACTGAGCGGCAGCACCGAGACCGTCGCACTCCACATTCCCACCGCCAGCCCCAACGGCGAAGTGGCCTGGCAGGTGAAGGAGATGGGCGACCTCTACATCCCGCCCTACTTCCAAGGCGACCGCCTGGTCAGCGTCCGCAAAATGCCGTTCAACGTCACCGTGCGCTTCCGGGCGACGGGGAAGCTCATCGGCCGTCTCGACCTGCCCGACCTCACATTGCTCGCCAAGCATCCTCTGCTGGAGAAAGAGATGTGTCCGGAGGAAAGCTTGACGACCTTGCCCGCGGCTCATGAGGGGAAGCTGCTCGTGGTGACCGACGGCTGGTACTACATCATGATCGACGTCGAGCGCCTGGCTGTCGCGTGGAAGCGCCTGATCGACCAGAACGACCTGACCCGCGAGCCGGCGATGCGCTTCGCATTGCGAGGCGACCACTTTGCCGTCCTCAAAGAGGATTACGACCAGAAGGTGATGTACATGCTGTCGAGCCGTACCGGAGAGGTCCTGTGGCACACCGATCCGAAAGACGCCAACTCGCCTCAGCCGATGCACTCGATGTTGATCGCGGACAACAAGATTTATGGGATCGGCGTACATCCCGGCCAGGGGTTCTACCTGGTGGGACGGGACTGCAAGACCGGCCGTCTTTTGTTCCATCAGTTGACGGACGGGTACAGCTCGAAGCCAAAGGTCAGGTTGATCCCGTGGGTGTTCGGCAAGCACGCCGTGGTGAAAGTCCAGGATCGCCAGCAGTTCGAGCTCAAGGTGTTTGACCTGACGAAGGGCACGCCTCTTCACACGTTGAGGAAGAAGGGGGTGGGCCCGTTCGGCGTGCACGGAAAGGTGTCGGTCACGGTCCAGAACGGACGGCTGGTGCTGCTGAGCAAAGACCGGCTGAGTCTGTGAGCGGAAGGACGGGATGAAACATCGCAGTTGGCTTGGTCTGGTGATCACGTGCCTGGCCCTCGTGTCGGCGGGCTGCCTGCAGATCGAGGTGACGATTCAGATGCACGAGGACGGCGCGGCCACCGTCACCGAACGGGTCCGGTTCTCGAAGAGGCTCCGGGAGCTGGACGGCGGCAACCCGCCCGAGAAGCAACTGGTCGCCCTGCTCGAACGCAGGGCCGTCGAGCAACGCATGAAACAGATGGGCAAGGGAACAATCCTGGTCAGCCACAAGGTAACCGAGCTCCAGGACGGGGCCCGCGAGAGCACCGCGGTCTACAAGATCCCCAACATCGAGGACCTGCGGCTGATCAACCCGTATCTGTACGACGCCGCGCCCGGCCGCACCATGCGTCTGAGCTTCTCGCCGATCTACCGGAGGGTGCACTCGTTTCACCGGGTCGGCGATCTGATGATGTACCTTGTTCCGGCGGAGAAGCCGAAGCGCCGGCCGCGCCCGAAGGATCAGGCCCTTCCCCCGCCGCCGACCCCGGCCGAACTGCAGGTGCTGCGGGAGCTGCGGCCTGTCTTCGCCGACCTGATGGAGGGGGTGAAGCTCAAGCTCCGGCTCGTCGCGACCAAGCCGATCTCGCTCGGCGCCATCCGGAACCGGCAGGCGGCGTCAAAGACCATTACCCTGTTCTCGTTCACCGACAAAGACCTCGACGCCTACGGCCGGAAGTTTGTCCACAACGAGGAACTGATGCTCAGCGTGCTCCGGTTTCGAATGCACGCCGGGAATATTGTGAGCCACTCGGCCGGGTTCCCCAACAACCTGACGGTTCCGGTGTTTCGCGGGAGCAGGCCTTACGCGTCGGGCCGCTTTCGAATCAAGCCGACCCGGGCGTTATTCGAGAAGTACTACGCCGGCCGGCCGAAATCCCAGGGCGGCGACATGCCGGACAAGAAGAAGTGAGCAGTAAGCAGTGATCAGTGGCCGGTGGTCGGTCGAGGTGTTCTCCCGTGCGGGACGACTGTGACGGGGCCGTTCCGGTCGAAGGAGTTGAAAGAGGGAGCCGAGGGAAGGAGCAGATGATGCCGAGGATTGCCCGGGCCGCCGGACTGAGTCTCCTGCTGCTGGCGAGCGGCTGTTTACAGATCGAGACCCGCGTGAAGCTCCACCCGGACGGCAGCGCCACGATCACCGAGCGCGTCCAGCTCTCGAAGCGCCTGCTCGATCTCAGCAGCCAGGAGGGGCCCGCGGCCAACATCGGTTCGATGCTCACCAAGCAAGAGACGCTGAAGCGCATGCAGCACATGGGCAAGGGGATGAGCCTCGTCAGCCACAAGGTGCGCGAGGCGGAAAAGGGGGCGAAGGACTCGATCAGTGTTTTCAAGATCCAGGACATCAATGAGTTCCAGTATGTGGCCCCCTACTTGGGCATGGACAAGTACCCGAAGCACACCGCGCTGAGGTGCAAACTGTTCCCCATCGACCGGAGGGCGCACGGCGGCTGGGCCTGGCTGCCCGGCCAGATGGGGGTAAGCTTCTATCCGGCCACGCGGGAACCCCGACGCGGCCGGCCCAAGGACTGGAAGCCTCCCAAGCCGCCCTCCCCTCGGGATTCGCAGGTGCTGCGTGACCTGCGGCCCGTCTTTCGCGACCTGATGAAAGACTTCCAGCTCAAGCTCACGTTCGAGTCGTACGCCCCCCTGCGTTTCAGGCCGTACTACCGGTTCCGCGGTCAGAGGGCAGCGACGAAATGCTTCGACCTCATCGACTTCTCCGACACGGACCTGGACAAGTACGGCTACGCGTTCCTGGGAAACGAGGAAATCATGCTGGAGCTGCTGCGCCTCCACACCGGTAAGTACAACGTGGTCGAGAACGTAAAGGACCACGCCGGCAATCTCACCCTGCCAGTTTTTCATCCGTTCGGCGCGCCGGAGATCTACTTCAACCCGTCCCGCATCTTTTTCGAGAAGTTCTTCCAGGGCAAGACCCTGCACTTCTACAAGAAGGAGGGCGGCCCGCGCCCCGCCAGGTGGAAAGACATCGGCTGGAAGGAAGACCCGTACAACAAGAAGAAATAACACTTCAGCCAAGTGTAGGAAAAGGTGTCAGGGCTGCTCCGTTGAAAACCGAGATCCTTCGCTACGCTCAGGATGACATGAATACAGCAGACTGCCTTACAATGTCATTCTGAGCGAAGCGAAGAATCTCTGCACCTCGCCATCGATCAGTTTTCAACAGAGCATGTCAGGACACTTCTTCGGAGTGCAACTCGGGATTCAATCGCACTGCATCGCCCGGAAGAGGGCCCTGACACCTTCCTGCCCGTAAGCCGCCTCTCTCACCAGAAGTTTTTCCGCCACCGGGCCCGCCTGGTACCGGCCGTTACAAAGCCGTTACAAACCGAACGTGCGCCAGCCGGGTCTATACAGATGTAAGAGCCGCGGCGAACCGGCCGGCTGGTGGCAAAAAAGGAAAGGAGGCAACGATGAAACCGATCCGAATGATCTTGGCGATGTTCATCGCGATCCTGGGGGCGGTTCCCGCCTCGGCCAGGATCAAGCTGGTCGCCCTGCCGGAACGCGAGCGGGTGGAGATTCAGCTCGACAACGGCCGCTACACGCTGGTCGAGGAGGAGCGGATTGTCCCGCTTCTGAAATCGACGCCCACCGCCGGGAACAACCGGATCGATTTCAGTTGGTCGAACACGACCATCGACAAGAACTCGATCCAGTTCCGGCCGATCGCCATCCGCGACGGCGACCAGCTCCGCCCGATCCGCAAGGTCCGCCGCCCGGACGGCTCGACCTGCGACGAGATCGCGGTCATCAACGTGTCGTACCCGCCCAACGAGAACGCGCTGGTGTGGGAGGTCTTTGCCAATGAGGGCTGCGCGGTGAGAGTGCGCGTGAGCTATCTCATCAAAAACCTCACCCGCACGTTCAACTACAAGGCGCTGGTGAACCGGGCCGAGACCCACATGCTGCTCCGCAAGTACATTCAGATGCGCAACTACTCCGGCGAGGACTTCGGCGCCGATGGCGTGTGGCTCGGATACGGGTCGTTGCTGAAGTTCCCCCGCTCGGTCGGACAGCAGGAAGAGATCAAGATGCTCCTGTACCGGTTCGACAAGGTCCCCGTCAACAAGACCTACACCTTCGACTGGTACGCCTTCGGG
>CAZDHT010000032.1:12028-30851 GCA_964505325.1 uncultured Planctomycetota bacterium | reverse complement strand
TGTGAAGCCCTGTAAGGGCGACACGATTTCGCCCCTTCAGGGCTGATCATTCCGAAGCGCCCGCCTTCCTGGGGCGTTGCCCCAGGCTGTCGAATCCCGCCCCGTTGGGGCTCAAGGCTGCTCGGCGCCCCCCTTCGGCGGCACGTACCGCATCAGCCAGATGTTCACCGGGCCGCTGTTGCCGCCGGAGAACAGCACCACGACGTCCAGACCGGGGTCACAGACCATCGCCGTGTTGGCGTTGACGCCGGCCCTCTTCGGGAGCGGGATGCTGGTTCTGGTCCACTTGTTGTTCGCCGCCAAGTCGCAGACGTAAAGCCCGTCGCGTTGAAGCGCCAGGATGCGGTCGTGCTTGGGCAGATACACGGACTCCCGGTAGAAGGTCTTCGGCGGCCCGCCGGCCGTCGTGAGCTTCTGCCAGTCTTTCGCGGCGCCCTTCAGGTCCCACGCGTACATGCCCGTGCTGAGCAGGACGAGGCGGTCGCGGCGGCTGTCATAGAGCAGCCGGTTGCTCTCGCGCGCCGGGGCCGTGGCCTTGCCATCGGTCAGGTTGCTCCACTTCCGCGCCCGCACGTCCAGGTGGAACAGCCCCACGTACTTGGTGGGATGGTCGCCGCGGTTGAGGTAGTTGAAGACCCCGCGGGGCGTGCCGACGGTGAGGCCCGAGACCGCCCACCCCCCGATGAACGGCTGGGCGAATCGGTCCACGAAGTCCTTCTTGACCGGGTCGTAGACGTACGTCCAGCCACGGGTCGGCGCGGCGCTGATCGACTGCGTGAACACGCACAGCTTCGTGATCGGGTCGTACGCGTAGCTGACGCGGCCATGCTGCACCCACGGCCGGCCCGTGAACGAGCGGCACGGGAGCAGGAAGCTCGACTCGGCGCCGTAGAAGCCGCTGTACGGCGCGCCGGGGAGCTCGGGCGGGAAGCCGCACGACCAGCGGAGCGTCTCGAGCGACAGGTGGCTGACCTCCGTGCCGCAGTACCCGCAGTGCCCGCCACCCCAGTAGAGCACCTCGTGGCGGTCGGTGTCCACGGCCGCGGAGCCCCACGTTCGCATCTGCGCCGACTTCGGCGGCTTGACATTCGTCCACGTGTTCGGCTTCAATGATGCGAGCAGCTTTTCACCCGCCTTCGGATCGGCGGGCGGGACCTTCTCGGTGTACCACGCGGGCGGGTGATACTTGTAGATCGGCGCCCCCGGATCCGGCGTGCCTGGTCCGCCGGGCGTCAGGGCGGGCTTCCACGCGAGCACAGTGAACTCGCTGTGGCCCGCCCAGCGGCTGGCCGCGCGGCAGAGGAGAACGCGGTCGCGATTCGCGTCGTAGACGGCGCTCTGCCAGTAGGTAAGAGGGAACTGGCCGGCGACCCGCCTCCACGTCGCCTTGGCCGGGTCGAGCACCCACATCTCCCCGCCGAACGTGCCGCGCGGCCGGTGACTGAACCCCGGCGGCCACGGCACGCCGGGAATACCGCCGGCCATCAGGAACCCGCCGCGCTCGCCAAGCGAGCAGAGGACGGGCCGGGTACGCGGGAACGGCCGCACGTTCGTCTTCAGTTCGCGCCAGCGCCGTTTGGCGCAGTCGTAGACCCACGTGTCCGAGAGGTAGCGGTCCTGCGCGTCGCCGCCGAACAGCGCAATCAACTTGTTCTTCGGATCGTAGGCGAGCGGGGTGTTGCACCGCGGCGGCGGCTGCTCGTCGAGTGGCTGGTCCAGCTTGCGCCAATCCGTCGTCTTCGGGCTGAAGAGCCACGTGCCCGGTCGGTTCTCCTCGCAGCTTGCCCCGCCGCCGAACAGCACGACCTCGTCGTTGACCGGGTCGTACTCCATCGATGACCATACCACGTGTGGCGGGCCCTGCTTCGAGGTCAGCGGCTTCCACACGTGCGTCTCGAGGTCGAACGCAAAGGGCTTGCCGCCGACGAAGAACAGCACCTTCTTCATCGTCGGGACGTGGCAGAGCTGGCCGAAGTGCGTCATCCACACGGGATACGTGAAGTCCTCCACCTTGTAGAACGACATCCGGTTGCCCCACCGCGTACCGCTGCGGCGGACCTTGGGCAACTGCGTGAGCCACGCTTCCTTGCCTTTCGGGACGAGGCGGGTCCACGACTGTTTCTCGATGTCCAGCACGCTGGGGAACAGCGGGGTCCAGAAGAACAGGCGGCCGTCGGGCAGCATCACCGGCTTGCAGTACCCCGGCCCGCCGCCCTTGCCCTTGCCGCGCTCGTAGATCTTCTCCCATGTGGCGCCGCACGCGCTCGCCGCCACGAAAGCCATTGCCAGGCAGACCACGATTCGCCTCTTCATCTCACTTGATCTCGCAAGTTTCCTCGGCCGCGTAGCCGAGCCGGGCTACGACGATGCGGCGGTTGAGGCGGTCGCCCACATAGGCGTGGGTGTCGGTGACGCCGACCGCCTGCGGCCACCAGAAGCTCAAGCCGGTGGAGTCGGGATTGCCGTATTTTCCGAACGTGCAGATGACGTTGCCGGCGGTATCGAGCACGCCGACCCGCGCGCGGCCGGCGTCGGGATAGAACGTACGGCCGAAGTCGTCCACGTCGATGCAGGGGTTTTCGCACAGGCAGGTGATGGTGGTCCCGGGCGTCCCCTTGGGCGTGGCCCATGAGCTGGCAACGCTGATACCGGGCACGATCCACTTCGCGCCCTTGACGTCGATCGGCTTGCCGTAGGCGAAGTTGCAGCGCGTCCCACCGGCGTTCTCGAAGATCGTCCCGCCCTTCGGTCCGAACTTGATGATGCTCCCGTAGATCATCGGATAGCTGTTCACGCGGTTGACGCAGTCCGGGTCCCTGGCGCCCTCACGGACCTGTTCTCTGAGCTCGGCGGGAACGGTGTGCGTGCCCGGGCGCACGCCCACGGCCACGTAAACGTTTCCCTGCGGGTCGACGCGCGGCGAGCTGATGCTGGGGATCTGGCAGTTGATGAGCTTGAGGGCGAGCGGTGTGCCGTCCGGGGCGAACTTCGAGAGCACGTGCGCCCGGTGAAAGTCGCCCTTGTCGGCCACCACGCCACACTTCTTCCAGAGCACATAGACGTTGCCCTCGTAGTCGGCGGTTTGGCCACGGCCGCGGTTCCTGCAGGACCCGCACAAGCGGCCCTCATCGTCTTTGGTGACCGGGAACTTCCGGAGTTGGAGGTCGGGGCCGTAGCGGAGGAGCCGGCCGCGCTTCGCGCCGAGGTGGACGTAGTAGTTCCCGTCCCGCCCGGCGGCGCCGCTGGCGCTGCCCGGGTTGCTCGTCGGCCACATCCGCCCGCCGGGGGTCTTGAACGTCGACCACTCGCCGGTCGCAAGGTTGCAGCGGCGGCGGTTGTTGATATAGAGGATATTATGTATTCTGTCGACGCTCAGCTCCATCACGGACGCCATCGGGGGCAGGCCGTTCAATTCCTCCCGCAACACGCGCGCCGGCTCGCCGAACTTGTCGCCGAGGTCTTCGACCCGGTAGAAGTTGGAGCTGAGCCAGATGACCGGCGGGTCGGCCGAATCGTCGAGCGCCATCAGCGCCCGCCACGTGGGGAGCGACCACGGGTACTTCTTGATGTGAATCCGCGCGGCCTCGCGGGGCTTCTTGTAGCCGCTGAACTTGATCAGGTTGATGTCCTTCGGTCCGGTGAGCACGTACACGGCGCCGGTCTTCTTGTGGACCTCGACGCGGATGGGCGAGGTGACCTTGATCTCGCCGAGCCCGGCGCCCTCCGTGTCGAACACGCGGACCTTGTTGTCGGCCAGGTCGGCGACGTACAGGTTCCCGTTGCCGTCCGTCGCCACGCTGACCGGCTCCTTGAACTCGTGCTTGCCCCTCTCGCCCCGCGCGCCCCGGCCGAGGAAGACGGTCACCTGGTCATCGTTCCAGGCGCAGGCGAAGACGAAGGGCACGGGGACGGTGTGCCGCCAGGTGGCGCCGCGATGGTCGCAGTTCTGGCAAGTGAACACCCCCGTCGGGCCGCACGGATGCAGGCCGGCGCGAACGCCCGTCGCGTAGAGCGTCTTCTCGTCGGGCGACAGCGCCAGGCTCGCGCCCGTGTCGGTCAGCGGGTGCACGAGCGCCTTGAGCACGCCGTCCTTGGGCACGCCACCGTCGGTGTGGATGACCGTGATCCGCGCCTCGCCCGGCTGGGCGAAGCATTTCGGGCCTTCCTGGATGCCGACGAAGGCGAGGCGGCCGTCGCGCGTCACCACCGCCCGCTGCCGGGGCAGGTCGCCCAGCCCGGGCAGACACGACCGCGTCTCGAACTGGTACACGAACGGCACGCGGCTCCCGTTGCGGAGCTTGATCGTCCGGATGCCCCGGAGCTTCTCGTCCGGCAGGCCCGCCGGGAATGGCGCCAGGGTCTGGAGGTACTTGCCTTGGCGGTCGAAGACACAGATGGCGCCGGTCCTGTCATGCGGGTGGTGGCCGCTGTGACAGTGGATCACGTACAGCTTGCCATCCGGCCCGCAGGCCATCCCGCGGACGGCACTGACCTGGGCCGGGTTATTGCCGAAGAACTTGTCGAACGTCGGGCGGAGACCCAGCGCGACCCGGACCCGGAACGGGCCGCCACCCGCCGGCGTGCCGAGATCGTCCTTGCCGTTCCAGGTGAGCGACTGCTCGAGCGAGTCCGGCCGAAGCGGCGGCGGGGGATTCTTGCCAAGCACGCCTGCGACGAGGTGCCGGACGATCTTGTCCTCCGCGTTCACCACGAACACGGCCACGTCGGTGGCGCGGCCCGCCGCGAACTCGACCCTGACTTGGCCGCCCCGCCGCACGGCGGTCGGTGCCCTGGTAAACGCAACCTTTTCGCGGCCGAAGGACGGCGCGGAAAACAGCACGGAAACGAAGACGGAAACCAAGACAGCCGAAGCGATGCGTGACATGTGAATGAGCCCGTTTCAGTTCTTTGTGCGGCCGGCTTTGGCGACGTTGCGGCGCTCATTCTATCCGGTTCGGCGTGCCCATGCAAAGCGAAACAGCCCTGGGGCGCGTGTAAAGCGAAGAATCTGCGAAGGAACGCTCGCGCACCCGAATGCCTGGACGGACTTGACACCCGCGGCGGCCGAGGTAAAATACCGCCACGCCACTCAGCCGATGTGTCGTCACTTGTGTGTGCGTCTCTCGGTCTGGGCGAACGGCGAATGGCAGGCCCTTCTTCCGGTGGATTCGGCCGTGTCGCAGAACGCAGGGAGAGCCACCAGCGCCGAGCCCGGCGCGATTTCCGTGCCCGCCCGGCGGTCGTCCCGGCTCTCCCTGCCGGAGTGTTTCTGTCTCGTGTTGACCCTGTCCTGTGCGGTTCTGGTTACCGCGCCCATCGTGCTGGGTCTGGAGGCGGACCCGCGCGGGTACGGCACGCACGAGCAGCTCGGCCTCCCACCGTGTCTGATAATGAAGTTCACGCGGTTCCCTTGCCCCACCTGCGGGCTGACCACTGCCGTGGCGCTGGCGGCGAGATTCCGGCTGGGCGCCGCGCTCGTCGCACACCCTTTCGGGTTCATTCTGTACGTGGGCGCGTGTGCAGTGCTCGCGTGGAATCTCGTTGCTCTGGCGACCAGACGCCCGGCGACACGCATCTTGGCGGTCCTGGAATCACCCTGGTGCTGGGGCGGGCTGATCGCGGCGTACTTCGGGTCTTGGGGGTTCAGGATCATTGCCATCGCTGCCGGAGCGTAGAACAAGCCGCCGGTTCACAGAACCGGCCTACAGAGAACGCCGCGCGGCCCAGTTGTAGGCCCGCTCTGTGAGCGGGCGAGGGGGCGCGCTGCGTCTTTCAACGGGCTGCTAGCCCCGGGTGACCCAGTGTCGGTGTTGCTGCTTGAGACCGATCACCGTCGACGGCTCGCGGATCGCCGATCGCTACGGCACGAGGAGGATGGGGCACTTGACCTCGTCAACGATGAGGCGGCGGGTGCGGGCGTTGAGGTCCCGCTTGATCATCGAGGTGGTAAAGCTCCCCATCACCAGGAGGTCGGGGTCGCGCTGGCGGGCCTCGTCGATGACGAGGGCGTGGGCAGTGCCCTTCTTGAGCACCAGCTCGGCGGTGACTCCTGCTTCGCGGGCCAGTTCCGCGGCGTAGTTGAGGTTGGTCTGGGCGGAGGCTTCCAGCTCGCGGTCGAACTCCTGCATCTCCGCCTCGACGAGCACGCTGCTTCGGAGCAGCGACTTGAGCGTCGCGGTGTCGACTACGGCGATGACGGCCAGCTCGGCCCCGTGGAGTGCGGCAAACCGGGCCGCCTCGCGGAGCGCCCGGGTCCCGCTGTGCGTCCCGTCAACTACCGCGAGTATTCTCCGGATGGGGGGCGTCTTGGGCATGGTCTATCCCTCTCCTTCCCCGGCCGTCTCGGCGCGCGTCCGCAGGCGATTGCGGATGATGCGCAGGATGACGAACGCCTCGCGCTCGCGCTCGTCCAGGGTGGCGGCGATGTAGTCGAGCGTCTCGCGGCGGTCGGGGATGAATACCTTGTCGAGCGCGTTCACGCGGCGCTGGGTCTTACGGAGTTCGCGGGCCAGGCGGAACACCGCGTTTTGGGTCTGCGCTAGGCGGCTGATGGCCTCAAGGGCGCGGGAAAACGCCGTCATGACTTCGTCCGCCTTGATGGTCCCGTCGGCAAAGCTGAACGCGGGCACCGGCTCTCCCGGCTCGTCCGCCTTTACTTGCGGTACGGCGATGCCCATCACCCGGTGCTCCGAGACCGAGACGGACTTGGTGACGGGAACGGCAAGGGCGTCACGGCCGAGTCGTTGCGAGCCGACGCGGGTGGCCGCTTCCCGCAGCACCGCGTGGGCCTGTGCCGTGATTTTGTCGGCGTCGGCCTGGTCTCGCTTGGCGCCTTCGATGTGCTGCATCAGCTCGAGCATCAGGATCTGGCGCTTCTGCTCCAACAGGTCGTAGCCTTCCACCGCGAAGCCGAGTTCGCGCGAAATGGCCAAGCTGTTGCTCTTGGTGGGCGGGACGTTGAGTCTCATCGTGCTCCTCAACAAGCGGTGGCGGGGCCGTCCGCCGGCGCCTCCGCGCCGCGGCCCGGCTCCGGGGCCTGGTCCGGCGCAGCGTGGAAATACTTTTCCGCCAGTTCGTCCGAGATGCGGTGCAACTCTGAGCGGGGCAGGGTGCTCAGCACCCGCCAGCCGATCTCCAGGGTTTGTTGGATGCTGCGGTTTTCGAACTCGCCCTGGCTGAGCAGTTGGCGCTCGAAGTGCTCGCCGAACTCCATGTACTTCTTGTCGAGCGGCGAGAGGTCTTCCTCGCCGATGACGGCGGCTAGGCCGCGCACCTGCTTGACGTGCGAATACGCGGCGAACAACTGGCTGGCCAGCGGGGCGTGGTCCTCGCGGGTCCGGCCCTTGCCAATGCCGTCCTTCATCAGGCGCGACAGCGACGGCAGCCCGGCGATGGGCGGGTAAATCCCGCGCTGGAACAGTTCGCGCTCGAGTACGATCTGCCCCTCGGTGATGTACCCGCTCAGGTCGGGCACCGGGTGCGAGATGTCGTCCGAGGGCATGGTCAGGATCGGCATCTGGGTGATCGATCCCTCCGAGCCTTCGATCCGGCCGGCCCGTTCGTAGATGGAGGCGAGGTCGCTGTACAGGTATCCCGGATATCCCTTGCGGGCGGGGATCTCGCCTCGTGCGGTGCCGATCTCGCGGAGCGACTCGCAGTAGTTGGTCATGTCGGTCATCAGGACGAGCACGTGCATGTCGAGGTCGAACGCGAGGAACTCGGCCAGGGTGAGTGCGGAGCGCGGCGTGACCAGCCGCTCGACCGACGGGGCGTCGGCCAGGCTGAAGAAGCAAGCGACGTTGGTCAGGACCCCGCTTTCTTCGAACGCACGGGTGAAGAACCGGGCGACGTCGTGGGTGACGCCCATCGCGGCGACGATGATGGTGAATTCGACGTCTTCACTCAGGAGCTTCGCCTGTCGCGTGATCTGGGCGGCGATGCGATCGTGCGGCAGGCCGCTGCCGGAGAAAATGGGCAGCTTCTGGCCGCGGACAAGCGTGTTCATCCCGTCAATGGCCGAGATACCGGTCTGGATGAAGTCACGCGGATACACGCGCGCCTCCGGATTGATCGGGCTGCCCTCGGCATCGCGGGGTTCTCCGGCGAGCGGCATGGGGCTGCCGTCCACCGGCCGGCCGAACCCGTCGAACACCCGGCCGAGCATTTCGCGGGACACGGGCAGCTTGAGCGAGTCGCCCAGGAATCGCACCCGCGTGCCCTGGTTTGACAGACCGGTCGTGCCCTCGAACACCTGGACCAACGTCACCTTTCGACCGGTCTCGAGGACCCGGCCCAGGCGCAGTTCACCTGTGGGGGTGCGGATCTCGACCATTTCGTCGTAGGCGGCGTCGCGCACGTTCTCGATGAAGATGAGTGGCCCGTCCACTTTCGCCAGGCCCATGTATTCGACCGCATTTTTTTCGGTGCTGTTCATCGGCTCCGGTTACGTCTCCGGCAACGCTACTTGTATTGGGCCTCCAGACCGGCGAAGTCCTCCACCACGTTCTGCTTCAGGCCGAGCAGAGCGTCTTCGTCGCCGTTGCGGATCTTGGATTTCGCCTGCATCAGTGCGAGCCGGCACGGCAGCTCGGTCACGCGGACCAGCGGGGCGCCGCTTTCGATGACCTGCGCGCCACGGCGATAGAATTCGAGTATGGCGTCCAAGAGAACGGCCTGTTTTTTCGGGGCGCAGAACGCATCGACCTCGTCGAACGCATTCTGCTGAAGGAAGCCGACCTTCATGATCTCCGCCGTGGCCAGCACCAGGCGCTGGCGGTCTGGCAGGACGTCCGGCCCGACCAGCTTAACGATCTGCTGGAGCCGGTCCTCGCGCTGGAGGACTTCCATCGCTTCCTGGCGGAGTTCCTTCCAATGCGGGATGACGTCCTCCCACCATCCCGCCACATCTTCCACGTATTGGCCGTAGCTGTTCATCCAGTGGATGGCGGGGTAGTGGCGGGCGTTGGCGAGGGTGGTGTCGAGCGCCCAGAAGCAGCGCGCGAAGCGGCGGGAGTGCTGGGTGACCGGCTCGGTGAAGTCGCCGCCCTGCGGCGAGATCGAGCCGATGATGGTGACCGATCCGTCCGCTTCGCCCAGGGTTCGCACCGCGCCTGCCCGCTCGTAGAACTGGGCCAGCCGGGTGGGCAGGTAGGCGGGAAATCCTTCTTCGGCGGGCAGTTCTTCCAGCCGGGCGCCCAGCTCGCGCAGCGCCTCGGCCCACCGCGACGTAGAGTCCGCCATTACTGCCACGTGGTAGCCCATGTCGCGGTAGTACTCGGCGAGAGTGATGCCGGTGTAGATGGATACCTCCCGGGCGGCCACGGGCATGTTCGATGTGTTGGCGACCAGGATGGTGCGCTCCATCAGCGGGCGGCCGGTGCGCGGGTCAATAAGCGAGGGGAAGTCCATCAGCACCTGGGTCATCTCGTTGCCGCGCTCTCCGCAGCCGACGTACACGATGACGTCGGCGTCCGCCCACTTGGCGAGGGAATGCTGCGTCATGGTCTTGCCGGTGCCGAATCCGCCCGGCATGGCGGCGGTCCCGCCCCGCGCAATGGGGAACAGCGTGTCGATGATGCGGAGGCCGGTGATAAGGGGACGGCGCGCTGTGTGGCGTTCCAGGAACGGCCGGGGCCGGCGCGCGGGCGACCGCTGGAACAGCCGGACCTCGCGGCCACCGACTTTGCACAGAACCTGGTCGACCGTGTATTCGCCGTCCGGGGCGGTGTTCGACGCCGCGCCCTCGGCGTCGGGCGGAATCATCACCCGGTGCTCGATGACCTGGGTTTCCTGCGTGGTGGCGATAATCTGGCCGGGGCGAAGCGCATCGCCGTCTTTGCACAGCACCTTGACCGGCCATTTCCTGGCTGTGTCGAGAGGTGGCGCCTTCTGGCCCCGAACAATGAACGCGCCGGACTGGTCGTGCAGGGTCTTCAGCGGCCGCTGAATGCCGTCGTAGATATTGCCGATCAGGCCGGGCCCGAGGGTGATGGAGAGCGGCTCGCCGGTGCAGCGAACCTCGTCGCCGGGGCGCAGGCCGGCGGTGTTTTCGTAGACCTGGACCGTGCCGATGTCGCCCGAGACGCGGATGACCTCGCCCATCATACGGTCGGGCCCGACCTCGACCACCTCGTACATCATCGCCCCGACCAAGCCCTCGGCGTCGACGATGGGGCCGCTGACCCGGATGATCACGCCCTCGTTCACTCTGAGCCCTCTCCGAAGATCCGTTCCGCGATCCGGCGGCGCAGGCGTCCGCGGGTGCGCCGCATCCGGGTGGCGAACGAGTTGTCCACCATTCGCCGGCCGTCGGCCGTCTGCACGATGACGCCGCCGTCCGAGAGCTCGTCCGACGGCACGATCTCCACGGTGACGTCTCGGTTCTGCGTCTTCCCGACTTCGGCGACGGTGCGTTCGGCAAGCTCTCCGCCCAGCGCAGCCACGTCCCGCGCCGCGGCCCGCACCACGAAGCTGTCGCCCGGCAGGCAGGCGATCGCGTCGCAGCCCAGCCGGACAAGCACCGACATCACGTCGTACCCTTTGCGTGACCGCAACGCGGCCAGCGACTCGGAGAACAACCGGCCGATCACTTGCTCCTTGACTCGGATGATCCGGACCTGCTCCTGGTGGGGCACGTCGGCCAAGATCATCTTGGCCCGGTGCTGCAGCGTCTCTTCCGCCGCTTTGACCGCCCTGCCCATGATGACTTCGACCCGAGAAGTGGCGGATTTGACGATCCGCTCCGCCGTTTTCTTGGCCCGGATGAGCTTCCGCTCCGCCTGGCGGCGGGCATCCGCCAGAATCTCATCCGCCAGCGCCTGTTCCTTCTTCTCTTCCGCCATAACGAGGTCGAATGCTCCTAGAATCTAATGCCCACCGCCTCGCGGATCAGGCCCAGCAGGTCGGGTCGGTCCGGCTCGGGGCCGTCGGGGCCGGGGATCTGAACGACGAGCGGGGTGCGCGACTTGAACCGCAGCCGGCTGATCTCGTCACCCAGCTCGTTGGCGATGTCGTCGGTCATGATGATGAGGCCGGCCCGGGCGGCCTCGAGTTGCTCGGCCAGCGCGGCGCGCGCCTCGTCCGGGGTGCGGACCGCTTGGCCCTCCACGCCGGCATAGCGGAAGCCGAGCACGGTATCCTCATCGGCGATCACGAAGCATTCCACAGGGCGTCTCTACCCACCAATGATCATGTAGCGGGCCAGCACCAGGCCGCCGACGAAGCCGAGCACGGCGATCCCTTCGCCGATCGCCACGAACAGCAGGGCGCGGCCGGTGATCTCCGGCCGTTCGGCCGCGGCGCCCAGCGCCGCCGCACCCACCCGGCCGACTGCGTAGCCGGCGCCCAGCATCCCAGCCGCGATCGAGACGGCCGCCGCCAGCGCGATGGAGCCCGCTTGCGGATGCGGCCGGACCGCATTGACCTGGCCCGGGCTGCCCTGGGCCTTCGCGGCATCGGCCAGCGCCAGGCTGAGCGTCACTGCAACGGCCAGCATTAGCGCGCTGGAGACAACGATGAATCGGATCAATCTGCCTTTGCTCATGGGACCTCCTCGCAATGTCCGGCCTTCGGTTACCTTGCCTTGAGGCTGAACGGCTCGTAGCGCCGGCCGTCGCCCTGGAAGAACTTGCTGAAGAATTCGTAGTACTGGAGACGCATTGACTGGATGGCGACGATCAGGCCTTCCAAGAGCAGGATGACGAGCGTACCGAGGATGAACACGATGGCGGCCCAAACCGGCCCGCCCGGCAGGCCCTGGACCATGTCCATGATCTCGAATATGGCGAGCGACAGGCCGGCGTGGGCAAGGGCAAACGCCGCGAGCCGTGCGAACGACAGCGTGTTGGCCATGTACAGCAGCACCGCCTCGAACGCCTCGATCACACTCTCGAACACCACGAGGAAGAAATTTTCGCCCTCGGGCGGCCGGCCGCGCCACTTCCGCAGCAGGAACACCACCGGACGGTACACGACGAGCAACCCGACCGGCGCCACCACCAGCAGCACGACGGGCAGCCACCCGACCCGGCCCCCGACCGCTGCGCGGATCGTCAGCGTCAGCGATCCGACGTAGAACAGTGCGCCGACGATCCCGAACTTGTCGAACCAGGCGTGCAGGTATTCGCGGCGGCGGAGCCGGTTGATGATGTTGAGGATCAAGCCGATGGTGATCACGCCGGCGCCGAACAGTACGGTGATCTGGAGTAAGCTCTCGACGCTGCCCATCAGGTCCACGCCGCGAAACTCGATGCCGAAGAAGCTGCCGTAGACGAGCCCGAAGATCACGCCGGAGACGCCGCACCAGGTGAGAATGATCCCAAAGTCGCGGACGCGAGCCCTGGCCTTTCGCCACACGATCAGCCCGGTGATGAACAGGATCGCCGAGTGGCCCACGTCGCCGAACATCATGCCGAACATCAGGAGGAACAGGATGGCGAGGAACGGCGTCGGGTCGATCTCGTTGTAGCGGGGCGTGCTATAGGCCGAGACGAGCACTTCGAACGGGCGGAATATCGACGGGTTCTTCATCATCGTGGGCGGCGGGCCGTCCTCGGCCAGCGGATCGCGGACCTCGATGATCGCCCGCTGCCTGGTGATGTCGAGCACGGTCTCGCACAGCGCGTTGAGCTTCTCCTCGGGGACCCAGCCGGTGATGAGCATGGTGGCCCAGGTGTGGGCGAAGTTCTCGCGGGCCTTCACGATCCGGCGTTCCGTCTGGAGCCGGCGGCGGATGGCGCGGAGCTGCTCGCCGTGCTGTTCCGCGGCTGCGCGGATGGCCTGGTTGTTCTCGCGCGTTCGCTCGAGCAGTTGCTCCAGCCGCTGCTCGGCCAGCTCGGCGATCCTGGACGGGACACCCTTCTCGTCGGTGGGAAGGCCGTCCCGTTTGAAGCCGTGCTTCTCCAGGGCGGACTCCAGCGCCCAGCGCCCCTTCTTGCTGGAGATGGCAACAACCTTGCTGTCGCCGTAGGGGGTCTTGTACGGCAGGACGACCGCCCGGTCGCCAAGTTCCTGCTCGGCCGCGCTGGCGCCGCCGCCGGTCATGCCGCCGATGGCGAAGTGCAGGAAGCTCATGTCTTCGAGTTGCTCGACGGGGGCATCGATGTCGCGCAGGATCGAGGTGTCGCGCAGAAGCTTCTCGACCTTGCTGCGGTGCGCGGACAGCGTCTCGCGCGCGGCGGCGATCTCGCTTACCTCGGACTCGATCCGGTTGAGATCCCTCTCAAGTTCATACAAAGCCGAGTAGGGGATGCTGGCGGGCGGCTCCGCAGCACCGATCCCCAGCGCGTCGCACAGCGCGCCGGCGCGGGCCTCCAGCTCCTCCACGTGCGATTGGTTCTCACGGGATTCCGGCCCCTCGACCGGGAGGGCGCCCCCTTCCGCGGGCGCCTTGGTGAGGTGCAGCACGCCCAGCTCGCCTACCGTCTCGGTCACCTTCGGCTCGTCCGCCACGAGCGTCAAGATTTCGATCTTCTTCATTCGCGCGGACGTGAGCATCTCAGGGGGTCCCCACCGGTTCGGCAACCCGACCGATCAATTGCTTCCGTATGGCGCCGCCGTGCTCGCCGTACCGGATGTACTCGCTGATCTTGATGAGGTTCCTCAACTCGACCCGCTTGATGTAGTAGAAGGCGGCGATGGCGCCGAAGTCCAGGACACATGAGTAGTAGCGCCGGTTCGCCGCCCGGTACAGGTTCTCCCACATCGCCGTTTCGACTGCGTCTGCGGACGGTGCCGGGCCTCTCGTCCCCAGCGCCGCCGGCGGGATGAGCTGTGCCGCGGCGTCGAGGTCGGGCGCGTGGCGCATCTCCTCCAGGACGCGCAGCCCCACGTGAGCGCCGAACGGCGCGAAGAGACCCCGCACCTTGTTGAACAGAATCGAGTAGTCGAACAGCGCCCGGAGCACCAGCATCGCGTTGTAGATGTCGAGCTCCAGATTCACCAGCTCCTGCACCGGCGTCTGCGCCTCGCCCCTGGCGCGCTCCGCGCGGTTGAGGAGCTCCGCCAAGTAGGCTTGGTCGATCCCCGCCTCTACGAAGAACAGGCGGCCGGATTCCTCGAACTCGCCCAGCCCGGTCAGAGCTCCCTCCCGTAATTGCGGGACCGGGATCTGTGCGATCAGGGCTTCCAGGTCGGGGGAGTTCATCAGGGCTTGGGTGGGCAGGGCAAGTTCCTTGGGCAGGCTGACCGTGTACGCGGTCAGCAGCGACGGCTCCGCTTTGGTGGCCCAGCCGCGCAGCAGGACTTTGAGATTCTCGACCTGGTACCGGCGCAATATCCAGAGAAACAGTTGGCGTTGCCAGCCGTCGAGGTGGATTAGAATCTGGTGCAGCCCGTCGATGTGCTGAGCGGTGAGATGCCGCTGCAATCCGATGGTGTCGCCGATGGGCTCGCCGGGTGCAAGCGTGGCGGCGAGCTCCTCCACGCTGGGTGCGCTACACAGCCGATACAGCCTCTCCCCTTCGTACAGTTTGCCGCGCATCCCCCGGACTTTGGCAATGATGAAGTCTGGACTCGACATAGCGATCAGCGGTCAGTGCAGATGTGTGCGCGTTCCCGGTGGTCACGGGCAACCGGTCACTGACCGCCGCCTACTTCTTCCTGGCCGGTCAGCGCTGCAAGAATGACCTGCCGCGCCGCCTCGGCCGCATCCGATGCGACATGGCCCAGGCCCTCAATCCTTCGGTCGATCTCCGCCAGCATCTCGTCCCGGCGCTTCTGCGTCTCTTCGACGCCGTCCTTGACGAGGGCCGCCGCTCGGGCCTGTGCGTTGCGGTCGGCCTCGGTCTGAATGGCGGCAGCCTGGGCGCGGGCCGCCCGGACGATCTCCGTCGCTTCCGCCTGGGCATCGGCGACGATCTTTTTCGCCTCGGCCTCGACTTTGAGCATTTCGGCGATGGTCTCTTTCACGGTTTCACAGCACCTCGTCGTCGGGCAGCTCGAGCAGCTTCAGGAATTCTTCCGGCGTCTTCGCGTTGACCAGCCTGTCGTACAGGCCGGGGGTGTTGATGCACGTGGCGATCTCAGAAAGTGTTTGCAGATGAGGGCCTGGGTTGTCCGACTCAGCCAGCACCAGAAACACCAGGTACACCGGCTGCTCGTCCAGCGCTTCGAACTCGATGCCCTCGTGCGACGTGCCAGCAGCGGCGGTGATCTGCCCGATCGACTCGTCCTTGCCGTGCGGAATGGCAACGCCCTTGCCGATCCCCGTGCTGCGCTCTCTCTCGCGCGCGTAGATAGCCTCCAGGGCCCGCTCGCGGTCCTTGATCCGGCCGGCCCGGACCAACAGGTCGATCAACTCCTCGAAACACTCCTCCTTGTCCAGCGCCTCCAGGCCGGTCTTGACTACGCTGGGGTCAAGAATCTCCGTAAGTCTCATGTCCAGGCGCTCTCATGCGAACGGCGGCACGTCAACAGACGACTCAAGTGAAAGATGTTAGCAGAGGCGACGCGCCTTTTCAATGGTAATCTCAGAACGAGGCCGGCGCGAGCGGTGAGAATGGAGGCGTGTGTGCCGGTTGGGCGGCTCAGAGAATGGCGCGGTCCTTGCCGCGGCCGCCCGGCTGGAATGGGCGTCTTGTTCGCCCTTGAGGACCGCGAGTCACTCCCCTGCTTTGGCCCGCCGGTGCCTGCCGGGCGCTGTCGCCGCGCAGGCGCGCCAGGGCTTCTTGCGCGGCTTGCTGCGCGCTCTCGGCCGCCCTGACCGCGGCCTCCGCCGCCCGAATGACTTCGGCCGCCTGCTGCGCGTCGCCAGCCTGCACCTGGCCGACCTTTTCGGCGGCCTCGCGGGCGGCCCTCTGCGCGACCTCGGCCGCCTTGATAGCGGCCTTTGCAGCCTGGTTCGTGATCACGACGGCCTTTCTGGTGGCCGCCAGCGCCTGGGCGGCCTCGCCGGCCTGCTTGCTCTCGGCGGCCTGGATCTGGTCGGCTCTCTCCGCTGCCTTCTGGGCCGCTTCCTGGGCGGCTCGCTGCGCATTCTCGGCCGCCTCCTTTGCGGCCCCCGCCGCCCGGACTGCTTCCGCGGCCTGCTGGCTCCGGGCGAGCTGCGTCTGGTCGGTCCTTTCGCCGGCTTGGCGCGCGACGTTCAGCGCCTCCTCGGCCGCCTGCTTCGCAGCTTGCGCCACGTGGATTGCTTCAGCGACCTGTTGGTTCCCAGTCGTCTGGACCTGATCGGCTCGTTCGGCGGCTTGGCGGGCGATGCTCAGCGCATCTTCAGCGGCCTTCTTCGCGGCGTTTGCCGCTTGGACGGCCTGAGCGACTTGCTCCTTGTCGGCGGCGTCCGCTGCGACCTTCACCGCATCCTCCGCAGCTTTCTTCGCAGCTTGCGCCACCTGGATGGCCTCTGCGACCTGCCGGTTCTGCGTAGCTCCTGTCTCGGCGGCATGCTGGGTCGCTCGGCGTGCGGCCCCCAATGCCTCCTCGGCCACCTTCCTCGCGGCTTCCGAGGCTTCGATGGCTGCGGCGGCTTGGGTCTTCTCAGCCGCGTGCATCTGGTCGGCTTTTTCAGTCGCCTCGCGGGCCACGGCTCGCGCGCCCTGCACGGCTGTCAGGGCTTCGTCGGCCACCTTCTTCGCGGCGGCCGCTGCTTCGATGGCCTGCGTGGCCCGGTCGCCCTGAGCGGCCTGCGTCTGATCGGCTCGTTCGGTGGCCTCGCGTACAGCCTTCAGCGCGTCCTCTGCCGCTTGTTTCGCGGCTTGTGCGGACCGGACGGCTTCAGCGACTTGCTTCTTGTCGCCCGCCTCGCGGGAGGCCTTCAGCGCTTCCTCCGCGATCTTTCTCGCAGCTTCCGCGGACTGGGTCGCCTCGGCCACCTGCTGGTTCTCGGCCGTTTGCACTCGGTCGGCCCGCTCGGTAGCTTCGCGTGCCACGTTCAGCGCATCCTCCGCGATCCTTCTCGCAGCTTCCGCGGACCGGGTCGCCTCGGCCACCTGCCGGTTCTCGGCTGACTGCATTTGGTCGGCCCGCTCGGTAGCTTCGCGTGCGACCTTCAGCGCGTCCTCCGCCGCTTGTTCCGCGGCTTGTGCGGACCGGACGGCTTCAGCGACTTGCTTCTTGTCGCCCGCCTCGCGGGTGGCCTTCAGCGCATCCTCCGCGATCTTTCTCGCAGCTTCCGCCACCTGGATGGCCTCGGCGGCTTGCTGGTCCTCACTGACTCGGCGAGCGGCCTCGAGCGCTTCCTCGGCGATGCGCCTGGCGGCTTGCGCCGCCGCGGTGGCTTCGGCCGCCTGCTGATTGTCAACGGTCCGCATCTGATCCGCTCGTTCTGTCGCCTTTTGTGCGGCCTTCAGCGCGTCGTCAGCCGCCTTCTGTGCGGCTTCCGCCACCTGGATGGCCTCTGCGGCTTGCTGGCCCTTACTGGCTCGGCGGGCGGCCCGCAGCGCCTCCTCGGCCACCTTCCTCGCGGCTTCCGCTGACTGGACGGCCTGAGCGAACTCCTTCTTCCCTGCGGCGTCTGCTGCGACCTTCAGCGCTTCTTCTGCCACCTTCCTCGCACCTTCGGCCGCCTTGGTGGCCTCGGCGGCGCTGTGGTCCCCGGCCGCCTGCATCCGGTCCGCTCGGTCAGTTGCCTCTTGCGCAGCCCTCAGCGCGTCGTCAGCCACCTTCCGGGCAGCTTCCGCGACCTGAATGGCATCAGTTGCCCGCTGATGCTCACCGGTCTGCGCCTGTTCGGCTTTCTCGGCCGCAGCGCGGGCAACGCCCTCCGCGTGACGGACTGCTTCGACCGCGTGCTCGGCTGCGTTCCTCGCAGCTTCCGCTATCTGGGCGGCGCCGGCTAATTGCTCGGTCTCGGCGGCGTGCATGCGCCCGGCCTTCTCGCCAACATCCTGAGCCGCTCTCAGCGCCTCCTGCGCTGCGCTGTTTGCACTCTCTGCCGCTTGGATGGCTTCGGCAACTTGCTTCTTCTCCGCGGCCCCCGCTGCGGTCCGTAGTGCTTCGTCAGCGACGTTCCTCGCGGCGTTCGCTGCTTCAATGGCGTCGGCCGCCTGCCTGCCCTGGGCGGCTTGTATCTGCCCGGCTTTTTCGGCGGCCTCTCGGGCGATGCTCTGCGCATCCTGCACCGCTGTGAGCGCCTCTTCGGCGACTTTCCTTGCGGCGTCCGCTGCTTCGATGGCGTCAGCCGCCTGCTTGCCCTGGGCGGCTTGTATCTGCCCGGCTTTTTCGGCGGCCTCTCGGGCGATGCTCTGCGCATCCTGCACCGCTGTGAGCGCCTCTTCGGCGACCTTCCTCGCAGCTTTCGCCGCCTGGATGGCCTCGGCGGCTTGCCCGCTTTCTGCGAGCCTGGATTGGCCGGCCTCTGCGGTTTGCTGGTCCTCACTGGCTTGGCGGGCGGCCTCTAGCGCCTCCTCGGCGATCCGCCTCGCGGCTTGCGCCGCCGCGGTGGCCTCGGCCACCTGCTGATTATCAACAGTCCGCATCTGATCCGCTCGTTCAGTGGCCTCGCGTGCAGCTTTCAGTGCGTCCTCAGCAATACTCCTGGCAGCCACCGCCGCCCGAACGGTCTCAGTTGCCCGCTGGTGCTCACCGGTCTGCGCCTGCTCGGCTTTCTCGGTTGCAGCTTGGGCGGCGCTTTGCACCTCCTGCACCGCCGTGAGCGCCTCTTCGGCAACCTTTCTCGCGGTCTCTGCCGCCTGGACGGCTTCCGCAACTTCCTTTTTCTCGGCGGCGTCCGCTGCGACCTTCAGCGCTTCCTCTGCGACCTTTTTCGCGGCCTCTGCTGACTGGACGGCCTTTGTGACGTTCTCGCCCTGAGCAGTGCGCATCTGCTCGGCCTTCTCGGCCGCAGCGCGGGCAACGCCCTCCGCGTGACGGACTGCTTCGACCGCGT
>CAZDHT010000032.1:0-11928 GCA_964505325.1 uncultured Planctomycetota bacterium | reverse complement strand
CCTCTCGGGCGATGCTCTGCGCATCCTGCACCGCTGTGAGCGCCTCTTCGGCGACCTTCCTCGCAGCTTTCGCCGCCTGGATGGCCTCGGCGGCTTGCCCGCTTTCTGCGAGCCTGGATTGGCCGGCCTCTGCGGTTTGCTGGTCCTCACTGGCTTGGCGGGCGGCCTCGAGCGCCTCCTCGGCGATCCGCCTCGCGGCTTGCGCCGCCGCGGTGGCCCCGGCCGCCTGCTGATTGTCAACAGTCTGCATCTGATCCGCTCGTTTAGTCGCCTCTTGTGCGGCCCTCAGCGCGTCCTCGGCCACCTTCTTCGCAGCTTCGGCGGCCTGGAGGGCCTCCGTGGCTTGCATCTTCTGAGCCGCCTGCATCTGGCCGAACTGGCCCGCGACCACGTGGGCCGTTCTCTGCGCGTCCTCCGCGGCCTTGATGGCGGCCTGCGTTGTCTGGAGGATCCCGGCCGCGCGCTTGTCCTCGGCGACCTGGGTGTAGCCGGCCTGTTCGGCGGCTTGGTCAGCGGCTTTCCTCGCGTTTTCGGCCGCCTTGATGGCCGCCTTCGCCGCCTGGTTGGTGACTGCGGCAGCCTTCCTGGCGGCCTCCGCCGCCTGGAGGATTCCGGCGGCGCGCTTGTTCTCATTGGTCTGTATTTGGTCGGCCCGTTCGGCGGCGTCGCGGGCCGCCGCTTGCGCGTCCTCGGCGGCCTTCCGGGCCATCTCTGCGGCGTGGATGACCTCCGCGGCCCTCTTGGGGTCCTCAGGGGCCGGGTTTGGCGCTTCCTTTGCTTTGTGGCTATTGACCGTCGGCGGGATCGTTGTCCGGGCTATAGGTTTTTTTTTTACGTCGGCGCCGTCGGAGCTGTCCTGCTCGACGTCCACCACGCGCAGCGCCTCCTCCATCGTCGTCATGCCGGTGAGGATTTTGGCGATGGCGTCGTGCGCCATGGTGGTCATCCCCTGCTCCATAGCCTGGGCCTTAATGGTGCCCGAGGCCGCCTGTTGGAGTACGAGGTGCTTGATCTCGTCGGTGACCGTCAGGAGTTCGAACACGCCGACGCGGCCCTTGTAGCCGGTCCCGGAGCAATGGGTGCAGCCCGTGGCACGGTAGAGCTTGACCATTTCGTCGGACCCTGCCGGTGCGAAGCCGAGCCGTTGCAGCGCGCTGGCGTGGGCCTTATACTCCTGGCGGCATCTGGGGCAAAGCACCCGGACCAGGCGCTGGGCCAAGACACCGATGGTGCTGGACGCGATGAGGAACGGCTCGACCTGCATGTCGAGCAGGCGGGTGATGGCGCCGGGCGCGTCGTTGGTGTGTAGGGTGGACAGGACCAGGTGGCCGGTGAGCGACGCCTCGCTCGCCAGCAAGGCGGTCTCGCGGTCGCGCACTTCTCCCACCATGACGATGTCCGGGTCCTGCCGGAGCACACTGCGCAGGACCGAGGCAAAGCCAAGCCCGGACCGGGGGTTGATTTCGATCTGGGTGAGCCCGCGCACCTTCTGCTCGACCGGGTCCTCGATGGTGACTATGTTCTTCTCGGCCGAATTGAGTTGCGTCAACGCCGCGTACAGCGTGGTCGACTTGCCGGAGCCGGTCGGGCCGGTGACGAGGATCTCGCCGTACGGCCGGGAGATGAGTTCCTCAAACCGGGCGCGGTCCTCGGTGGAGAAACCGAGCTTGGAGAGGTTGGTGAGCGACTTGGTCTGCCGGGCGATCCGGAGCACGACCTTCTCGCCGTAGATGCCCGGCAAGGTCGAGACGCGGAGGTCAAAGTCGGACCCGCCAGTGCGCAGAGAGAGCCGGCCGTCCTGCGGCACGCGCTTCTCCGCGATGTTCATGTGCGAGATCACCTTGATGCGGGATATGGCCGGCCGGGCCACCCTGCCGGGCAGAGCCGGCCCATCGTGCAGAACGCCGTCCACCCGGTACCGGACCCGCACCCGGTCCCGCTCGGGCTGGACGTGGACGTCGCTGGCGCCGGTGGTGATCCCGCGGGCGATGACCGCGTTGACCAGGCGGATGATCGGCTCTTCCTCGGCGCTCGAGGCCAGCTCCTCGATGGACAGCTCGTCCATCTCCTCCGACGTCACCTTCACGTCGCCGATGGCGATGTCCCTGGTGGCGTCCGCGATGATGTCTTCCGCGTCGGTGCCCATGCCGGTCAACTGGTTGAGGTACTCCAAGATCGAGTCTTCGGTGGTGATGAGCGGCTCGATCTCGTAGCCCGACACGATGTGCGCCTCGTCGACGGCGCGGATGTTCAGCGGGTCCACAATCGCCAGCATCAACCGGCTGTCTTCGATGCGGACGGGGAGCATCTTGTGCTCGCGCAGGAGATGCTCGGGGAGCAGGGAAATCACGTCCTTCTCGATTTCCTCGTCGTTGAGGTCGATAAAGGGCATGCCCCACTGTTCGCCCAGGCACCGGGCTTTGTCTTCTTCGGTGATAGCGCCGAGGCGGACCAGGATGTCGCAGAGGGGGTCGTTCTTTCCGGCCTGCTTGGAGCGGCGCTGCACTTCCAGCGCGCGGGCGAGGGCCTCCTCGCTCAGGCCGACGAGTTCGCGCAGGATCGCCCCGATGGGTCTCGGGTCGCACCGGGTGACGGGTCCATCGTCAGCCATCCGGGCTTTCCTCGAGCGCGGCCTGCTGCGCGGGCGCATTTTCCTGCTTGGTGTGGTCCACCACGTCTGCGATCGCGGAGGCAAACGTGGTGATGTGTCTGACCGTGGCCCTTGGCTCCGGGCCGGCGGGGCGCGCGATTGAGATTACCACGGTGCCCTTTCCGGAGTTCTTGGCGGCGAACATGGCGCGGTCGGCGTCCTCCACCAGGGCCTTGCGGTTGTTCGCGTTCGCCGGATACGCGCTGATGCCGACGCTGGCGGTCACACCGCTGATCACCGTCGAATCGACGGTGACGGAGATGGCAGCCAGGCGCTCGCCGACGCGGTCAGCGACGACGCTGGCGCACTGGCTGTCGGTGTCCGGCAGGATGACGACGAACTCATCGCCGCCGGCCCGGCCCACGAAGTCGGCCTCGCGAACCGCCTCTTTGAAGGCATGGCCGGCGGCGCGGAGGATCAGGTCGCCGGCCTTGTGGCCGTGCCCTTCGTTCACCTGCTTGAAGTCATCCAGGTCCACGAACAACAGCGAGAGGGGGTTCCCGGAGAGCTGTGCCTCGCGGAACTCCTCGGACAGGAACCTGGCGATGTATCGGCGGTTGCCCAGCCCGGTGAGTTCGTCGGTAAAGGCAAATTCCTCGATGCGTCGGCCGGCGCCCACGGTGAGCTGGCGGAGGATCGCGATCTGAGCGATGGTCATCGCCAAGCTGGCGGACCCGTAGAAGCACAGGCTGAAGAAATCGAGATACTCGATCTTCTCTTCGGTGAGCAGGAAAACCCGTATGGCCAGGTAGGCCAGGATCATGACGGTGACGGCGGCCATGCCGCCCAGGATCACCACGAAGCGGGTCCGGATTGTCCGGAGTTCTCTGAGTTTCAGGGTGTGTTTTCTGGCCACCTCTTCTCTCCGCCCGTGCTTCTGGAGTCCCGCGCCCGTGCAGGCGTGGCCTCAATTGTACTTCACAGCCTTGATCCGGCGGCCCTTGCCCACGGTGGTACCGCGTCCCAGAGAGCGGGAGGCGCGGCCGCCCGCTACCCCTTGCGCCCCGTCGCGATTGGCGTCTTCAGTATATTCGTTATTTTGGCTGTCGTCAACGTCGGCGTCCCGGATGATGGTGCCGCCGACGGCCGTGACCTGCATCCACCATCTCCCCATCGCCGGCGCGTTGGCGTGGTCGTTGTAGAGGTGCACTGTCATGTTGTCCGAGGTGATGGTGTACCGGTCCTTGTTGTGCAGCACGTAGGGCTGCCCGTTGTAGGTCATGGAATTCTGGTTCCCGTTCCCTTTCGGCTTGAAGCGAAGCCGGACGGCGGGCCCGTTCTCGTACGTGAGCTGGCCGTCCGAGGCGAGCAGGTCGTCCCGGGTGATTACGCTTCCGTTTCGCTTTTCAAGGGTGAACTCGAAGTCATTGTTATTATTGGGATTGATGTTGATCAACCCGCTCACGTTTGGGGGCGGACCGTCATCTTCGGGCACGCCGTTCGAGTCTTCTACCTGCCGGATAGCCACCCAATCGAAGTCGTTCTGGTCGGCGTATGCCTGGGCGTAGGTGCCCATCGATTCGTCGTCTTTGCTGCTGCTGTACCCGTCGAAGTCGACGTCAGTGTTGGCCTCGTGCAGCGACGCTGGCGTGAACGTCAGCACCACCGCGATATCCTGGAATCTCGCGTCCGGATCGTCCGCGTCTTCCTCCTTCAGCTCAAACAGCATCAGCACCTGGTTGTTCGCAACGTTCACCTGGTGGGTCGTGGTGTTCATCGCCTTGGCCATGTAGCTCTCCAGGGCGGGCGGATTGTTGTCGGGGTTGAACCGCGATGGTGTTTCGTCCTTGATGCAGGTCAGCACGTGCCCCGACCCGTCGGCGGAATGATGCGACGTGCTGTCCGAGCCCTGGTACGACCTGGCCTTGAGCGCAATGGTGGAGCCGGCGCTGACCTGGCGCCGGTCCCGGTAACCGCTGTACATCTTCTGGCCCTTCCGCAGCAAGTCCCACTCGTCATTCACTTTGATGCTGAGGGCGATAGAGGCCTTCTGGCCGTTCGATTTCCTCAGGCTGGTGCCCAGGACCCGCACTCCGAGCGAGCCGTCCTCCGGGACTTTGATCAGATTGTTGTCCGAAAGGGTGATCTTAGGCTGCTCGGGAGCGGGCGGGTCGTCCGCCGGGGGGGGCTCCGGCCCATCGCTGCTCCCGCTGGGGAGCCGCGCGAAGTCTACCAGTACCACGAGGTCCTGGAAGTCCGCCGCCGGGCTCTGCATGTTGGTGGTGCCCAGCTCGAACAGGAACAGGGCCTGGTGCCCTTCGATGGTGATCCGGCCGGTGGCGGCGTCGATGACGGGCGCGCAGAACTCGGTGATTTCGGGCTGATGGTCGAACGGCTCGAACTGCGGCGGTGTATCGCCGTTGACCAGCACCATCACCTGCCGGTGATGTTGAGTTGATTGGTACGTCGCCGACCAGTTGCCATAGGTGGCGCGGCCCTGCACGGCGATGCGCGTTCCGGCGCTGATCTGCTGGCTGTAGGCTTCGCCGCCGAACACCTCGCCGCCGCTTGCGTTGTCCGAGAACAACCATTGCCAGCTCTCGTTCCCGATCTTTGCCCCGCACTGGACGGCGCAGTCGGGTCCGCCGGTGCCATACGTGATGGCCTTGCCCAGCACGCGGATGTTGGCAATGCAATCCTCGTCGACCACCAGGTTGTGGTCGTCGTCGATCGTGAAGGCGGGGCCGTTTTCGGCGGCATTGTCGTCGACAAAGTCGTCTACGATGTCGCCCCGGTAGGTGATCTTGCCATCCACGATGAGTTCGCCCGACCGGTTGGAGACGTCCACGAAGTCCTCGCCGGCGTCCTGGTTCAGCTTGACGTCAGCTACGCCGCCCCGGAGAAAGGTCAGCGCCGCGTCGTTGGCCACCTCGATGACATCGACGTTGACCGCCACGGCTGTCAGGGAACCCTGGCTGCCCTTGTCCTGCTTGACGATATGGTACGGCGTGCCGTCTTCGGCCCGGAACGATTTGACGACCGTGACGGCGGTGGTGTTGGAGAGGTTGATGCTGCTCCCGCCGTCGAACGCGAGACTGCCCCCGGTTACCTTGCTGCCGGGTTTTATGTCGTTGCCGTTATGCTGCACGGGCAGCTTCTTCACGACCTCGGCAGTTGCGTCGGCGTACAGCACGATCGCTCGGGACGTGTCATATCTGGAGTCGATGCTGAGCACGTAGCGGTTGCCATCGTTGCCTATCGGGGTCACGTAGGAGTTGTTCAGAGGCGCGGCGCCCGCCGTGGGGTCGGTGGGACAGGAGAAGAACTCTGAATCCTCGATATAGGGGGCCAGATCCTCGTCGAGGTGCGCCGGGTAGGCGCGGGGAAACTTGCCGTTATTCTGATAATACAATTGCAGGGCGGTCGCGAAATGGTTCGCGCGACCCGTTAATGCCGTCACCTCGGCATGGTACTTCACCCAGATGAAGCCCTGCGCCATCATGCCCATCAGGATCATGATCACGGCGATGGCGATGAGCATTTCACAGACCGAGAAGCCCTTCCTGCCTTTGGGGAGCAGCAACCTAGTCATGGTAGCCTCCTGGCCCGATAGGGCCGCTGGTGTGGGAGCACGCGAGAGATTCCGCCCGGATCCCGGTTGGACGGGACCAGCCTGCCGCCGCGCAGGGCGGAAGCGCGGCGGCAGGCAGTCGCACGGGCGGAAAGAGGTGCTCAACAGTGATGAACAGAAGGTATGTCATTCGCAACCTGTCAACAATTCTCCAACCTGTCAACAATTCTCTGCTACTCGCCATAGCAAACACCGTGCCCGTGAGGTGGAGAAAGAGCCGGAGCGGCGAGCCGATGTCCTAAGTCCCGTCAGCGTAATCGATTACATCGGCCGGAAATGTGCGATTGCACCTCGACGGCCGAAGCTCGGGATCCGGCTGGAACGTATTGATGTGATACATAATCCAGGCGGGCGCGACGGTAATTACTTGCGGGAGTCAGGCATATGGCACGTGTACGCCGTGAAGTGGGAAATGTATCATTTCGATACTGTTCTGCCGGGCCCAAATGCAGGGAATGAGCTATTCGGGGGGAGGCTTCTTCAGCCTGTGCTTGGCTATCTTTCTGTCGAGCGTGGCACGGGTGATGCCCAGGATTCTCGCCGCGTCCACTTTTTTCCATCTGACCGCCAGTAGGACTTTCTCCACGTGCTGGCGCTCGGCCTCCTCCAGCGTTTCCAGCTCACCCAGGATCGAGTAGGCCTCCTCCGTGTCCATCTCAAGCGTGAGGGGCAGGTCCTCGATCCATACGGCGCTGTGGCTAGCGGTAGCCATGCCGCTCTTGATGACGTTGCGCAGTTCACGGACGTTGCCGGGCCAGTCGTACCTCACCAGTTGCGCCATTGCCGCATCGGAGACGCGCTGGATGCTCTTGCCCAGTTCCGCGTTCAGTTGGCGGATGAAGTACCGGGCGAGCTCCGGGATGTCCTGCCGCCGCTCGCGGAGCGTGGGCATCGCGACGGCGAGCTCGCGCAGGCGGAAGTAGAGGTCCCTTCGAAACAGCCGGTCTCTCACCGACCGGCGCAGGTCGGCGTTGGTGGCAACGATGAGCCGTACGTCGACCGGGAGTTCCTCTTCGCCGCCCACCCGCACCACCTTCCGGTCTTCGATCACGTCGAGCAGTTTGGCCTGAGCGCGGGCGCTGAGCTCCTCGACCTCGTCGAGGAACAGGGTCCCACCTTCCGCCACCTCGAACCTGCCGGCATGCCGGCGCTCGGCGCCGGTGAACGCGCCTTTCTCGTGGCCAAATAGCTCCGAGTCGAGCAGGGTCTCTGCCAGGCCGGCGCAGTTGATCTGGACGAACGGGCCGTTTCGCCGCGCGCTGAGGCTGTGGATGCGGCGCGCCACCAGGGTCTTGCCGGTCCCGTTCTCGCCGGTCAACAGGACGGTGATATCCGACTCGGCGGCGGTGGCGATCAGCCGGGAGATCTCGGTGATCGCTTCACTGTTGCCGATCAGCACCGGCGGTTCAATCTGGCGTGGCTTGGGTCGTTCCATATCTACATCATCGGCCGGATGACTTGGCAGTTGATCCGCCTCAGCTCCTCGCTCATGGCCCGGTACGCTTCATCGCCGGGGTAGATCCCCACGATCGCGCCGCCCGACCCGGAGAACTTCGGATGCGCGTTGTGCTTCCGGCCGATCTCCACCATCTGGAGGTTATGGGCGTCCAACGCACACATCGAGCGGCGCACCTCGAAGTTCCGATCCATCAGCTCGCCGATCTCGGCGCCCTTTCCGGCGAGCAGCAGCTCGCGCGCCTGCTCGGTCAGCCGCGCGCATTCCGCCATGCCGTTCACCACGACCGGATCTCCCAGCTTGAACCGCTCGTCCAGGTCGGAGTGCGTGATGGCGCTCAATTCCGCCACGTCCGTCCGGTAGGCCACGAACAGCGGCGGCAACAGCGCGGGATCCAGCGGCTCGTATCGCCCGTGCCCGGCCGCCTCCATCCGCTCCCGGTCAAAGTCCATGTACACCGCGCCCTCGTAGACCTGCACCACGCGGTCCTGGAGGCCCGCGGTGAGGCTCAGCTCCTTCGTTTCGGCCTCCAGGATGAACGTGGGCATCTGCTCCTCGTCAATCTCCACGTCGTAGAAGGTGCAAAGCGCCCGCGTGGTTGCGGCGATGATGGCACTGGAACCGGCCAGCCCGACCTGGCGGGGGATGTTGGTCCTGTAATGGATGGTGAAGTTCCGCAACTCTTCGGCGGGGCGATCCTTGAGGAACGTCCGGTTGAACCGGTTGATGGTCGCCTTGATCAGGCGCACGCCACCGTAGTATCCGTTCAGCGCCACGTCCTCGGACAGCTCGGCCAGCGAGCCGTACTTGGGCGTGTCCTGCTGCCCGGGAACGATCTCCAGCTCGGGCGTTTCATACAGCGTCACCCCCACGGCGAAGTTCTTGAGGATGATCGCTATCGTCTTGCCGAAGTAGCCGTCCGACGGGTTCCCAATGAGTCCCGCTCGTGCGTGCGCCTTTGTCGTAATGATCATGGGTCCACCTTATATGTCGAAAAGGTCGTGAAAGATGATAACACACCCCGCAGGCCCCTGCCAAGAGGCGGTTGGGTCGAGAGTGCCGGGCCAGGGGTTTTGGGTATGCACTGCCCCCCGCCCGGCTGCCCACTGGCGCTTCCGGTGGCGGGCGATAGAATGGTCACGGAGGTGTGTCCGATGCTTGGGACCGGCATCCCGCTCCCCGACAAGGCCGTCGCCATTTCGGTCCGCCTGGCGCCGCTTCGGATCACGTATCCCCGACTGGCGAAGCTGGTGCTGGCGGTGCTGGCGCTTCCGATCGGGCTCGGCATCTGGCTTTACCGGATGCCGGAAGGAGCGTGGGAAGAGCCGTTCGAGTACGGCCTCGGCCTCCTGCTGATGGGGCCCGGCGTCTGCGGGCTGGCATGGGCGATGCGGCCGCGGCCGGTGCTCCAGGCGACCGACAAGGAGTTCATCGTGCGGTGCGGGGTCGCGTTTTTTGAACGCCTCGTTGTCCGGCTTCCGCTCGAGACATTGGAGGTGCGCGTCGACGCCGACGTGACCAAAGCGGTCCGGTATGACACACACGCCGTCTCCAAGCGGCTGCTCGCGGCGGTGAATCCGCTCGTCAGCGGTAAGCTGCCCCGGAGCGACGTGAAGCTGTATGTCCTTCAGGTGCGCAGCCGGGGCCAGCAGGAATGGCTGAGCCTGCTCGGCTCGCAGCTCGCGTCGGAGGTCGAGAACGCCAGGCTGGCCATCGCCGCGGTCGTCAGGGGAGCCGCCGAGGACGAAGAGGTCCAGGTCGAGACGGTTGACGACGACGCTGAGGACGAGCCGCCCGGCCGCGTCAGCCCGTCACCCGGAAGCTCTTGAACTCCCCCGTGGCGCCCGAGTAGTCCACATCCACCCGCGTGACGTGCGCCAGCGGCGGCCCGCGGCCGCACCAGTCGGCCATCGCCCTGACGTCCTCCTCCTCCCCTTCGAAGACCGCCTCCACTGCCCGCTCCCACGTGTTGCGGACCCAGCCGGTCAGCCCGTAGTGCTCGGCCTGGTCGCAGGTGGAAAACCGGAAGCCGACCCCTTGCACCCGGCCGTGAATGGTGACAGTGGCCCGGATGTTGCTCATGCCGCCCCGTCCATCGCCGTGTCGTCGTGCGAGTAGGGCGGGGCGCAGCAGCACAGGAAGACAAGCGGCATGTCCCCGGTGTTCGCCAGCCGGTGGGCGGTGCCCGGCGGAATGAGGATCGCGTTTTGCGGGCCGACCTCTTGTGTTTCGTCGCCGACCGCCATCGAGCCGCAGCCGGACAGGATGAAGTAGATCTCTTCGGACTGTGGGTGGTGGTGTTCCTGGTTGGCGGTGCCCGGCGGCAGGGTCGCCTCGGCGAGGCTCTGGTTGTGCACGGGCGCGTTCGTGTGATCGAGTATCGACCGGATCCGCGCCCCGTCTTTGGTGATGAACGGCTTGCTGTCGTTGAGGTTGACGACGATCACTGCCTCGCCTTTCGGAGCACGGCGTTCGCCTGGTTGGCGAGGCGTCGAGCGATGACGTCGGGGCGTGTGCGGCCGGAGATGGCCCGCGACTCGGCGAGTTCGATCTGCTTGCGCACCGCCTGCCAGCCGATGACGCCGGGCTCCGGCCGCGCGTGGGGCAGGGCATCGAACGCCCGCCGGTTGCGCGGGTTCTCGGCGAAGAAGCTCTGCACTACCTTTGTCTGCGCCGCGGACTTCCGCACCGGGAGATAGCCGGTGCCCGTGGCCCACTTGGCGGTCACGTCCTTCGAGCAGAAGTACTTCACGAACTGCCACGCGGCGCGCTGCCGTTCCTCCGTGGTCTTCATCACCGCGATGTTGGCGCCGAAGAGCACGGTCACCGGGCCGGCGCCCTCTCCGTGCGGGATGATGGCCATGTCCCAGTTGAACTTGTCTTTGATGTCCTTGGCGATGTACGGGCGCGTGGTGCTGGAGCGGATGATGAAGGCGCAACGGCCGGTGGAGAAGTCCTTACGGTCGCCGTAGCTCTCGCGGTCGATGAGGTAGCCGCCGCCGGACTTGACCAGATCGTGGAGCAGCTTGAACGCGGCGACCCCGGCGGGCGAGTCGAACAGCGCCTGCGTCCGGTCGTCCGACAGGATCTTCCCGCCGAACGACATCACCATCGCGTCGATGGTCGACGCGTCGATGGAGATGGCATAGCCCTTCTTGCCCGCCTTGGTGACGGCGTCGCACTGCTGCCTGAACTCCTTCCACGTCTTCGGTGAGGCGCCAAAGCCGGCCTGCTTCAGCAGACCAGGGTTGTAGTACAGCATCAGCACGCTCTTGGTGAAAGGGAAGGTGTAGAACTTGTTGCCATACGCGCGATAGCGGTTGTTGTTGAGGATACTCGGGAAGATGTCGTCGAGACTTGCCTTCGAGAGGCCGATCTTCGCGTCGTGGATGTAATCGTCGAGCGGCACGACCGCCTGCAACTCGATGTACTCGGCGACCATGCTCTCGTAGGCGACGACCAGGTCCGGCAGCTTGCCGGTGGGGATGGTAACGCGGACCTTCTCGAACAGCGTCGTGTAGTTGCCGGCGTAGCGAAGCTCGACGGCGATGGGCGGCTTGGACGCGTTGTACCGGTCGACGATCTCCTGGAGCACCTTCAGGTTGCTCTGGGCCTGGGTGTGCCAGAACACGAGCGGCTTGGCGACCTGGGGCTCGGGCCGACTCTCGGGTCCGGTGGCCTTCGGCGCGCTGGTAACGTCCGGGGGCTTCGGCCCGGGCTTCTCCTCGCCGCAACCGTGGAGCAGCAGGCACGCACTGAGCGTGAAGAACAAGGCGGCTCTCATCGCGTTCATCCTTTCAATCCGGTCCCCGCGACGCCCTCGATGAAGCGCCGCTGCAAGAGCAGGTACAGCACCACGACGGGTATGATAACAATTGCCGAGGCGGCCATCAACGTGTTGAGGTTGGTGGACTCCTCGCTGCGCAGGAGCGACAGCCCCACCTGCACGACGCGCCGCCGCGGCGAGCTGGTTACCAGCAGCGGCCACAGGAACGCGTTCCAGCTCCCCAGGAACGTGAAGATGGTGATGGCGGCGAGCGCCGGCGCCGCCATCGGCGTGGCGATCTGCCACATGAATCGCCAGTGGCTGCACCCGTCGATCTGCGCCGCCTCCAGATCCTGACTCTTCAGATCTGGGTCGGTTGCAAGGTAGTACAGGTTGAGTTCGAGCGCGTCGGCGCCAGCCTCCTGAATGTAGCGGGCGTACCTGACCCAACCGCCTTTCGAAACACCGTTTAAGCTGCCGATCAC
>CAZDHT010000031.1:29626-31139 GCA_964505325.1 uncultured Planctomycetota bacterium | reverse complement strand
TGATCCGGTCGGAGTCGCAGTCGATGACCAGGACCTCGCAGCCCTCTCGCAGCAGCTCTTCGGTGACCGCCCACCCGAACTGCCCGAGCCCCAACTCCGCGAACTGTTTCACCACCGACCCCCTTTCATCCCACCAGCAGGTACTCCTCGGGGTACCTGTAGCTCAGGGGCTTGTCCTTCGTCAGGACCATCTGAGCCAGCGCCAGCGGGCCCAGCCGACCGAGGTACATCACACATATGATGACCAGCTTGCCCGTCCATGTCAAGGCGCCGGTCGTCGCCGTGTCCAGTACGCTCAGCCCCACCGTGCCAAAGGCCGAGACGACCTCGAACAACAGGCTGACGAAGTTGCCGTGGCCCTCCACGAGCCGCCCGCCGCTCCCGTCGGTGATCAGCAGGAACAGCGTGGCGCCGACGATCAACGCAATGCCCAAGAGCGCCACCACCAGCGCCTTGGTGATGACCGCCGCCGGGATGGTGCGCTTTCCGACCTCGACCCGCTCGTGCCCGCGCAGCCGCGCCACCACCACCAGCAGGATGACCACGAACGTGGTAGTCTTGATGCCGCCGGCGGTCGAGCCCGGCGAGCCGCCGATCACCATCAGCACAATGGTCAGCAGCAGCGTCGGCTCCGAGGCATCACCGAAGTCGATCGTGTTGAAGCCCGCCGTCCGCGTCGTGACCGATTGGAACCACGACGCGGCGAGCTTCTCCGAGAACGCCTTCCGCGCCAGCTCTTCGCCGGGCCCCTCGAGCACGAGGAACGCCAGCGTGCCGGCCGCCAGCAGCGCCACTGTGGCGGCGAACACGATCTTCGCATGCAGGCTGAGTTTGACGCGGACGCCCTCGATCCGCGCGCTGATCTTGTGAAGGACCCCGATGAGCGCGGGGAACCCAAGCCCGCCGAACACGATCAACAGCGGCATCGCCAGGTTGATGGTCACGTCGCCGCGGTACTTGATGAAGCTGGTCGAGAACAGGGAGAACCCGGCGTTGCAGAACGCGGAGATCGAATGGAATACCCCGTGCCAGATGGCCCGGCCGGTGGGCATGTCCGCGCTGAACCGGTTGCTCAGAACGACGGCGCCGATGGCCTCGGCCACGAAGGTGAACGCCGCGATGGTGACGAGCAGCCTCCGCGTCGAGCCGAGGCCCGTCACGGTGTATTCATCGCGCAGCAGGTTCAGGTTCCGGAGCGACACCCGCTGGCCCAGCGCCAGCAGCAGGACGGTCGATGCGGTCATGATCCCCAAGCCGCCGAACTGGATGAGCGCCAGGATGACCACCTGTCCAAATCCGGTGAACTGTGCGCCGGTGTCCACCACGATGAGCCCGGTCACGCAGACGGCGGAGGTCGCCGTGAACAGAGCGTCCACCAAACCGATGGGGCTGGTGGTGGCGAAGGGCAGCAGGAGAAGAACCGTGCCGAACAGGATGGCGACGATGAAGCAGAGCGCGAGAAGATGGATGGGGGTGAGCGCGTCGAGCCACGACTTCAAGACACGACTGAGCA
>CAZDHT010000031.1:0-29616 GCA_964505325.1 uncultured Planctomycetota bacterium | reverse complement strand
GCACCATCACCTCCCGGTGCCGACCACGGGGCCGCGCGGCGACCAGCACCGCGGCTCCTCACGCCGGAGATTATAGCATTTTGCCGCGCCGCGCTTCAACGGGTGCTCGCCGCAGGATGTGATTCACGCAGTCTTCCGGAAGACGCAGGGCGCTCTGTCTCGCTCACCCCCGCCGTGCACCGATGGCCGCTGGCGTTCGCGTCTGGGCTCCCGCAACCACCCCGCCAGACGCAGCCGGGAGCCCGGATCGGGCGGCACCGCGCGGGCGAGGTGTCCGCCTGTCCGGACAGGCGGACACCTCCCTGAAACGCCGCCATGCATCCTGTTGTACAACTTCGGGGATGTGTTCGTCTGGACGTTTAGACGAACACATTGACCCCGCCTGACTCGCCCGACCGGCGCCACCGGAGGCAGCCGGGTGCAAAAGGTGTCAGGACCCTTTTTCGGAGCATAACTACTGAGGACCAGATCGTACCGTGTCGCCCGAAAAAGGGTCCTGACACCTTTTGCCACATCGTCTCTTCACTTGGCTGACGTGTTACGAATCCGAAAACAGAGCCTTGCGAGAGTCTGGCGTTTCTGTCGTGCTCGGCGGCGTTCGTTAGCGGGTCATTTCCAACGTCCCACTGGGTCTTGTCTACAATTCGTGTAGGACTCCACAGCCCGCCGAAAAACGGCCAAAGTCTCCGCAAGGCCGTGATTTGCACACAACCGGCGGAGCACTCTCTTAGCAGTCCGAACGAAATCTACAGGACTTGAAGAAGGCGCGACGGGTCCCGAGGCCCCGCTCGATGGCCCCATCGCCACATCAACCGAGTTTTCTTCGAGGCTTGGCGACGGGCCGCGATGGGCAACCCTCCCGCGGTGTCTAGTTCCCGCCGCTCGCATCTTCCCTGTGACGAACGACATGCGACGGTGCACATTCGCGCGCCGTGCCCTGCAGCAAGCGCGCCTTAATCCCCGCCGGCCGGCCGCGCCCCAGTGTCGGTCACATTCGCCCGCCGCCCGGCACGCGGGTTGCGTTTGGACGAATGTCAGAGGGGACAACGGCCGGTGGCAGGACGGAGGAGGGACCGATGGCCATCCGACATCGTGACCGATGGGAACGGTATAGGGTTCACGGGGACAGGAAAGCCAGGGCCGAGTTGATCCGGGAGTACGTCCCACTCGTACACTACGTGGTCACGCGGATGTCCGTCAGGCCTCCGTGCATCATGGACGGGGAAGACCTGGTCGCCATCGGCATACTCGGGCTGATATCCGCCGTGCACGCGTTTGATACCTCGCGCGGCATCGAGTTCAGCACGTTTGCCGTGCCCAGAGTTCGCGGCGCCATTCTCGACGAGCTCCGCAAGCACGACTGGGTGCCGCGGACGGCGCGGCAGCGGGCGGCGGAACTCCGGGCGGCCATGCAGGAAGGCTCAGGTGACCGCCAACCACGCGGCCTGGGACAAGTGGCCAGGCGGATGAAGGTGTCGCGACGACGGCTCGGCCAACTGATGGCCACCATCCGGCCAACTTCGTTCGTGCCTCTCGACCACGGGGCGGCCGAAGGAGACCCCGAGCAGCCGCCCATATCACAACTCATCACGGGCCGACACTGCCGGACGCCGCTGGAAGAGGCCGAACTGTCCGAGCAGTGCGAAAGGGTACGTGCGATCCTGGAAGAGCTTCCCGAGCCTCAGCGAGGCCTCATCATCGAATACTACTTCAAGAGCCGGCAGCAGAAAGACCTCGCGAAGGAAATGCGCGTGTCGCGGTCTCGGATTTCACAAATTCATACCGGCGCTCTGACCACCCTCCGCAAACGAATGGAGGCGGTCGGCGCGGCCTAGCGTCAATACCAGTAACCCAGCCCCTGTCAGCCGCCGTGGAGCCGCCCCGGTCGAACCTTGACGGGCGCCGGGCCACCTGATACACTCCGCGACCTGCAGCCCCCGTTTATGACGAGGTACACGTGGAAGACATAGTGAATCGCGAAGGCGAGTGCATCCGGGTCTCCGTGCCCGCGCGGATCTGCATCCACGGCGAACACCAGGACTTCCTCGGGCTCAGCGTGATCGCCATGGCCATCGACCTGTACTTCACGATGAAGGCGTGGCCGCGCGATGACAACAAGTTCGTCATCCACATGCCCGACCTGCCCGAGGTGGATGAGCTGGCGCCGTCGAGCACGCTCGAATACCGGCACCAGCGCGATTACCTGCCGGCGGCCGTCAACGTCCTCAAGCGGCGCGGCCTCGAGTTCAACCAGGGCTACGACTTCCTCTTCACCAGCGCCATCCCTGTGAACGCGGGGGTGTCGAGTTCTTCGGCGATGTGCGTCGGCTGGACGAAGATGTTGCTCGCACTCGCCGGCGACCCCACGGCCGACGACCCCGCAGAGGTCGCCCGGATCGCACACCAGACGGAGGTGCTCGAGTTCAACGAGCCCGGCGGCACGATGGATCACTATACCACGTCGCTCGGCGGCCTGTTGTACATCGACTGCCTCACGCCCGTCGAGGTCGAGCTCACTCCCATCGACTGTGACATCGAAGGCTTCGTCCTTGGCAACAGCCTGGAGAACAAGGACACGAAGGGCACGCTGCGTGCCTCGCGCCAGGCGGTGGAAGCCGGCATGACGGAGCTGAAGAACCGGATTCCCGAGTTCTCGCTGAAGACAACGCCGACCGAGCGCATCCTGGCGGAACTCCCGGACCTGCCGCACGAGATGGCCGAGAAGCTCCGGGCCAACGTGATCAACCGCGACCTGTGCCAGGAAGCCCGCCGCATGCTCGAGAGCGGCGACATGGACGACCGGCGATTCGGCGAGATGCTCGACCAGCACCACGCGCAACTGCGCGACCGGCTCGGCATATCGACGCCCAAGCTGGAGAACTTGATCCAGGGCTGCAAGGAGGCCGGAGCGCTGGGGGGCAAGCTCTGCGGCAGCGGGGGCGGCGGCGCAATGATCGCCTACGCTCCGGGCCATCAGGCCGACGCGGCAGCCGGCGTCGACGCCCGGGGCGGAAAAGGCTACGTCATCCGGAAGGCGAGGGGAGCCACCGTCGAGTTCAAAGCCGAGGGAATATGAAAGCTGTCATACTCGCCGCCGGACAAGGCAAACGGATGCGCGGGCTCTGCTCCACCACCCCCAAACCGATGATCCCCATCGCCAATCGCCCCATCCTGTCCATCATCTTCTCCAGGCTCAAGGCGATGGGCGTGAACGAAGTCGCTCTGGTGGTCGGCTTCGAGGGCCAGCAGTTGAAGGAACTCGTCGGCGACGGAGGCGAGTACGGCGTCCACGTCACCTACGTGTGGCAGGAGGAGCAACTCGGGACCGGCCACGCCGCGTTGCTGTGCGAGGATTTCGTGGCGGGCGAGCCCTTCGTGCTCATCTTCGGCGACATCCTTACCCGCAGCGACAACTACGCGGCAATGGCGGAACTGTTCCGCAGCCGCGCCGCCGATGCCGTGCTCACCGTGTTCCCCGTCGAAGATCCCAGCAACGGCGCCGCAGTAGACGTGCAGGACGGCCGCGTGGTCGGCATCGTAGAGAAGCCGCCGCCGGGCACCATGCTCAACGCCTACAACAACGCGGGCATCTTCATCTGGCCGGCGGACGTCTTCGACATGATCCGCCACCTCGAGCTCTCGCCGCGCGGCGAGTATGAGTTCACCGACGGCATCATCAGCTTCATCAACCAGGGCCGGCGGCTGGCGGCGTACGAACTCCTGGGGTACTGGGAGAACATCACCGACCCGGAAGCGTGCATTCGCATGAATCAGAACCTGCTGCTCGAGTTCCTGCCGCCCGCTTCACAGGCGGTCGACCCGTCGGCGCACGCGGGCGAGGCGCTGAGGCTGTCGAACTGCAGCGTCGCCGCCGGCGCCGCCATCGGCGCGGACTGTCGACTCGAAGACTCGACCATCGGGGAGCGATGCAGGATCGGCGACGGCGTCTCCGTCAAGCACGCGGAGATCGGTCCCCACGCGGTCATCGGGGACGGCTGCCGCCTCGCCCCGTACGTTTCCATCGGCGAGGGGGCGGTCGTCGAATCCGGCGCCAGCGTGGGGCCCAATACCGCCGTCGGCGCCCGGTGCGTTGTCCGCGCGGACGCGTTTGTCGCGTCCACGATCATGCTCGACGGCTCGGAGATCGGCGCCGGCAGCTCGCTGGTCCACACGATGCTCGCATATGATGCAAAGATCGGTGCCGGCGAGAAGATCACCGGCACACCGGACAAAGCCGTCGAAATCCTGAACGACCCGTAACTGCCAGGGACGCGTGGCCCGGCCTTCTCGCACGTTCAGAAGGTGTGACCGGGCGCCGGCACATGCTCGATCGTATCACATCGCTGGATGAGTTGGCGCAACGGTTGCCCGGGTTCCAGGCCACGGATGCGATGCGGCGGGCGGCCGAACGATATCCGTTCGCCATCACGGCGCACTACCTGTCGCTTATCGAAGAGCCCTCCCCCACCGATCCCATCTTCCGGCAGGCCGTCCCCGACGGGGATGAACTGTCCGAGAGCGGCAACCTGTCGCCGGATGAACTGGGGGAGTTCTCGCGTTACTCGCCAGTCTACAGGCTGATCCACCGGTACCCCGACCGCGTCGTGTGCATCGCCACCGCCCTATGCCCGACCTACTGCCGCCACTGCACGCGCAAGCGGCTCGTCGGCCGGGCCGAGTTCGAGTTGTCCTCCGCGGACCTCGAGCACCAGGTCGAGTACGTCCGCGCCCGTCCGGGCATCAAGGACGTCATCATCTCGGGCGGCGATCCGCTCAGCTTGTCGACGGCGCGGCTGGAAGGAATCCTCGCCAGGTTCCGCAAGATACCCGGCGTCGAGATCATCCGCGTCGGGACCCGGGCGCCGGTGACAGCCCCGGCGCGGGTCGACGAGGCACTGTGCCGGATGCTGGCGAAGTATCATCCCGTGTGGGTGAACACCCAGTTCAACCACCCGCGCGAGGTCACGTCGGCATCGGCGACTGCTTGCGCCCGGCTGCTCCGCCACGGCATCCCGGTCGGCAATCAGTCGGTGCTGCTGCGCGGTGTGAACGACAGCCCGCCGGTCATGGAAGCGCTGTGCCGCGCCCTGCTCCGCATCCGCGTCCGCCCGTACTACCTGTTCCAATGCGACCCCGTCGCCGGGGCCGAGCACTTCCGTACCCCCATCTCGTGCGGCGTCGACATCATGAGGCATCTTCACAGGAACGTCGGTGGCCTGGGCGTGCCGCGCTTTGCCGTCGACGCGGTAGACGGCGGCGGCAAGGTACCCATCGATCCGAGCTACGTCATCGAACACAAGAAAGGCCGGCTGGTTCTGCGCAACTTCGAGGGAGAGACTGTCACGTATCCGGACGCGGCACCCGATTGCAGTGCTGAATCTTGAGGACGCCGAGCAGATTCTCGATAGGCGGGCTGTCGCGGAAATCCACCGTCACGTCACGGCTCACGTACGGGATCAGATCGAACGCGTTGTCGCTGAACCGGACGTGCGTCCCCGGAACGCTCAGCCACACGCCCTTGACGAAGACCGGCGAGGTCAGTTGCACGGTTCTCTGCGAATCGAACTCGTCCTTCGCCACCTCGACCGAGATGTCCGGCTCCAGAAAGGCGAGGTCCTTCGGATGGACGAAGAACAGCGTCGCGCTCGACGTGTAGATGCCGCTGTAAAACGTCAGCCAGAGGAAATGGCGCCGCCGGTCGAGCCCCTGGAACTTGTTCGCCGGCAACCTGCACAGCTCGCAGGACGAGTCCGGCGCCAGCAGCACGCCGTCTGTGCGCAGCAGCTCCGCCTCCCCGCGCATGTCGAACCGCTCGATGTCCAGCGTTCCGGACACCACCTGATCCGTGTCGTTGATGCCCCAGACGGCCACCTCGTCGTCCCCCACGTGTGCCGTGATCAGGACCGGCGCACAGGCGCGACGCACGTGGTAGTACGCCGGCTTCGGCCGCAGCTCGTAGTCCACCATCGCCCAACTGACGACCGGCCAGCAGTCGTTGTGCTGCCAGACCAGCGCGCCGGAGGTGTGCCACTTCAGCCGCCGCCAGTGCTCGATGCCGGTCTTCATCGCCTCGCCGTGGATCATCTGCGTGAAGAGCATGGCGCGCTCGAAGCTGTCAGGCTGGGGGAAAAACAGGTCGACGGCCTCCTTGAGCCGGTCGTTTCCGTTGCGGGACTTCTGATGTGCCGCAATCACCTCGGCGTCCATCGACAGGTCTTCGGGTTCGGCGAACGCGAGCACCGTGTCCATCGTGGGGAATGACTGGAACCCGAACTCGCTGATGAACCTCGCACGGTTCTGGAGGTACGCCGTGTAATCGCAGCCGCCGTGCCACACCTTCCAGTAGTGGTTGTCGCCATGGGTTTCTGAGTTGGAATTGTCCCCGCCGTAGGGGCTGCCGGGCCAGTAGGGCCGCCCGGGGTCGAGCCGCTCGCATACGGCCGGCAGGACCCGGTGATAGATCGGCTCCGAGCTGAACTTCTCCGGCCAGCCCCAGTTGTCGTGGCCCATGTGGTTCTCGTTGTTGCCGCACCAGACGGCCAGCGACGGGTGATTCCGCAGGCGCGTCACGGCCAGCTCGGCCTCGCGCTCGACCAGCTCCCCGAACCAGTCCACGTCGGGATAATCCGCGCAGGCAAACGGGAAGTCCTGCCACACCAGGATGCCAAGCTCATCGCATATGTCATAGAATATGTCATTCTCGTAAATGCCGCCCCCCCACACCCTGAGCATGTTCAGGTTCTGCTCCACGGCCAGCTCGAGGAGCGCCCGGTACTTCTCGGCGGTGACGCGCGGCGGGAACGAATCCGCCGGCACCCAGTTGGCCCCCTTGCAGAACAACCGCCGGCCGTTGATCTTGAAGATGAACGACTCGCCCGCCGCGTCCGGCTCGCGCTCGATCTCGCAGGTGCGGAAGCCGATCCGGGCCTCGCGCCGGTCCAGCTCCTCCTCGCCCTTGCGAAGCCTGACGCACAGGTCGTACAGGTCCGGGTCCCCACAGCCGGACGGCCACCACGCCAGCGGCCGATCAATGGTCAGCACGAGTTCGGCGGAGCCCTCGACGTCGTGCGCCTCGGCTTGCGCCAGGAGCTTGTCCCCCCTCGTCAGCGTCGCGTTGATCGCCAGGGGCGTCTCGTCGGTGCGTTCCAGCTCGATGGACAGGTTCACGGCGCCCTTGCCGTCGGCGAGCCGCGCCGGGGCGTACACGCTGCGGATGCGGCCGTGATCGAACGCCCGGACGAACGCATCCCGCCAGATGCCGCAGTAAGGAAGCTTCGGCGCCCAGTCCCATCCGAACGTGTACTGCGGCTTGCGCGCGTACACCCGGGCGCCGCCGGGAAGCACCCCATGCTTCGTCTCCCGCTCGGCGCAGATCCGCAGCGCCGAGTCGAACCGAATCGCCAGGACGTTCTCACCTTCTTCGAGATCGTCCCTCACGTCGAAAACGTGCTCGACGAACGCATTTTCCGTCTTGGCGAGCTCCTCGCCGTTCAGCCAGATCGTCGCGAACGTATCGAGACCGTTGCACACGAGCTGCACGCGGTCACGCGACAGCGTGCCCGCATCCAGCTCGAACGTCTTCACGTAGAGCCAGTCCTTGTCAGCGACCCATTGCACCTGGGCTTCGTTCAGTCTGTAGAACGGGTCAGGAATCCGGCCTGCGGCCATCAGGTCGGTATAGACGCAGCCCGGAACAGACGCCGGCAGCCATTCGCCCCGACTCGGGTCCGCTTCCTCCGGCCCGACACCGACGGCCTCCTTGAGCTTCCAGGCGCCGTTCAACGAGACAATCTTCAACGTGGTTCTCCTTCGGCCCTGCGATGCCGCGAGATAATAGGGGGCGCCGCAGGCCGTGTCAAGGTCAGGAGAAACGGAGTCATCCGCAGTTTGCGCAGCGCACTGCCGCAGCAGCGTTCACGCTGCCTCCCGAGCCCCGACTTATCGGGGCGAGAATAAGCCCCAGCCTGAGCACTCATCTTTGCCCACATGTCACGGAGATCCTGCTGGAGCCGCGTAGCGGCGATTGATCGTAGCCCCGGGTGAGGCCCGCAGGGCGAGCCCGGGGTACGAGGTGGTCCAGGACTTACCCAGAGCCCCGTAAGGGGTGACTGGAAACGTTCAATCACCCCTGGCGGGGCTCTTTTTATTGATCGCCTCTTCTCCCACGGCTCACGGCTGGCCGCTTCGCGACCAGATGTTTCACCGTGGGCTATGTTCATTCGCTGCTGCACAGCTCCAGAAACGGCCCCAGGAACTTGTGGGCAAAGATCAGCGCTCAAGCGGGGCTGCTGCGGCCGGCGCCGCGTCGTCCGACTAAGCCCCGTTGACGGGGCTTCTCCGGGCTGGGAAGTGGGGATGATTCAGCGGGAGAGAATGACTCTGTGATTCGTAACACTTCAGTTGTCCGGGATGTCTGGTGTGCGCCCTTCCGGGTACGCCGGTTTCGCCGAAACCGGCGCATTTTTGCCTGTACGCGCGCCGGGGTGGGCCGCCCCGGCGTACCCAAACGCCAGCTCACTCCCCGACGCCTGTCCGCTTCACCTGGCTGAAGCATTACTGTGATTCAAACAGTCACCGCGTCGCCGAAGGACGGAGGCAGCTTTGAGAAGCGTTGAGGGAGGGAGAGGCGGTCTCGGGGCAGAAAGGCGGACGCCCGGGGCTGCAAGCAGGCACATCGCGCGGCGCATTCGGCTTGGATCGGGATGTGAGCGCTCCGCGAGTTATGCCTGCTTCGTTTACGCTTTTCTAGTATTCTAGTATTCTAGAAAAGTGTAAAGCGCGCCAAGCCCCCGCGCTGCACCCGAGCCGGGACCAGATAGCGCAGACCGCGCGCCCGACGCGACTGTCTGAATCATGAGAAAACGACTGCGGGGGGAGTCTCGTGCTTCAAGCGCAGTTTCGGCCTGACAATCCTTTTACAGATGTTTTGCGCTTTCCCGACCACCCTAGCCAATCAAACGGGATATACTTGATGCGCGAAGACCGCGCCGAAGGCCGCAAAGGCGTTCAATTGAACGCCCCCACAACGCGCGCAGGGCGGTCGGGCGGTAGAGCCCTCGACACCCCCGGTACGAGCTCGACCTCGGACGCGCACTCGACCGGCCGGCGAGCGCCCGATATAATATTCTGCCGGCCCTGCCGACCGGTCGTGGAGGAACCCGATGAAAGCGTTCGCACTTGTAGCGCCGAGCCAATTCGGTCCGGCGGAGTTGCCGGATGAACCCGCACCCGGGCCCGGTGAGGTGGTGGTCCATCCGGTGGCGTGCGGGGTGTGTGCGTCGGACGTACATTACTGGCAGCACGGCCATATCGGCGACCAGGTCATCACCAGTTATCCCTACGCGCTCGGGCACGAGTGCGCAGGCGTGGTGGTCGAGGTCGGCGAGGGCGTGACCCACGTCGGCCCCGGCCGGCGCGTCGCCCTCGAACCGGGCATCACGTGCGGGGAGTGCCGGCCGTGCCGCGAGGGCCGCGAGAACATCTGCCGCAATGTCCGGTTCCTGGCCACCCCCATGTACCACGGCGCCATGCGCGACACGATACTCACCCCCGCGCGGAACGTCGAGCCAATGCCCGACTCGATGACGTTCGAGCAGGCGGCTCTGTGCGAGCCGCTCGGGGTGGGCATCCACGCGACCCGCCTGGCGGGCGTGTCCGAGGGCGAGACGGTCGCCATCTTCGGCGCGGGGCCGATCGGCCTCTCCACCGCGGTCGCCGCCAGGTGCCGAAAAGCGGGCCGGATACTCATCGCCGAGCCCGTCGCGGAGCGGCGGGCGCTGGCGGAAGACATGGGCTTCGAGGCCATCGACATCGATTCGGACCCCGTCGAGCGAATCCGAAAGATGACCGGCGGCGGGGTGGACGTCACGTTCGAGGCCGCCGGGGATCTGCGGGCGATGGCGTGGATCACGGCCGCGGCGCGGATCGGCGGACGCGCGACGATTATCGGCATCCCCGCCGAGGACACGGTCAGCTTCGACATCCACCGCATCCGCCGCGCCGAACTCACCATCTTCAACTCCCGCCGGGCGAACCGAACGCTGCCCGAGGCGGTCCGCATGATCGCCGGGCCGGGCGCCGAGATATCCAAGATCGCAACCCACCGGTTCCCCGTGTCCGACGCCGGGCGCGCGTTTGAGATGTCGTCCCGGCGCTCGGACGGAGTGGTCAAGGCGATGCTGCTGCTCGACTGAGGAGGCGCCACTTGGCGCGGAAGGCGAAACCCGGGGCGGGCCTGGCGGTCCTGGTCGTCGACGACGAGCCCGAGCTGCGCCATCTGTGCCGCGTGCTGCTCGAAACCCTCGGCTGCCAGGTGGCAGAGGCCGAGGATCTCAAGACGGCGCGGCGGGCGCTGGCCGCCAGCAAGTTCGCCCTCGCACTGATCGACGTGGTCCTGCCCGACGGCTCAGGCTTCGACCTGTTCCGCGACGCACGCAGCAAGTTCCCCGCGCTCGCCGTGGGCATCATGACCGCCTATGCCTCTATCGAGGACGCAATCCAGGCCGTCAAGGGCGGCGCGGTGGACTACATCACCAAACCCTTCGAGATTGAGCGCCTGAAAGAGCTGGTGGAGTTCGTGGCAGGGCGCCTCCCGGCCGGCAAAGCGCAACTGGGAAGGGGGACCTTCGAGTTCTACGGCATCGTCGGCGCGTCGGATGAGATGCGAGCGGTGTGCGAGCTGATCGAACGCGCCGCCGAGTACCCATCGACCGTGCTCATCCAGGGTGAGAGCGGGACCGGCAAAGAGCTGGTCGCCAAGGCCATACACGCGGCCGGGCCGAACGCCGGCGAGCCATTTGTGGCTATCGAATGCAGTGCCATACCAGGGCCACTGCTGGAAAACGAGCTGTTCGGCCACGTGAAAGGCGCGTTTACCGGAGCCCACGCGGACGCCCCGGGGCTGTTCCGGTCCGCCGCCAACGGCACGGTGTTCCTCGACGAGATCGGCGAGCTCCCCCGCCCGTTCCAGGTCAAGCTGCTCCGCGCGCTCCAGGAGCACGAGGTCCGGCCCGTCGGCGCCTCGGGGCCGGTCCCCGCCAACGCGCGGGTCATCGTGGCGACCAACCGCGACCTCCACGCCGCGATGGCGGATGGCGAGTTCCGCCGCGACCTGTTCTTCAGGCTCCACGTCATCCCTATCTACCTGCCGCCGCTGCGGACGCGCCGCGACGACATCGCTCCGCTGGCCCAGCATTTCCTCAACCGCCTCAACGCCGCCTCGGGCCGCAAGGTCCGCCTGTCCCGCGGCGGCCTGCGCCTGCTCGAGAAGCGCAAGTGGATGGGGAACGTACGGGAACTCCAGAACTGCATAGAAAAAGCCTTTGCCCTCAACACGGGCAAGATGATTGACGAGGAGCAGCTCGCCGGGCCGGAGAGCGCGTCCCCGGCGCCCCGCGAAGGCGAGCGGCTCCGCGACTACGAGAAGCAGGCCATTCAAGCGGCGCTTCGGCAGGCGGGCGGCAATCGCAAAAGGGCCGCCAAGATACTCGACATCGGCGTCGCCACGCTGTTCCGAAAGCTGAAAGAATACAAACTGAACTAGTCGTCAAAATGGCCCGAACAATTTGCCCGGCCATTCGTACTAGTTTAATGCAGCAAGTTTTCCGTCAGCGGAGTCGTATAATACATAGGCGGCAGAATCGAGCCGGCACGGGAATGACCCCCTTGAAGACGGGACCGAGGGCGCTCCGGGCGTGTTTCCTCTTTGTGGCGTGGACGGTGTGCGCCTCGTCAACGGCCGCCGCGGCGGGGTTCGATCGCAACGCCGCGGAGGAGATCCTGCGCCTGCTCGGCGACCGCGAACTGCCCGGCACGAAATTCCAGGTGCCTCTCGGCGCCTACCGTGAGTTTGTTCGGCTCAAGAAGTTCGGTCCGCCGGAAGACGTGCCGCCGGTGCCCTACATCATCAGTGCACAGACACACCGCCTGGCCCTCGGGGACAAGGCCGCGGACGTTGAAGTGTCTCTTCTGCTTCGCGTGTTCGACGCGGACGGCGCGGGGTGGATTCCGCTGCTGCCCCAGTCCGTCGCGTTCCGTGACAGCAAGGTCAACGGCAAAGTCGTGAAGCTCAAGCCAATCGACCGGCGGGCGTCGCGACCAGCGCCCAACGCCAAGGCGTCCCGGCCGGCCGCCAGGTGGCTCGCGTGGAAGCCGTCGAAGCCGGGCACGTACACCATCACCAGCTCGGCACGTCTCAAGCCGCAGACCATCTCGCGGTTGTCGGCCGTTTCTTATGAGTGCCGCCGCTCGGTGCGGAACGTCGCCGTTGTGTCGTCCGCGCGTGCGTGGGAGGTCTTCTCGCCCGACCGCGCGGCGGGGAAAATCGTCGGGGATGCGGACGGGACGCGGGGTAAGCTGGTCCTCAGCCCGCGCGACCTGTTCACGATCTACTGGCGCGAGCCGCTGGAGCGCGCCGAGCACGCCCCGGTCGTCAGCACCACCTGCTACGGAGCGTGCGACTTCGGGCCGGGCGCGGTCACCGTCAACGCCGCCTTTGACGTCTTCATCACGCGCGGCCCGGCCGACAGCCTGGTCCTGGATCTTCCGGCCGGAGCCGACCGGGTCACCGTCCGGGGCCCCGATGTCCGCCGGGTCACCGGCCGGGGCAGTTCCCGCACGGTGCATCTCCGCGGCGCCGTCCGAGGCCGCACGCGGCTGAGCGTCGGCTTCGAGATCCCGCGGCGCGGCGGCAAAGGCAAGGTGGCGCTCGACTACTTCGGAATCCGCGGCGCCGCCCAGACCGCCGGGCAATTGATCGTGAGCAACTCCGCCGGCGGAGAGCTGCTCGAAGAGGAGGCCGAGCGCCTCGAGCCGGAAGCGTTCTTCGGGCTGCCCGAGCGGCTGCTCGCGCTTTCCCCCGAGAAGCCGTTGCTGGCCTACTCGATGAAGAGGGGCAAGTGGCGGCTGGTGTGCGACGCGGTGTTGGCATCGGAGCTGCCGATGCCGCCGACTATCGTCGACACCGCCGACCACGTCATCGTCATCCGCGCCGACGGCAACCTGATGGCCAAGTCCACGTTCCAGGTGCGGAACAACGACCGCCAGTTCTTCCGCCTGGGGCTGCCCAAGGGAACGAAGCTGACGCTGGCGCTGGTCGACGAGAAGGCCGTCCCGGTCACCCCCGGCAAGAACGGAGCGTTCATCCTTCCGCTCCAGAAATCCATCGCGACGGTCGGCGGGCTGGTCAGCTTTCCCGTCGAGATCGTGTACATCGGCCGCACGGCCGGGCTGGGGACGCGCGGCGACTTCGAGCTGCCTATCCCGCGTGTCGACGCGCCGGTCGCGTTTACCACCTGCAAGCTCTATGTCCCGAAGAACTTCGAGTTCGCGAACTGGCGCGGCGCGCTCGAGCACGTGGACCTGCTGACGACCGAGGGCGAGCACGAAGAAATGGTCTACGGGCGCGGCCACACGCGGGGCATCCCGGAGAGGCCGCCTCGCCGTGAGCCCGAAGATCGACTCGTTGTCACGCACGAGCCCGACAGCGGCAAGGACGGGAGAGAGAGGAAGCCGGTTGACGGACCGGCTGCCAAGCCTCAGCCGGCTCCTGATTTCGACGGCGACGGCAATATGGCGGACAACTGGTACCGCGCCGCGGTCGAGGCGTACAACCGGAAGGACTACGCCAACGCCAGGGCCCAGTTGCAGCAAACCATCAAGGCCGCACCCAAGAGCGTCGCGGCGGTCAACGCCCGGAAGCTCCTGGGGAACGTCGACCTGGCGCTGAACGCGCCCGCCGGTCGGGGTCAGGCCGGCGCGGCCACCGGCCGATTCGTGCGGGCGCGGGCGGGACAGATCACCAAGGCGCTTCAAGCGGGCGACGAGAAGCTGTTGGCGGAGCAGCAGCAACTGCTGAAACGGGGCGAGGAGCTGGCCCGAAAGGGCGATTCGGCCGCCGCGACGCAAACCCTGGCCGGCGTGATCCTGCTCGGCGATCAGCTTGGCGACCGCGGCCAGAGGGGCAAGGAGCAGCAGGCCATTGTCGAGCGCGCCCGAAAGGGATTCGCCGTACAACTGGAGAAACAGAAAAAGGTGCTCGCGGTCGAGCAGAAGCTCGCCCAGCTCACGGTAGAAGTGCGCCGGAATCTGGACGAGCAGGCCCGGCTCGTCCAACGAACGCGCGGGGGCGAGGCCGGCGCCGCGGGTCAGGGTCAGGGTCAGGGCGGAGGGCGAGGCGGGGTGTTGCGAGACGCGATCCGGGTGGAGCGAGACGCGGTCCAGGCGCAGGATGACTTCGGCCTCAAAGACGCAAACGGCGACAAGGTTCGCAGGGCTCTGAAGCAGAAAGAGGTCATTGTCGAGGCGCTCGAAGAGCTGGCCCAGGACAGGCCAGCGCGGGGCCCTCAGACCAAGCCGCCGGAGAAAAGGCCCGGGCCATCCCAGGAGCTGGCGGCGAGACGGGTGCTCCTCCAGAGGGCCCGGGCCCAGGTCAAGCGAGACCCTGCGTTCCTCGTCCTGCCGCGTCAACAGGATGCCGACGAGTTGGAGACCAAAGCGCAGGAGCTCGCGGAACTCAACAGGAAACTCACGAAGAGCGTGCGCGCGCAGAGGGAATACGCATCGCGCGTAGCCGATCAGCGCTATGAGACGGCGCTAAACCAGACGTCCCGGCGCCGCTACGCCGACGCGGAAAAGCACCTCTTGAGCGCGCTCGAGGCCGACCCAAAGCACGGCAAGGCCAGGGAGAAGCTGGCGACCATCCGAGGGCTGCTCCGAAAAGGCCCGACCGGAGAGCCCAGCATTGTCGATGGAGACAGGACGAAGGGGCAGGTCCAGCTTGGGTTCGCAACGGGCGGCCTTCGCAAGGCCATCACCGATGCGAAGAGGCTGATGGACGAGACGAAGTATGAGGCCGCTCTGGAGAAGCTCGACGCGGCGCGCGGCTCGGTCAAGGTGCTCAGCGACGGGAGTGAAGTGAGGCGCGAACTCAACGAGATCAAGTCGCTGTCCGCCGCCGCCGAGGCAGGCCGTCAGAGGGTCGCCGCGGAGGAACACCGGAGGAGACTGGATGCCGCGAGGCAGCTTGCCGAGCCGGAGAGCACTTGGCGGACAACGCGCTCGACGGCGATTCCATTCACCCGAACGGCACCCCTCTACCCCGATGACTGGGACGAGAAAAGAAGGCGCGTCGCCGGCCTGGAGACTCGGCGGCGACCACCCGGGGGAGCCAAGCCGCAGAAATCGAGATCGGTCACGCGATTCTACGACGTCACTGACTTGACAATTGATGTGTCCGGCTTGACAATCCAGCCGCGCGGCGGGGGAGCAGACGCGCAGAAGCAGATCCAGCGGGACCTGAACAGGTTCATCGCCGAGAATGTCAAATGGCAGCCGGACACCGCCGCTCCACAGACGGCCCTCGACGACGGTGAGAACAGAGCCGTCTACCGCAACGGCAAGCTCATCGTGACCCACACACCCGAGGTCCAAGGACAAATTCGCGAGCTCCTTGCCAACACCCGGAAGAACTGGGGCCAGAAGGTCAACATCCGTTCGTACAACCACTCGAACGGTATGAACGTCGTGTTCTTCGACAGCCACGTGAAGTTCACCGAGGGCAAGAACCACGCCCGGTACGCCGTGGTGGACGAGGGGCAGGTCCGGGCGATGGTGGAACTCGGTCAGAAGCAGAGCCGCACGGCCGTGTTCGAGGAGAACCCGATCGCCAACGACGTCGCCGTAGGCAACCGGACGACCATCGCCAACAACGACCAGTTGACTATCGTGGCCTCGAACGACCGGGGCAACCGCATCGACTATCTGGACAACGGGGTCTTCGTCCCCCATGGGAAATACTTGGTCGTCGACAACAATGGCTATTTCACGGTGGTCGGCGCCACACAGACGTACCGATGGGACGAGCGCATTCCGGCCCAGCGGATCGTCATCGACGTGCCGCCGCAGATCGACCTGCCGCTGGTCGGCCGGGTCGTGAAGTTCGAGAAGACGCTTCTCCAGCCCGAGGACGAGCCGGTGCTGCGGGCGAGTTATCGGGCGGTCGAGAACTGAGGCAGCAGCGTGAAGGGGAACCTTGAAGAGGGCTTGTCTTGAGAAAGGAAGGGGCAAGATGAGAGGAGCAAGATGGAGTGGGCCGGCTTTGGGGTGCGTCGTTCTGGCAGCGTCCATTGCCGTCACGTCGTGCAAGCCGCACATGCGCCGGCAGGACAAGAAGGTGTGGCGGCCGGCCAAGACAGCGGAGGAAACGGCGTGGGCGAAGACGCTGGAAGAGCGCCTCGAGGAGCCCATCTCGTTCGACTTCAAGGCGACGCCCCTGGATGACGTCGTCGCGTTCCTGCGAAATCTCAAGCGGCTCAACTTCGTGATCGACCGGACGATGTTCCCCGAGCGTGGGAACCTGGAGTGGGAGTTGCGGAAGCAGAAGGTCACCCTCCGGCTCAACGGGGCGAAGCTCAAGGACGCCATCGACCACATCTGCACGCAAGCCGGCGCCGGCCACGTGGTCGTCGACTCGGCCATCTTCATCGCCACCAAGGACCGACTGCGCGAGCTGGCCAAGGCGAAGACGGTCCTTTACAACGAGACGGGCTGGACGCCGCTGGCCGCCGTCATGGCCACCCCCGTGTCGTTCGACTTCATTGCCACCCCGCCAAAAGATATCGCGGCTTTCCTGCGCAACCTCACCAAGTCGAACATCGTCCTGGACGAGCGCGCCGTGCGCGCCCGCAAAGACCTGGACGTGACGCTCCGCCTCGAGAAGGTCGATCTCAAGACCGCGCTCAAGTGGATCTGCCGGCTGACGGACTTGGCCTACACGGTGCGGGACGAGGCGATCTACATCACCACCAAGCGCCACCTGGTCGGCCTGGAGAAGACGGTGGTCTACGACCCCGAGGCGTGGAAGCCGTTCGAGGCGACGCTGGACGAGCCCGTTTCATTCGACTTCATCAACACGCCGCTGGACGACGCGGTCGCTTTTCTGCGGAACCTCAAGAAGCTGAACATCGTAATCGACCGGCCCGCCCTGGCCGGGCGCGACGACCTCGTCATCACGCTCCGGCTCGAAAAGACCAAACTCAAGTACGCCCTGGCGTGGATCTGCCGCCTGCTCGACCTGGGCTACGCGGTCAAGAGCGGGGCGGTGCTCATCTCCACCCCCGACCGGCTCCCGCTGCCGCCCAAGCCGAAGAAGAAGAAGAAGCCGGTCAAGAAAGAGAAGGACGTGACGAAACCGGAGAGCGCCAAATGAGACCCGCGCAACGGGAAAGACTGGTTCTCGCGTGCGCCGCCAGCGTGCTCGCCATTGCCGTGCTCACGTCGTGCCGTACCCTTGACGACGACGCGCGGGACACAAAGCTGACAGCCGTCGTGCTCGGGGCCGAGTCACCGGAAGAACCGAGATGGCGGAAGGCGTTAGAGGCGGCCCTGGAAAAGCCGGTCTCGTTCGATTTTGTGGGCGTCCCAGTGGACGACGGCTTCGCTTTCCTGCGCAACGCTACGAAGACGAACATCATCATCGAAAAAGCGGCGAAGTGGCACGGCAACCTGGATGTCACCCTCAAGCTCGACAAGGTGCCGCTCCGAGAGGCCCTGACCAGGATCTGCAAGCGACTCGACCTGGCGTACATGATCGAAAACGGAGCGATCTTCATCACCACCAGAGAGCGCGCGTTCAAGCTGGAGGAAATCCCGTTCGTCTATCGTAGCGGCAGAATCGTGCTGGCCCACGGCGCCAACGCGAAGGGCACGCCCGAGGACCTGCTGGAGGAGTACATCTCGTTCCGCTTCTTCACCCGGCCGCTGCGGAACGTGGCTGCTCTCCTCACTGACCTGAAGAAGGTGGACATCATCGTCGACCCACGGGCCGGGGACCCGCCGGTCACCGCGGGGGCCGACGCGGTCAAGCTGAAAGACGCGCTGAGACGCATCTGCAAGTCCACCGCCACTGATTACTGCATTCGGGGGGAGACGATAGTCATCTCCACGAAACGGCTGATCGGCGCCCGTCAGGCGGCGGAGCAGGCACTGCACGACCCGAAGGCCGATCAACGCATCGCCGCCGCTCTGGAACAGCCGGTCTCATTCGACTTCATCGCCACCCCGCTGGACGACGTGATAGCGTTCCTCCGGAACCTCATGCGGATCAACATCATCGTGGACAAGCGGGCCATAAGCGAGGCGGGCGACCGCAATCTGGACGTAACCCTCCGGCTTGACAAGGTGAAACTCCGCGACGCGCTGGACTGGATTCTCCGGTTGGTCGACCTCCAATACACGGTCCGATGCGGCGCGATCTTTGTATCCACCAAGGAAGGAATTCGCGCGCGCGATCTGGCGATAACCATGGTCCACCATGCGAAGCCCTGGAGGCGGTTCGAAGCCAAGATGATGGAACCAATCTCATTCGACTTCATCGCCACGCCGCTGGACGACGTGGTCGCGTTCCTCCGAAACCTGAAGATGGTCTCGATCCGGGTGGACAAGAAGGCCGTAGCAGACCGCCTGGGCCTGGACCTGACGCTCCGTGTCAAAGGAATGAAATTCAGCCAGGCCCTCGCGTGGATCTGTTACCGGCTCCGCCTGGCGTACACTGTCACGGACAAAGGCATCTTGATCTCCACCCCGGACGAACTGTTGAAGCGGACGGAGACGGTCAAGTAATGTTCTCAGAGGTGTTCCAAGGATGGCTCATTCTAGGAAAGGAGGGAGCCAGATGAGAAGGGCAAGATTGGTCGGATTGGCTCTCGCGTGCGTGGTCATCGCGGCGGCGCTCGTCGCGAGCGCGGGCGAGAAGGAGGAAAGCAAGGTCGTGCTGACCTGGGACCAGTTCAAGAATATCACCGGCTGGGACGGCAAGGTCGCGCCGGGCGAGATCCTGATCCCGTGGCCGGAGGTCCAGAAGATGCTCGACATCCGGCTGGCGGGAATGGCCGGCGCCAAGGTCAAGCTGTCCTGGAAGGACTTCCGCGCCCTGGTCGAGTGGAGCGTGGCCAGGAGCAAGGAGGACAAACTGCCGCCGCCCGCCGACTACGTGATCACCAAGGCCGCGTACACCGGCAGTCTGTCGAAGGACGTCGCGACCTTCGACGTGGCCATGGAAGTGAGCGTGTTGCGGACCAAGGGCTGGAAGCGCGTCGTACTGCTTCCCGCGACGGTCGGGGTGAACGAAGCCACACTTCCCAAGGACTCGTACCTCAACGTCCGCGGCAACATGTACGAGCTGCTCACCCAGGCGACCGGGGTGCTGGACGTCAAGCTGAGCTTCGCCGCGACCGTGACCGAGGACGGAGGAATGAACAGTGTGACGTTCGAACGCGTGCCCTCCGGCACGTGCCTCCTCGACTTGGCCATCGCCGACAAGAAGGACGGCGTGAAGGTGACGGTGGCGGGGGCCCAGGCGATCAAGCCGCCGGCGGGCGCCAAGGGGACGGTCTTCGCCCTGCCCGCCGGGAACCGCGTCGCCATATCGTGGGAGCGCGAGATCAAGGAGATCAAGAAGGGACCGCCGAAGCTGTACGCGCAGACGCAGACCCTCGTCGCCGTCGGCGACGGCCTGGTGACCTGCCGCGAGAAGATCGTCTACAGTATCGTCCACGCCGGCGTGCGCGAGCTGTCCCTCAACGTGCCGACCGGCGTCAACATCCTCGACGTGCGGTGCTCGTACCTGCACGACTGGCGCGCGGAAGGCCAGACGCTGAAGCTCCAACTCGAACGCGAGGTCAAGGGCGTCCATTACGTCGACCTGACGTACGAGAAGGCGGCGGCCGAGGCCGGCGGCACGGTCGACACGCCGGTCATCAGCACCGCGGACACCGAGCGCGAGCGCGGCTTCGTCGCGGTCATCGCGCTGGCCAACGTCGAGATCTCCGGCACACCCAAGGACGGCGCATCCGCCGTGGACAGCAGTACGCTGCCGCCGGAACTGCTCGGCCTGACGCCGCAGCCCGTGCTGCTCGCCTATCGGTACGTGGGCAACAAGTTCGCCGTGCCGCTTCAGATCACCAAGCACGAGGACGTCAAGGTGCTGGTCACCATCGTCGACGCCGCCACGTTCACCGTAATGCAGACCCCGGACGGTCGGCGGATTACCAGCGTGGTGTACGACGTTCGAAACAACCGCAACCAGTTCCTGCGCGTCAAGATGCCCGGCGATCCCAAGGACTGCGAGATCTGGAGCGTATCCGTGTCGGGCAGGTCCGCACGCCCCGCCGTCGACAAGGCCGGGATGACCCTCATCCCGCTGATCCGCTCAACCGGGCAGCACCTCACTGCGTTCCCGGTCGAGATCATCTACGTCGAGAAGGGCGTCAAGCCGCCCGCCGGCGGCAAGGGAAAGATCCGCATCGACCTGCCCAAGTGCACCCAGCCGATCATGCACCTGATGTGCAACCTGTACCTGCCGAAGGTGGGACGGTACAAGTCGTTCGCCGGCCCGCTCAAGGTCGTCGAGGACTTCAAGCAGCTCCGGACGCAGGCCCTGGAGGGGCGCCAGGTGCGCATCCGTCGCGCCGAGAAACAGGCGGCGCAGATTCAGAGCGCCGTCGACGAGCAACTCCGCCGCACGGCGCGGCCCGGCGTCACCCCGATCAAGGTGAACCTGCCCACCAGCGGCACCAAGTTCAAGCTCCAGAAGATCCTCGTGCTGGACGAAGACCTGTGGATTGAGTTGGACTACACGCACTGGCCGGGATACAAGAAGCGCGGTTTCCTCGGCATCTTCTGACGCTTCCATTGCTGACGCGGCGCGCCGACGGAGGCGTTGTGCCGCGTCCGGAGAGGGCTCTGGCTGTAGCCGGCCTCGACGAGAGAGAGGCCGGACAGGGCCGAGATAATGGACTTCGCCTACGGTCGCGCGTGCCGCAGGGCCACATCGCAGATCGCGCGGCGAAACCAGTTTTCTTGACATGGCGTAAATGTGGTGATATACTTAGACAACTTGGTGCAATTGTCGGCCGGCATAGACAGACGGAGGGGTGCGCAACCGCTTGTGTGCAGTGCCCGCTAGCCGGTATCATAAAAAGCTCTATTGGAGTGACTTAAGCCGCCTGGTTGCGACATGAGCGGCCGAGTCGCGGTGTCGCTGGCCGCCTCCGGGCCAGGCTTAAAGCGTGGCATTTGAGCAGGTTCATACCTGAAGACATCAAGAACCGGATTCGCGATTCTGTCGACATCGTTGAACTGGTCTCTCGCTACCTCTCCCTGAAGAAGACCGGATCGAGCTACAAGGCTCTGTGTCCGTTTCACAAGGAGAAGACGCCCTCGTTCAGCGTCTCGCCCAGCAGGCAGAGCTTCCATTGCTTTGGGTGCGGCAAGGGCGGCGACGTGTTCCACTTCATAATGGCGATGGACCGCCTCTCGTTCCCCGAGGCCGTCCGATCCCTGGCCAAACAGACGGGCATTGAGGTCCCGGACACCCGCCGCTTTCAGACGGACGCCGGCCGCGATGAGCGGACCGGTCTATACGAGGCGAACCGGAGGGCCGCCGACTTCTTCGCTCGGATGCTCGCCGCCCCCGCCGGCAAAAAGGTGCGCGAATACATCGAGCGACGGGGTATATCCCAGGAGATGATCGAGAAGTGCTGCCTGGGGTATTCGCCGGACTCGTGGGACGGGCTGATTCGCGCGGCGGGCGCGGCGGACGTTTCGCCTGCACTGCTCTGCAAGGCAGGGCTCGCAATCCGGCGCGAGGACGGCTCGGGATGCTACGACCGGTTCCGAAACCGATTGATGTTCCCCATCTTTGATACCCAGGACCGTGTCGTGGGGTTCGGTGCCCGAGCGATGGGAGAGGACGAGGTCAAGTACCTCAACAGCCCCGAGACCCCGGTCTTCAGCAAGGGCCGGAACCTGTACGGGCTGAACTGGGCGCGCAAATCCATCGTTGACAATAAGAGAGTCGCCGTAGTTGAAGGCTACACGGACGTGATCATGGCGCACCAACATGGATGCGAGGCAGTAGTCGCCACGTTGGGCACGGCGCTCACCCGCGAGCACATCCGCCTGCTGCGGCGGTTTGCCGAGCGGGTCGACGTCGTGTTCGATTCCGACACCGCCGGCCAGCAGGCGGCGGAACGCAGCATGGAGGTGTTCCTGACCGAGGGTGCGGGCGAGCTGGTCGCCGCCGGCTTCGAGGTCCGCGTCGCGACCATCGAGGGCGAAAAGGACCCGTGCGAACTCATCGCCGAACAGGGCGCCGAGGCGTTCCAGAAGACGGTGGACGCGGCCGTGGACGTGTTCACCAAGAAGATCCAGATCGCCGCGCGCCGGCATGACCCCTCGACGATCGAGGGGAAGACCAAGGCGATTGACGAGGTGCTCGCACTGGTCGCTCTCGTGCCGAACGCAGTCGGCCGGGAGCTCAGGATCGACGCCGCCGTCAAGATGCTTTCTGACCGGTTTGGCGTGAGCAACGAGGCCCTGAGGGCCCAGTTCGCGCGGATCGAGCGGCGCAAACGCCGCATCACCCGCCCGACCGAAGAGCCGCCCGGCCGCGCCGTCCGCTACGACCCGGCGGAACGCGGCGTGCTCGACGTGCTGCTCACGGTTCCGGATCTGGTGGATCAGATCTTCGACCGTCTGCGCACGGATGACTTCGAGAACGAGAATCTGCGGCAGCTCTACCAGATGATGAAGGAGTTGCACGAGACGGATGGCACGGTCAACGCCTCGCGCTTGTTGGGGAATCTGGAAGACCCGGAGCTCGCGTCGCTGGTCTCGGGAATCGTCAATCACCCGCCTCGGCGCGGCGTGGAGGGTGCCGGGCTGGACTGCGTCCGGGCGCTGTTGAGACGCCGGGGACAGAGAGAGATACGCCGGCTCATGACGCAGCTCGAAAGGGCCAACGCATCCGGCGACGAGAAGCTGGCGGACGAACTCAACATGCAGCGTCTGAGGGTACAAAGGGAGGTGCTAGCCATTTAATGGCGGAAAAACCAGCCAAACGGAAGGGCGAGAGGCGGCGCAAGGGCGCGGCCGGATCGTCCGCCAAGCTGAGCCCCCGCGTGAAGGCCCTCGTCAGCAAGGGTGGGGCCAAGGGCTTCCTGACCTACGAGGAACTGAATGACGCCCTGCCGGACGACACGGTGTCTCCCGAGAAGATCGACCAGATGCTGATGAGGCTCGATGAGCACGGAATCGACATCATCGACGAGGCGGAAGCGGAAAAGCGCGGCAAGGAGCGAAGCCCCAAAGGCGCACAAGAGCCGGAAGAGCCAGCCGAGCGAGTCGACGACCCCGTCCGAATGTACCTGACGCAGATGGGTGAGATCCCCCTGCTCACCCGCGCCGAAGAGATCAGCCTCGCCATGCAGATCGAGGAAACCCGAACGGCGTTCCGGAAGAAGGTCCTCGAGTCGGACGTCGCCCTCGGCTTGACCCTCGCCACCCTCAAGGCCGTGCACCTGGGCGACGTGCCGTTTGACAAGACGCTCAAGACGGGAAGCCCCGAGCTCGAGTTCGACAAGGACGAGATCATCAAGCGCCTGCCGGAGAACGTCGAAACGCTCGCCAAAATGTGCGAGCGCAACCGCGTCGATTTCGACAATCTCTACAGCGAGCGGCCCTCCAAGAGCGCCGGCGCCAAGGCTGCTGAACGCCTCAGCCGGCGCCGCGACCGAGCCGTCCGCCTCATCGAGGAACTCAACCTCCACGTCAGCAAGATCAAGCCGATGATGGACCGGCTCGAGGAGATCAATCAGCGGGTCCAGTGGTGCGAGCGGTCCATCCGCGAGCTGTTGAAGCACAAGAGCAACTCCAGCCGGCTGCGGGCGGTCCGGGCGCAACTCGACGCCTTGATCTGCGAGGCGCGCGAAGTCCCCCCCGACCTGAAAGCGCGGGTGCTCGAAATCCGCCGGAGGCACCAGGACTACGAACAGGCGAAGCGCAAGCTCTCCGGCGGCAACCTGCGCCTGGTGGTCAGCATCGCCAAGAAATACCGCAACCGCGGCCTCAGCTTCCTCGATCTCATCCAGGAAGGAAACACCGGGCTGATGAAGGCGGTCGAGAAATACGAATACCGCCGCGGATACAAGTTCAGCACCTACGCGACCTGGTGGATTCGCCAGGCCATCACGCGAAGCATCGCCGACCAGGCGCGCACCATCCGCATCCCCGTCCACATGATCGAAACGATGAGCCGCCTGCGCAACGTCCAGCGCCAACTCCTCCAGACCTACGGCCGGGAGCCGAGCATCGAGGAGATCGCGGACGAAGCCGGCATTCCCATCGAAGAGGCCAAGCGCGTCCTGAAGATCTCTCGGCCGCCCATCTCGCTTGACCGCCCCATCGGAGAAAGCGAAGACAGCTACTTCGGAGATTTCATCGAGGACGAGACCGCCGAGTCCCCCGTCTCCGCCGCCGCGCACGAAATGCTCAAAGAGAAAATCGAGCAGGTGCTCAACACCCTCACATACCGGGAGCGCGAGATAATGAAACTGCGCTATGGCATTGGCGGCGGATATACGTATACTCTCGAAGAAGTCGGAAAGCGCTTCAAGGTCACCCGGGAGCGCGTCCGACAGATCGAGGCCAAGGCGCTGAGAAAACTCCAACACCCCATTCGGAGCAGGAGGCTCGAAGGATTCCTCGAAGAAAGATAATACCGAAGCGGCCCGCTGCTCCGGCGCTCGCCAAGAGGAGGGATCGATGTCCGGACCCCTGATCGCGCTGAAGCAGGTGGCAACGCTCGACTCGCAGATCTTCCGGCTGGAAGGAGAAAGCAGAGAGATACCGGAAAACCTGCGACACAAGGAAAAAGGGCTCGAAGAGGCTAGAAAACGGTTGGCCGCGAACGGGGAGGGCCTCATAGACCTGCGCGTCAAGACCGAACTCAGAGAAAAGGAATTCCAGGCCGCTGAACAGATCGTGATCAAGCTCCGCCAGCAGATCAGCCAGGCCAAATCGAACAAAGAGTTCCAGACCCTTCAACACGAAATCCTCTCCAAAGAGGCCGACAACGCGCAACTCGAAGACGCAGTGCTCGTGCAGATGCAAAAGGTCGACCGCCAGAAGGAAGAGGTGGGCGCGCTCGCCAGGGAGGTCAAGAAGGCCGAAGCCGCGCTCGAAGCGGAGCGTGCCAGACTCCAGAAGCAGCTCGACAAAGTCGAGGCGGACATTCAGGCCCTCAGAGAGAAGCGCGCCGCCGCCAGCAAGAAAGTCCCGGGAGACATCTTCGCCAAATACGAAAGGCTCATCTCCCGGCGCGGCCAGACGGCCATGGTCGCCGCGGTCAACGGGACCTGCCAGGGGTGCTTCATGACCCTCCGGCCGGAAACGATAGCGCAACTCAAGAAGGGCAACGACCTCGTCTTCTGCCACTCCTGCGCGAGAATACTGTACTTGGAAGAGTAGCAGGCCCCGCAATCCGAATCTCCGGGCCTCGCCCGATTGCGGACCTCAATTGCCGGAGGCACCTCATGGCGAGCATAGACCGGGCCACGGTGGAACACGTCGCCAAGCTCTCGCGGCTCGCACTCACCGAGGATGAACTGGCTCTGTTCGAGACCCAGCTCAGCAACATCCTCGATTACTTCGACAAACTGAAGGCCCTCGACACCACCGACGTCCCGCCGCTGTCCCATCCCCTCGGCCTTCGAAACGTGTTCCGCGAAGACGCCGTCAAACCGTCCGCATCCCGGGAAGACGCCCTGGCCAACGCCCCGGCCAAGACCGACGACGCCTACAAAGTCCCAGTGGTCGTCGACCAATCATGAACGAACTGCTCTCCCTCTCCGCGTACCGCCTGCACGCCAAGCTGCTCACCGGCGAGGTCTCCGCCGTCGAGATCGCCGAGGCGATGCTCGGCCGCATCCAGGCCACCGACACCGAGCTAGGCGCCTACAACACCGTCATGGCCGACGCCGCGCTCGCCAAGGCGCAAAACACCGACGCCCGCCGCGCCAGCGGCGACCCGCTCGGCCCGCTCGCCGGCGTGCCCGTCGCCATCAAGGACAACATGTGCACGAGCGGCATCCGCACCACGTGCTCCTCGAGGATCCTCGAGAACTTCGTGCCGCCATACGACGCGACCGTGGTGGAACGACTGGACCGCGCCGACGCCATCCCCGTCGGCAAGACCAACCTCGACGAGTTCGCCATGGGCTCGACCACCGAGAACTCCGGCTTCCGGCCGACCAAGAATCCGTGGGACCTGTCCCGGACCCCGGGCGGCTCGAGCGGCGGCTCGGCCGCGGCGGTCGCCGCCTGCGAGGCCACCCTCGCCCTCGGCTCCGACACCGGCGGCTCCATCCGACAGCCCGCCGGCTTCTGCGGCCTCGTCGGCCTCAAGCCCACGTACGGTCGCGTCTCCCGATACGGCCTCGTGGCCTTCGCCTCCTCGCTCGACCAGATCGGGACCTTCTCGCGCGACGTGCGTGATACGGCAATGCTCCTAGACGTCATCGCCGGACACGACCCGCGGGACGCCACGTCGGCCGACAACCCCGTGCCCGACTACCTCGCCGAGCTTGACGCCGGAGCGAAGGGCATCAGGATCGGCGTCCCGCGCGAATACTTCGGTCAAGGAATCGAGCCCGAAGTCGAAGCGGCCGTTCGGGCCGCCGCCGACACATATCGCGGGCTCGGCGCCGAGGTCGTCGACATCTCGCTCCCACACACCGAATACGCCATCGCGACCTACTACATCATCGCCACCGCCGAGGCGAGCAGCAACCTTGCCCGCTACGACGGCGTCCATTACGGCCACCGGACCCAAGACGACGTGGACATCGTCGAACTCTACTCCCGCTCGCGCGCCGAGGGCTTCGGCCCGGAGGTCAAGCGGCGCATCATGCTCGGCACGTTCGCGCTAAGCTCCGGCTACTACGACGCATATTACCTCAAGGCGCTCAAGGCCCGCCAACTGGTCAAGCGCGACTTCGACGAGGCCTGGAAGCAAGTCGACTGCGTGCTCTGCCCGACCTCGCCGACCGTCGCCTTCAAGCTCGGCGAGCGCACACAGGACCCGCTCGCGATGTACCTGTCGGACGTCTACACCATCTCGACGAACCTCGCGGGCATACCGGGCATTTCGATCAACTGCGGGCGCGGCGCGGGCGACATGCCCGTGGGCCTGCAACTAATGGCCAAGCCGTTCGACGAGGCGAAGCTCCTCCGCATCGCCCGCGCGTTCGAGGCGGCAACCGACCACCACGCCGCGAGACCGCCGCTCGTGGCGGCCGAAGGGACTTGAGATGAGACCACGCCACTCCTTGGCTCTGAGCCTGCTGCCGGCGCTCCTGGTCGCCCTGGCGGGCTGCGCGGCTGCGTCCGCGCCCGGCAGGAACACCGCACGCGCCATACGGCTGCTTCACGAGAGGACCGCCCACCTCAAGATGTTCTCCGCCGATTTCATCGTCCGCATGGGGGACGGACCCGACCCGGTCACCACCGAAGGCAAGATCAGCTTCCTGCTCCCCGACAAGATCATCCTGTCCACCCTCCTTACCGGCGGCAAAGGCCAACAGGTCAACATCTCAGACGGCAAGGTCACGTGGGCGATCATGTCCGGCCTCGAAATGATCGCAAAAATCGATCTCCAGAAGGTCAACCAGTTCCTCAAGAGCGCCGGCCTTCCCCAACAGAAACCGGCACACAACATCGCAAGGCCCCTGAGCGTTTTGGAGCCGGGCTCCGTCGAACTGAAAGGCACGGCGAAAGTCGGGGACATCGGCTGCTGGGTGTTCGAGGGCCGGCCCCATCCCACAGGCGCCCGACCCGGCAAGGCGCCCGGCGACGTGGCGCGCCTGAAGGTGTATGTGGGCACCCAAGACGGTCTCGCCCGGCGCATCGTCTTCCTGGATGCAACGGGCAAGCCGCTAATGCGAATCACTTACCGCAACGTCAACATCAACCCCGGCCTGAGTCCCGCGGATTTCCAGTACACGCCCTCCCAGGGCGCCGCCGTCCTCGACCAGACCGATCGCGTCATATCCGTCATGAAATCCTCTCTGCGGAAGGACTAGATGGAATACGAGACGGTCGTAGGACTGGAGACGCACGCGCATCTTCTCACCGAGAGCAAGATGTTCTGCGGATGCAGCACGAGGTTCGGCTCGCCGCCGAACACCCAGACGTGCCCGGTGTGCCAGGGGCTGCCCGGCGTGCTCCCGGTCATCAACCGGAAGGCGTTTGCGCTGGGGCTGAAGACCGCCCTGGCGCTCAACTGCGAGATCGCGCCGGTCACCCAGTTCGACCGCAAGAACTACTACTACCCCGACCTGCCGAAGAACTACCAGATTTCTCAGAACTACAACGACCTGGGCGTCAGCGGCTGGATCGACCTGGAGGTGAATGGACACACCCGTCGCGTCAACATCTGGAACGTCCACCTCGAAGAGGACGCCGGCAAGCTCGAGCACCCCGAAGACACCGGCGCCCAATACACGGCCGTCGACCTGAACCGCGCCGGGACGCCGCTGCTGGAGGTCGTCTCCGCGCCGGACATGCGCTCGGCGGAGGAGGCCAACGCGTACATGAACGAACTGGCGGCGGTGCTTCGCTACCTCGAGGTGTCCGACTGCAAGATGGAGGAGGGGTCGCTCCGGTTCGAGGCCGGCATCAGCGTTCGCCCGGCGGGAAGCGAGACGATGGGCAATCGCGTCGAGGTCAAGAACCTCAACTCGATGAGCGCCGTCTGCCGCGCCATCGAGTACGAAGTGCGGCGCCAGATCGAGGTCCTGGAGTCGGGCGGGACGATCCCCTCACAGACGATGTTGTGGAACGTCGCCCGCAGCATGACCGGGCCGATGCGGGGTAAGGAGGAAGCCAAGGACTACCGCTACTTCCCGGAGCCCGACCTCGTGCCGGTGGAGATCACGAAGGAGTGGCTCGACGCGGTGCGGGCGGAGATGCCGGAGCTTCCCGCCCACAAGCGGAAGCGGTTCGTCACCGAGTACCGGCTGCCCGGGTACGACGCGGCGGTGCTGACGGAGGACAAGGAGGTCGCCGCGTACTTCGAGCAGGTGGTGAAGGCGGGGGCCGACCCCAAGCTCGCGTCGAACTGGGTGATGGGTGAAGTCATGCGGGAGCTGAACGAGCGGAAGTGCGGAATCAACGAGCTGGTGGTCGGGCCGCCGATGCTCGCGGAGCTGGTCGCGCTCGTGGCCACGGGTGAGATCAGCAACACCATCGGCAAGGAGGTGTTCGCGGAGATGGCCGCCACCGGCAAGAATGCGGGGCAGGTGGTCGAGGAGAAGGGGCTCAAGCAGATCAGCGACACGGGCGCGTTGGAGGCCGAGGTGCAGGCCGTGCTCGATGCGAACGCGAAAGCCCTCGAGGACCTGAAGGCGGGCAAGAAGCAGACGCGCGGCTTCCTGATCGGTCAGGTGATGCAGGCCACCCGGGGCAAGGCGAACCCCAAGATGGTCGGCGAGCTGATCGACAAGCTCGCGGCGCAGTAGGCGTTTCTAGGATTCGCGGGAGAGCAGCGATTTCATCAGCGCATCGGCGAGGCCGGTTACCACCCTCGGCCCCGGCGGCAGGGTGAGCGGCTGGGTCGACGCCAGGACCCCGCAGCCCGCCACCTCGCCCGGTGGCAGGCCGTGGCTGCCACGCACCAAGCCGGGGTCCAGCGGGATGCACCGGTTCTCGGCGTCAAGGAACAGCTCGACCGGATCGTAGCCCGGCTTCCGGTGGATGTCGACCGTCCGCGCGAACCCCGGC
>CAZDHT010000030.1:0-32547 GCA_964505325.1 uncultured Planctomycetota bacterium | reverse complement strand
TCGGAATGATCAGCCCTGAAGGGGCGAAATCGTGTCGCCCTTACAGGGCTTCACAGCGGGCGGCGCCGGTTCCCCAGGGCTTCGCCCTGGGCTATCATGTGACGCCCCTTCGGGGCTGAAGACGGCCCAACAAAAAGGAGAGAAGAATGAGCAGGCTGGCAACCAGCGTGGCAACGTTGCTCGTGGCGTCGGCGGCCTGGGCGGCGACGGTGGAGGCGCCGCGACACGTGCGGAAGGATGCGCCCGTCAAGTTCACGGAGGAGCCGAAGGCGGTCGGCGTCCGCGGTGGTGTGCACATCACGTTCGCCGTGTCCGTGCCGACCGACGTCGAGGTCGCCGTGCTCGGCCCGAAGGGCAAGGTCGTGCGCCATCTGAAGGCCGGCCTGGTCACGACGCTCAAGCAGAAGCTCGGCTGGAACGCGATGGACGACCTCGGCCGCGAGGTGAAGGGCGGGCCGTTCAGGGTCCGCGTTCGCATCGGCGCCACGCCGAAGCTCGAGCAGTACGCCGGCTGGAACGGCAACACGCTCGAGTCCGGCATCGTCGGCCTGGCCGTCAGCCCAAAGGGCGAGGTCTACGCGCTGTTCGCGTCCGGCCATGGCCGGTCGTCGCTCCGCGTGTTCGACAAGGACGGCAGGTACGCCCGCACGATCATCCCCTACCCCAGTGGCACGCCGAAGGAGCGGACCGACTCGGTCGGCGCCCTGGAGGTAGAGGGCGAGCGCATCCCCATCGTCTTCAACAGCCACGGCGGGAACCTGCTGCCGCTGGTCGCGGGGATGAAGCTGCAGACGATGGCGTGGCATCCGAAGGGCCATCTGCTGCTGGCAAGCGCCGTGGGGACCATCTCCAATCACCGCCCACCGCGCTACATCCTCGCCGTGCATCCCGAGGGCGGCGCGCCGCCGGAGTTCGGCTTCATCGGCCCGCAGATTCGCGGCCTGGCCGACCGCGGCATCGGATTCATGGGCGGCGCCGGCGAACAGGGCTCCCGATGGTTCACCCACCTCGCCACCAGCCCCGACGGCGAATACATCTACCTGACCGACTCGCCCCGGAGCTACGCCTGCAAGGCCCGGCACTGCGTCTATCGCCTCAAGTGGAGCGACCGCACGCCCGGAGCGCCCCGTCGCGGCAAGGCCTACCGCGACCGCGGCCCGGACGACCTGACCAAGCCATTCCTCGGCGAGTTCCGCAAACCCGGCACCGACGACCGCCATTTCAACGACCCCCAGGGCCTCGTCACGGACAAGGACGGCAACCTGTACGTCTGCGACTACGGCAACAGTCGCGTCGCGGTGTTCGACAGGGACGGAAAGCCGCTCGGGAAGTGGCGCGTCGAGCGGCCCCTCCAGATCGCCGTCCATCCCAGGAGCGGGCACATCTACGTGCTCTCGGGGGACCCGTTCACGCGCCGTGGGAAGTTCGTCCCCGTGCTGCGCAAGTTCGCGCTGTTCGGCAAGACGGAAGAGCCGGCCGAGCTGGCCAGTCTGAAGGGTGGGTTCGGCCTGATGGCGCTGGATCCGAGCGCCACGCCGCCGAAGCTCTGGGTCGCCGGGCGGGTCGGCCTGGCCCCCGTCACCGATCAGGGCGACAAGCTGGCGCTCGGCGCATCGGTCGTCAACCACGACGGCATCAAGTACCCGGGCTTCGTAACGGGCGACCCTGTGCGGAACCGGATCATCTATCGCGAGATGCTCACGGGCCGCTTGCCCATCCGGACGCTGGACCTGAGGACCGGCAACAAGGCCGGCTTTCTCAACGGCACAGACACCGCCCTCGACCGCGACGGCAACATCTACGTGATGGGCAACTACGGCAGCAATGCGATGTTCCGCTACACGCCCGTCGGCAAGCCGCTGCGCTTCAAGGCGACCGGCTCGCACAAGCTGGACACCGGAGCCTGGTCGTCATACGGTCCGAACATCGGCCTGCGCGGCCACTGCGTCGCGCTCAACGGCGACATCTATCTCATCCGCTCGAACAAGTGGACGGGCGGCGTGGTCAACCGTGTCGACGTGTTCAGCCCGGACGGCAAGAAGAAGACGCCCGACCTGATCGACGGGCTCGGGTCGGGCGACTGCGGCATTGGCGTGGATGCGGCGGGCAACGTGTACGTCGGCATCAACGCCAAGCCGAAGGCGCAGCCGCTGCCGGCGTGGCTGGCGGGGAAGGTCCCACCGAAGGCGTGGGACTGGTGGCGGTTCGACCGGCAGGGTCCGCGCAAGGTGCCGTGGGCGTATCCGTACCAGAACACGTACCTGAACCACATGGGCGGCGTGTTCAAGTTCGGCCCCGAGGGCGGGAGGATTTACGGGTTCTCTGGCAAGCCGCGCGCCAAGAAGGGCCAACCCGCGCCGCCGACGCCTGTGCTCGCCGAGATCAAGAACGCGCCGGCGAACGCGACCGAATACCTGTCGGGCAACCTGAAGCGCGCCGCGAAGATCGTCGGCGCCCGGTGGCGCTACGGCGGCATCGGACCGATCCCGAGCTTCGACTTCGGCTGGGGCGATCCGGGCTGCATCTGCTGGAACTCGCGGCTCGCCGTCGATCCCTACGGCCGCGTCTACGCGCCCAACGTGTTCCGCTTTTGTGTCGAGATGCTCGACACCGACGGGAACCGCATCGCGCGGATCGGGACCTACGGCAACTCGGACGACGGCGTGGGCGAGAAGCCGGGCATCGCGTTTGCCTGGCCGGCCTGTGTCGACGTCGCGGGCGGCAAAGTCTTCGTCTCCGACCCCTCCAATCGCCGGATTGCGGTGATCGGCTTTGAATACGCCGACTCCGCCGAATGCGCGGTGCAGTAGAGGCTCCCATCTAAGGGCTCGCAGACTGCGCTACGTGAACAGGGTGCTCTTGGTGACCAGCAAGAAGACGTAGTAAACGGAAAACGCCATCACCAGGTACACCGCGTTCATCAGGATGAGCAGCCGGGGTCTTCTCCAGAATCGAAGCTGCGTCAGTAAGGCCAGGCCGGCGATAGCTGGGATTACCCACCGGAACCATTTCCATTCCACGAGCTCCAGCAGGCGCGGGTACTTGGCGTAGATGGGAATCCGGATCCACGAAGACGAGCGCTCGAACTCGAAGATCTCATAGGTGAAGTACGCCGAAATTGCCAGGCAAACCACCAGCAGCGCCATCGACCAGCGGTGGGCCGCCGTGATCCGGAACCAACTCATCTCACAGTCTCCTGGATCCCGTTGCGCGGGGCGCGTTACCGGTACTTGGCGATGGTCTCGAGCAAGGCGTCCACGTTGGCCATCGGGGTCTCGCAGATGATGATGTTGGAGCAGCCGGCGATGACCTTGTTGGTCTGCTTCGCTTCTTCGAGGCAGGCGCGGGTCTCTTCGCGGACGTCGGCGGGCGTGCCGGTGTGGAGGGTGAAGCTCGAGATGTTCCCGACCATCGCGATGTGCGGGTAACGCTCGTTGATCTTGACCATATCCATCCCCGCCCTGCGGTCGACCTCGTAGTGCCCGTCGATCCGCGAGTTCGCGTAGAAGTCGTCGGCGATGGGCCACACGTCGCCGTCCGTCCCGAACAAATGATACGCACCGCGCTCGTGGCAGTGATCGGAGATCGCCTTCACCCGCGGGAGCAGCAGATCGTGGAAGACCCTGGGCGAGTACATTGGGCCATGGTCGGAGGCCATGTCGCCGCCGCCGAAGAGCAGCCGGCCGCCCAGCTTCGTGACCACGTCGATGCGCTTGATGGACTCCGTGACCTGCGTATCCAGCAGCCGGCCGACGAGGTCCGGCCGCAGCAACGCCGCCTGCATCCACGCCGTGCTGTCGACGGGGATGGCCGACCAGGGCGCGTGGCAGCGCACCGCGTGCGTGCGGCCGACCTTCTCCAGGGCGTGGCGCACCTCGGCGAAATCGTCCTCGGCGGGCCGGAACACAAGGGCCCGCTCCTCGGCCTGCTCGACCTGGCGCTCGAGGTCCTCCAGCGTCGGCTCGACGCGTTCCGACGAGTCGATCACGTTGTACAGCTCCGTCTGCGGATCGAGCTGGTTCACCTCCCACGACCCGTCAGCGTGTTCGTAGCGGAATGTGTACGCGTCGATCCGTTTGGCTGGCTTGCGCGGATCGCGCCAGTAATACGGCCGGACGAGGTCGCACTCGGTGGCCAGCGCGATGTCGATGGCGTCCCGCCTGGTGCGCTCGACGAACTCCGCGTGGGCGTCGGGGCCATTCCAGAGCGCGTCGGCCTCTCGCCACTGGTTGATCCCGCCGCCGACGTAGGCGTCGCGGCCGAGAATCGCCGACGCGACCCTGCTCGAAAATGAGATGTGGCCGACCGGCACCTTGTCCGGCGCCCGGCCCTCCAGCACCGCCTCCACGCGTTCCTTGGGTGTCACGCCTTTGTCTCCATTGAACCGGCGTGATGATAGCCCGCGGGCGGACGCGGGTCAACCGGTGCGGTTGCGGCCGCCCGGCGACGCGGCTATACTGTGGCCCCGGGCGGAACCGAACAGGAAGGAACGCATGAGCGACCCGGAGCGGCCCCACCCCGGCGAATACACGGCCCGCGAGCGGATGCTGCGGGTGCTGCGCCACGAGAAAGTCGACCGCCTGCCCATCGTGCCCACGGCGCTATCGCCGTTCACCTGGCACGTGGACTTCCCCGTCTACCATCCGGTGATCGAGGCCGCTAAGAAGCACTGCGAGTTTATGGCGAACTTCGGCGTGCCCGGCAGCCTGAGCCTGTGCGATCCGAGACTCTTCGACATGAAGACCGAGCGTGAAGAGCACGGCACGCGCAAGATCCAGACCACCACGCTCAACACGCCGAAGGGTCCGCTGACGCGGATCCGGATTCATGACGAGGAAGTGGGAAGCTGGGGCACCAAGAAGTTCTTCGTCGAGGACGAGGACGACCTGGCGAAATGGGAAAGCCTGCCGTACGAGCCGTTCCGCCCGACACTCGAAGGGCTCGACGAGTTCGACCGGAAGGTCGGCGACGCCGGCCTGCCCTACATGAACGGCGTGACCAACGCGCTGACTACGGCCGTGGGCTCGCTGGGCGAGGAGTTCCGCGCCATCTTCTGCTTCACCCAGCCCGACCGGCTCCGGGCGATGGTCGAGCGGGCACAGGAGCGCGTATATAACTTCGTAAAGCATCTGCTCGACCAAGGCTGCGGGCCGGTGTTCCGCTGGTACTCCATCGAGCCCTACGTCGAGCCGGTGATGCCGCCCAGCTTCGTCAGGGAGTTCATCGTCCCCTACGACAAGGAGATCGTGAAGCTGATCCACGATCACGGTCAGTACGTCATAATGCACTGCCACGGCCGGCTCAAGGCGCAGATCAAGCACATTTGTGAGATTGGGGTCGACGGCGTGGACTGCGTCGAATGCCCACCGCAGAACGACGCGACCCTGGCCGAGATGTTCGAGCTGGCCGACCGCCCTCTCTTCCTGTGGGGCTATATTCAGTTCGAGGACCTCGCCCGGTTCAGCGCCGACGAGCTCGAGCAGAAGGTCCGGGAAGCCGTCGAGATGGGTGGGACCGACGGCCGATACGTGTTGGGCCAGGCCGCCAGCCCGTGGAGCGCCGAGATCAGCCAACGCACCGTCGACAACTGGATCCGCATGATCGAGTCCGGCGTCAAGTACGGCGGCCACGTCTGATGGTCACTTCGCGCGCATTCCACTGAGCCCTACGGCCTTCAGGTGTGCGCGGAGCGCCTCCCGCTTCCACGGTCGCTGCCGCGCGGGCTATGGCTCGCGCGCCACGAGGTCCCGGATCCGAAGGCGGTGCTTCTTCAGGAGCGCCTGAAAATTCGAGCGCTGCATGCCGGTCTGCGCGGCCGCCTTTGTCACGTTGTAGCCGCTCCGCCGCAGGGCGTCCAGGAGGAAGGCCTTCTCGACCTCGCCCGCCGCCTGCTCACGCAGCTCCTTCTTCCGCTCGGTCAGCTCCTCGGCGGTCTGCGGCACGGGAACGGCGAGGCCCGCCACGGGCAGTGACTCGCGGACGTGCGCCCACCCCACGCGTCCTTCCCCACCCAGGATGACCAACCGCTCGACCACGTTGGACAGCTCCCGCACGTTGCCGGGCCACTCGTATTCGATGAGGGTCTGGAGCGCCTCGGGCGTGAAATCGCTCACCTGCTTGTGGATGCGTGCGGAAAAAAGGGCGAGAAAGTGGCGCGCCAGCGCGGGGATGTCTTCCCGGCGGTCACGCAGCGGGGGCAGATGGATGGGGAACACGTTGAGCCGATAGAACAGGTCCTCCCGGAACTTCTTCTCGCGGACCCAGGCGCGAAGGTCCCGGTTGGACGCGGCGATGTACCGGACGTCGACCTGGGTGGGGAGCGAGGTACCGACGGGGCGGACCTCGGCCGCCTCGATGACCCGCAGGAGGGTGGACTGGAGGTCGAGCGGGAGGTTGCTGATCTCGTCCAGGAACAGGGTGCCTCCGTTGGCGGCTCGAATGAGCCCGTTGCGGTCCGAGGTGGCGCCGGTGAACGCCCCGCGCACGTGGCCGAACAGTTCGCTGGCGATGAGCGACGGCGCGATGGCGCCGCAGTCGGCGGCGACGAACCGGGCCTCCTTTCGCGGGCTGGAGAAGTGGATGGCGCGGGCGACCAGTTCCTTGCCCGTCCCGCTCTCGCCGGTGAGCAGCACCGTGCTGTCCGTCCCGGCCACCTGCTCGATGAGCGAGAGCACGCGCCGCATGGCGGCGCTCTCGCCGATCAGCCGGGAGACCCGGTACCGGTCCGACAGCGCCTCCCGGAGCTCGCGGTAGTCCCTCAGCAGGCGGCGCTGCCGGAGCGCCTTCTCGACCGCCGCCTCGATCTCGTCCGGGGTAAACGGCTTCGCCACGTAGTCGAACGCCCCCATCTTGACCGCCTCGACGGCGCTCCGGATGGTCGAGTAGCCGGTGATGATGATGACCGGGACGTCGGGGAACCGGTCGGGCGCCTGGCCGAGGATGTGCAGGCCGCCGACGTCGGGCAGCTTGAGATCCACCAGGGCGACGTCGAACGGCTCGGCGGCAAGGCGCGAAAGCCCCTCGGCGCCCGTGCTGGCGGTTTGGACGTCGTACGTTTCGCCCAGCACGCGCGAGCAGCTCTTCAGCACCAGCGGGTCGTCATCCACCACCAAGACCCGAGCGTTCTTCTTCACGCGGTTCTTCCTCCGGGGCGGCGGGCAAGCGCACGATCACCGTGGTCCCCCGCCCAATCTCGCTCGACAACTCAATCCGCCCGCCATGCTCCGCCACGACCCCATAGGCAATCGCCAGGCCCAGCCCGGTCCCCATCCCCACCGGCTTGGTGGTGAAGAACGGGTCAAACACGTGCTCGAGGTCCTCCTCCCGGATTCCGGAGCCGGTGTCGGCGATCTCAAACGCGACCCGCTCGGCGCCGTCCCTTACCCGGCGCGTCCGGACGGTCAGGCGGCCGCCGTCCGGCATGGCGTCGATGGCGTTGACGATGACGTTGACGGCGACCTGCTGGATTTGGTTCGCGTCGATCACCACGTCCGGCAGGTCGGGGTCCAGCTCCTCGGCGACGCTCACGTGGTTGATGTGGGCCTGGTTCTGGGTGAGGGCCAGCGCCTCGCGCAGCACGCTGTTCAGGTCGGACGGGCGGGTGTGCGGCTCGTTCTGGCGCGAGAAGTCCAGCAGCCCGCGCACGATGTCCCTGCACCGGGTTGTCGCCTCGATGATCGTCTCGAGGTCCTCTCGGGTCCGCGACCCGTCGGGGGCGTCCTTGAGCAGCAGGTGGGCGAAGGTGAGGACTCCGGTCAACGGGTTGTTGATTTCGTGAGCCACGCCGGCGGCGAGCCGGCCGATCGCGGCCAGCCGCTCGGAACGGCTCAACTCGAGCCGTGTTCGCTGCTTCAGCAGCTCGTCGCGTTCCTTGAGCGAACGCGCCATTGTGTTGAACGCTCGGGTCAGCGATCCGATCTCGTCCGAGGACTGCACCGGCAGCTCCTGGGACAGCTCGCCGCGGGCGATGGCGGCGGAGGCGGAGGCCAGGCTGCTCAGCGGCCGTGACATGCTGTTGGCGAGCTTCCACCCGGCGGCGCCCGCCGCCAACACGCCCGCCAACGTGATGAGTCCGAACAGGGCGAGGGTGCGCCGCGTGACGTCGCTGAACTTGTCCTTCAGCAATCCGACGTAGAGCATCCCGATCGGCTGCTGGTCCATGTCGTAGATCGGCTCGTACGCCGAGACATACCACTGGTTGACCACCCACGCGGGGCCGAGCCACGTCTTGCCGCGGGGCAGGACGTGCTCGTACACCTCCGCGCTGACGCGGGTGCCGATGGCGCGGGTCCCGTCCGCCCGCTGGACATTGGTGGAGATGCGGACGTCCCCCTGGAAAATGGTCACCGTGCCCAGCGGTCGGCCGCGGTAGAGCTCGTTCCGGAACACGGTGTTCTCCACCTGGTCGACGAGGGCGAAGTTCCGGTTCAACAGGACCGCCGCCCGAAGTACCCCCGCCAGCCGGCCGTCGGGGCCGCGCACCGGCGCCGCGGCGCACAGCATCATCCCGGCGTCCAGCTCGGCGAGATCCGTTGGCCTCGCCTTCGGCGTCTCGACCACGCGGATCCGGGCGCGTCGGGCCAGCGCCGGGTCCTCCCGTTCCAGCCGGTCGACCGGGACGAGGATCGTGCCCGAGACGGCCTCCCCTGTCGCCACGACGCGCTGGACGAGCGGATCGTCCAGGCGCGCGTCTCCCGAGCGGTCGGGCCGGTGCGCCCGGTAGATCACCCGGCCGGCCGCGTCGGTGACGGAGAGCAGGTCGAGTCCAGCGGTGGCGCGGACCGTGCGCAGGCGCTGAGCCAGGGAGGGGGTGTCTCGGTCGGCCGCTGCCTGGGAGAACTTCTCGCCGAGAGCCGTGTAGCGGAGGGCGCTGTCGATGGCGGCAAGGCGCTGACGGTAGAACTCTCGGGCGGCGCTCAACTCTCCCCGCACCCGGTTTTCGGCCTCCTGGTTCATCTGCCGCCACAACAGGTGCGCACCGATGGCCATGGCGACTCCGCCGGAGATCACCACCACCGACAGCATGCTGACGATCATTCGGCCCCGGATGTTCATCCAAACGGCCCCGTTATTGTGTCCATCATCCTACAGCCGGGCGGCTGATTCGACAAGGGGCGGGGGGGAATAATCCCGGGCGCGCGGGCGCGGGCGTATGCGGGTCATGTACAGTTGGTGCGTCCGAACATGCAGTTCGCTCGCGCGGGCCGCGTCCAACCGGCGGCTGGGCAGTGGGGTGTTCCGTCATAACCCATTGCGCGCTGGCGGGTTATGACGAGTCCCGCCCCGACCTCGATTCTATCCCGGGTTTTGGCACGCGGTTTGCTCTTGTCGCCCGTCAGAGGCCGATGGCGTTTCGGCTGAGGCAAACCGGACGGAGGGACCTGAAATGGATGCCCGAAGAAGGGTCTTGGTGGTCGATGACGAGCCGACGGTCACGAACACCTGCCGGCGCATCCTGTCCGAGGCCGGTTACCGGGTGGACACGACCCAGAGCGGGCGCGACGGCATGAGCCGTGCGCTGTCGGAGCGGTTCGACCTCGTGGTCACCGACCTCAAGATGCCGGACCTCGACGGCATGACGCTGGTGGGAGCCTTGCGGAGTCAGCGCCCCCACACCGCGGTCATCATCATCACCGGGTACGGAACCGTCACCTCCGCCGTCGAGGCGACGAAGGCGGGGGTGTCCGACTACATTGAGAAGCCGTTCACGCCCGACCAGATTCGCACGGCCGCGGAGCAGGCTCTGGCGCCGGCGCCGGCGGAAGCGGAGGCCCCGCTCCGGGTGGACGCGGGCCTGGTGAAGGAAGTGCTCGGGCTCGCCGCGCGCGACCGGGACTTCGCGACGTCGCTGTGGGCCAAGGGCAGCCCGGTCCTGTCCGGCTATGCACTGACCCCGGAGGCCAAGGCCGCCATCCTGTCCGGCGACATCGCGTGGATCGAGAAGGAGTGCGGCGAACTCTCGCCCCAGGAGCGCCGGTGGCTCGAGCGCCGGCTCGAAGCGGAGATTTGGTAGGAGGAGAGCCGGATGCTGAGACGCCATCGAATCCTGGTCGTCGATGACGACCCGACCGTTCGCGAGAGCTGCGAGAGAATCTTCGCCCGGCGCGGCTACGACGTGGAGACGGCCGGCACGGGGCGAGAAGGGCTCGACCGCGCCCGGCGCGGATACTTCGACTGCGCCCTGTTCGACCTGAAGATGCCGGACATGGACGGAATGGAGATCATTCGGCACGCCCGCGAGGACCGGGGACACATGGCCGTGCTCATCATCACCGGCTACGGGTCGGTGGACACCGCGGCCGAGGCGACCCGGCTGGGGGTGTCCGACTATGTCTGCAAGCCGTTCACCCCGGAGGAGATCACCGGCGCGGTCGACCGGGCGCTCGCCGCGACGCCGCGCGGCGCCTCCCCCCCCGCCATCGACCGCGCCCTCGCGCGCATCCGGGAGGGCGGCCCCCGACCGGCGGACTACGAACACCGAGCGCCGCAGGCCGTAGCGCGCCTGGTCACGCAGAGCGTCGGCGTGAAGAAGGCGACCGGGACCGTGCTGAACACGCTGATCCTCGGAGCGCTGGCGGGCGTGTACATCGGGTTTGGCGCGGCGCTGGCCACCCTGGTTGGATCCGACGCCGCGGCCACGGTGGGGGTGGGGATTTCGCAGGTGCTCATCGGGGCGGTTTTCTCCGTGGGGCTGATGCTCGTCGTCATCGCCGGCGCCGAGCTGTTCACCGGCAACAACCTGATGGTCGCCAGCGTGCTGGGGAAGGAGTACGGCTGGGGCCGGATGCTGGGCCGGTGGGCGTTGGTGTACGCGGCGAATTTCGCCGGCGCGGTGCTGCTGGCGGGGCTGATGTACGGCTCCGGCCTGTGGAAGATGGGGTCGGGCGCGGTCGGGGCGAAGGCGGTCGCCATCGCCAATGCCAAGGTGAGCCTGCCATTCATCGAGGCGCTGTTGCGCGGGATCGGCTGCAACTGCCTCGTGTGCCTGGCGGTGTGGATGGCGCTCTCCGCCAAGGAGATCGCCGGTAAGGTCCTGGCCGTTTTCTTCCCCATCATGGCCTTCGTCGCTCTCGGTTACGAGCACGTCGTGGCCAACATGTACTTCGTCCCCATGGGGCTGTTCCTGAAAGGGACCTCTGCCGCCGCCGGCGTCGACACCTCGTCGCTCGGATGGGGACGGTTCCTGACTGCCAACCTCGTCCCCGTCACGCTGGGGAACATCATCGGCGGGGCGGCCTTCGTGGGCGCTGCTTACTGGTGGGTTTACATGCGCGGGGAAAAGACGGGCGCCTCCGCAGCTCGCCGGCCGTGAGCGGGGGGGGTGACGTGAAGTTCCCGTCAGTTCGGGCTCGTCGGGGTCAACCTACACCTTCACGCGCATACCGGACAATCCGAGCGCTTTCAGGTGTGCACGAAGCGCCTCGCGCTTCCACGGTCGCTGATGCGCATTCCACGGCGCCACCAAGGTCAGCTTCTTGCGCCTCGCCAGCTCGCGCAGGCAATCGGGCAGGTCGAACGCCTCGAGCACCCCGAAAACCAGTGACGAGAGCGGCCACTTGTACACCGGCGTCTGCGCCAGCTCGTGATACGAAAGCAGCATGTTGTGTAGCGTCACGCGCTTCACGACGGGGTACAGGCACGCCGCGAACGTCGCCCAGATCGCACCCATCCCGCGGCCGACCAGATGCACGTCGCGGTAGCCCTTGTCCGCCACCAGGTCGAGCGCGCACAACACGTCGTGCACCCGCCGCCCGCTGTACGGCTCGTTCAACATCTGCCCGTACGTCGCGTACATGTAGTCCGAATCGTACGGCGCGAAGAACTCGCCAAGGCTGCACGTCAAGGCCGCCATTGCGCCGATGCCGCGAACGTCGACGGCGAACAGCGGATCGGCCGCCGGCACCTGCTTCTCCAGCAGCTCCGCCCGTGACGACAGGTGCGACACGTAGAGCGTCGCGGACTTGCCCGGGGGGAAGTGGAACAGCCGCGTCTTCGAGAACACGTGCACCATCGCCTGCACGCCCGGCTCGGTCTCGATGGGGAAGCGGTTGTCGGCGAGGCGCATCGCCTTCGTCGGGTGGACCCACTGTGTCCGCATCACGCGGTAGTGCGGCGGGCCGGCGCGCTTTGGCAGCGCCAGCCGCTTTGTAATCGCGGCGGCCAGCTTCGCGCCGGCGAGCGGCTTGCGGCGGCCGGCCAGCTCGCGGGCGGCGTCGGCCGTGAAGTCCGACACGGTGCGCGGCTTGGGTCGCAGGTAGTGCACTTGGCCCTTCGGCGTGGCGTGCAGGGTCTGCGGGATCTCGGCCTTGAGCGGCTGCGGCTCGCGAGCGTTCGCCCGCAGTCCCGTGTGCCGGTTGAAGAAGCGATACATCGCCTCGCGGTTCTCGACGGTGTAGCCGTGGTCGCCGGGCCCGATGAAGAGCTGGATGTTATCCCCGGCGCCGGCAATCCGGTACAGCCGCCGCAGCTCGTCGTACGTGTCCTCGAGGCCGCGGTGATCGAAGAAGTCGTTCGCCTTGCCCAGCAGGATCGCCGGCCGCGGCAGATACGCCACGAAGAAGTCGGCCAGGTCGAGCCCGGCGGCGAGCAGCCCCGGCGGTACCTGCTCCGCGTCCTGCGATTCCTCATTCTCCAAGTTGCTGAGAAATGACGTGACGAAGCAGCTCGGCGCGGCCATGGTGAGCCGCTGGTCGAGCCCCGTCAGCCACGTGCTCATTGTGCCGCCGCCGGAGTTCCCGGTGACGCCGACGCGCGTCCGGTCGACCTCGGGCCGCGAGAGCAGCACGTCCAGCGCCCGGATACCGTCCCACGCCCGCCACGAACCGAAGTAGCCGCCGAGCAGGTGCATCTGGTTGCCCATCATGTTGTGGTCCGGGCACAGGCCGCCCGGCTGCTGCGACCTGGGCAGGCCGAGGAACTGCATCCGCTCCCCCTGCGAGATGGGGTCGTAGATGAGCACCACGTAGCCCATCCGCGCCAAGTGGCGGCTGAACGCCTGATAGAGCGGCTCGCCCTTGCCCGGGGTCGAGTGGCCGCACGTACCGAGCACGGCCGGTCGCGGCCCGATCCCGCGCTTCGGCAGGTACAGGTTCGCCGTCACGGGGAAGCTCGGCCGGCTCTCGAAGATCAGCTTCTCGATGGTGAAGTTCTTGCGCTCGACCGTGCCGGTGACGCGGAGGTTCAGCGCCGTGCGCTTCGGGAACGGCCCGAACGCGCGGCGAAGGTCGCGGCGCACGTCGGCCTGCAGGCGCCTCAACTGGGCCAGCGTCCTGATCTTCGCTCGGACCGCGGCGCGCTCGCGCATGATCGCTCGCACGCGCTCGACGTAATACTCCTGTACCATGTGGCCGTACAGATATTCATCAACCATCGGTAGCTCTCCTCCGGTGAGTGTCAGGCGCTGCCCATCATAGGGCAAGAAAGGACGGCATTCAAGAGCCGGCCCGGGCGCCGTCCCCGCGGCCGACGGCGCGAACGGGTATTGCGCGTGCCGGCCCGCGCCGGTAGGATGTGGCGGGTCAGTCGCCGGCGCCGCTCAGGGCCTCAGTACGATGCGGATCGGGTTTCGCGGCCAACTTGAGGACGAACCGGAGATCCGCGCCGGCTTCATCGGGTGCGGGTCGCATTCCTTCCGGAACATCTACCCGACCTTCCAGTTCGCGCCGGTGAGCCTGGTCGCGACGTGTGACCTGGACATTGAGAAGGCGCGCGCGTTCGCCGGCAAGTTCGGCGCGAAGAACGCGTACTCCGACTATCGCGAGATGTTCGAGCACGAACAGCTCGACGCGGTCTTCGTGGTCACCCACTACGACGACCGCGGCCGCCCCCTCTTTCCCCGCATCGCGGCGGACTGCCTCAACGCCGGATGTCACGTGTGGATTGAGAAGCCGCCCGCGGCATCCTGTGCCGAGATCGAAAAGATACAGGCCGCCGCCGAGCAGTCCGGCAAGCACGTCCTCGTCGGGATGAAGAAGATGTTCTTCCCGGCGAACGAGAAGGCGAAGGAGTTGGCCGACTCGGAGGAGTTCGGCAAGGTCTCGATGGTGCTGCTTCAGTACCCGCAATACGTGCCGACGCAGGACGAGATGGGGCGGTACTTGGCGGGCGAGCGGGTCCGGCCGGTGGTCGGGTTCCTCGACCACCTCTGTCACCCGACATCCCTGATGCTGTTTCTGCTCGGGATGCCGAAGACGTTGTACTACGAACGGAGCGCCGCCGGCTCCGCCGGCGCGACGTTTGCGTTTGACTCCGGCGCGGTCGCTTCACTGGCGCTAACCTGCGGTGCATCCCGCAACGCCGGGATGGAACGGACGACGATCGTGGGCGAGGCCGGCCACCACATCGTGGTCGACAACTGCCTGCGCGTCACCTACCATCGCAACCCGCCGTACCGGGAAGGCGAAGGCTACGGCACGGCGCCGGACTACTACACCGGCACGGCGGACGAGGTCAACGCGACGTGGGAGCCCGAGTTCTCGCTCGGACAGCTCTACAACAAGGGGCTCTTCCTGCTCGGCTACTATAACGAAGTCAACGAGTTCGCCCGGGCCGTCCTCGAAGACCGCCCGCCGGCCAAGGGCACGCTCGAACAGGCGTGGCAGGTGACGCGCATCTTCGAAGCCTTCGCCGAAGGCCCGGGCAAACGGATTGAGTTGCGCGAATAGGCCACATAGGTCCTATCCGACCTTTGAAAAAGGAGGAAGCAGTCATGCAGATCGACGCACACGTGCATTCGGACGGAAGCGAGAAGCACATCAAGGGGCTGCTCAAGGCCTGCGACAAGGTGGGGACGGACAAGGTCGTCATCTTCAGTTGCCCCGGGAACTATGGGGCGAACAACGAGGGCGTGATGAAGGCGCACCAGCGGCACCCGGACCGCATCATCCCGTTCGCGCGCCTCGTGCCCGACATGCACACGCCCGCCGACATCAGGCGATTCCACGAGCAGGGCTTCGTCGGCTTCAAGTGCATTCGCACCAACCGCAACTACGACGACCCCGCCTACTTCCCGCTCTACGCCGCGGCCGAGGCGTGCAAGATGCCCATCCTCTTCCATCTCGGCATCGTCGGGCGCAGCGACTCGGGCCACGACGTCAACTCGAACCGGATGCGGCCCATCTATCTTGACACCATCTGCCGCGCCTTCCCGAAGCTTCATGTGCACGGCGCGCACCTCGGCAACCCGTGGTACGAGGAGGCGTCGATGTCCGCGCGGTGGAACGCCAACCTGTGGTTCGATCTGAGCGGTTCCACCCTTAAGAAGAAGACGCCCGAGTTCCTCGACGGTCTGCTCTGGTGGCACCGCGGCAACCACCCCTACAAGGGCCACCAGCGGAAGCATCCCTACTCGAAGATCGTGTTCGGCACCGACGTCAGCAACGACTGGATCGAGGACGTCTACAACGACTACGTCAACCTGTGCGACGCGCTGAACATCCCGAAGCAGTGGCGGGATGCCATCTTCGGCGGCAACGCGATGCGGATGCTGCGACTGAAGAAGTAGCCCGGGGTGCTGCATCGCCGAGCGAGGCACAGCCGGCGCGGCCGAGCCGCTGTACCGGGGCGACAGAGATTGCACTTTCCTGTTGACGGAAGCATCGCAATAATGCTATACTCATCTTGGTGAGAGGCGACCGTGCCCCGAACGGAGATCATCTTCTTCGCCGAGAAGGACGGGACCGCGCCTGCCCTGCAATGGCTTGACCGGCAACCTGAGAAGGTGCAGAACAAGTTCATTGTCAGAATCGAACGGCTCGCGGAATGCGGCCCCGGCCTCCGCCGCCCGGAAGCCGCTTACCTCAGGGATGGCGTGCACGAGTTGCGGGTCCGGCACTTGAGGGTAAACTACCGTCTGCTCTACTTCTTCCATCGGCAGCGGATCGTTCTTTCGCACGGGCTGACAAAAGAGAGGACGGTGCCGGAGCGCGAGATCGAGCGGGCCATCCGGCGGTTTCAGCGGTTCCGCACTGCTCCGAGTAGCTACACCTATCGTGGGTAGCTACGCGTTACCCAGGGAGCGATGCAATGACCAGGAAACGGACGAGCAACGCAACGGACATACTGACACGCCGGTACGTCAAAGGCGACCCGAAACGACAGGCCGCTGTGGAAGCGGAGCGGGTCAACGCACAGGTCGCGCGAATGATCCATGATCTGCGCACCGAGGCCGGACTGACACAGAAGCAGTTGGCCGAGACGGTCGGCACCACCCAGTCGGTGATCAGCCGGCTGGAAGACGCCGACTACGAAGGCCACTCTCTCACCATGCTCACCCGTATTGCCGCGGCATTGAACCGCAAGCTGAGCGTGACGATGGCGACGAAATAGTCCACCGGCCGGCTTGCCGAGCGGATGCTGTTCGTAGTACCGTGCCTGAGGAAGCACACGGCCAGGACGCTCTAGCAGCGAGGCGACGAGAAATGCAGTACACTCCGTTCGTCGTTGGTGGTGATTACTACTGCATGTGGGGGGACGACTTACGCAAACGAAGCCTTGAGTTCTTGCAGTCGTTGGTTCCGGAGTATTTCGGCTATCAAGCAAAGGTACATCTGCTGGGTGTTGATGACAGTGAAGATGGCCACCGCGCAGCGCTGGCCCTGCGCGCGGCATATCACCACAGTCTAGAGACGCTCTTCTCGCTACTCATCGCTGCAGTCCAAGCACCAAATTGCGTGCATGGTTGGCTTCAGAAATGTACGACCAAGCAACTGTGTGAGGCAGTACAAGCCGTATCAACTCACCCAGCCAGTGTGGTGAACTTGCTAGGTTGGCAACAGGTGACGTGGCTCCGTCTCTCTCAGTTCGTACACAAACACGCTGAGTGGGCTCAGAAGGCATCCGATCAGACCTGCGCGCGATTTGCCCGACTGTGGCAGCGCCTTTCTGTGGACATACTCGACACACGCAGCAGGCAGGAATACAACAGTCTGAAGCACGGGCTAAGGGTAAGCCCAGGCGGCTGTTTCTTGAGCGTTGGGGTCGAAGACACCCCCGGTGTTCCGGCACCAGCAGAGAAGATGATCACAGTCGGGGGCAGCCAGTTTGGCACCACGTTTCCCGTGACAGAGGCTGTTGCTGGCGCGGGCAAAGCGAATCTCCATGCTTCCTTGGTAACCCTCAACTGGTTCCCAGAGCTGACCGCGGAAGCGGTCCATCTGATTGCCTCGTCCATCAGCAACGTAGTTTCGTGCCTCCAAATCTACTGCGGGCGCCCGCGAAACGAGGTGGCATTCACCCGACCGAGCGAGCCGAAAGCATTTGATGCGCCTTGGTCGAAGTCGCCCGGCGTTACCGAGCTTCAAAGGGGTCACAAGGTGTCTCTTGAACATATTAGACCATTGTCGCCGGAGGAGATTCGGCGGAAGCTTGAGGCAAGCACACCGTCAAGTTAGTGCGTGGAACGCCGAGCGGATGCTGTTCATGAGAAAGGACACGACCGAGACGGTGTAGCGGCCGGTTCCGAGTGTCCGGCCCGGAAAGCTCCGCGACCAGGAGGTGACGGGGGCTGCCATGCGCGGCAAAACCGCAGGACTCGTTTTCATCGCCCTGTGGGCATCCAGTCTGTTGGCCGGTGAGCCGGCGCTCGTGAACGGCTCGATGACAGACGGCGAGGCCGTCCCAACCGGGTGGGGCAAGACGTGGACGCCGAAGGATGGCGGGACGCTGCGCGTCGTCCGCGACACGAAGGTCTTCGTGAAGGGCCCGGCGTCGCTCCGGCTCGAGACGGTGGGCGGATTCGCGGATGGCAATACCTCGCAGACCATCGCGGGCCTCGCGGGCCGAACGGTCGTCCTGCGCGGCAGTCTGCGGTCGCAGGACGTCCAGTACGCGTCGATCGCACTGTTCATCCGCGACAAGAACTACCAGCGCGTCGACTGGATCAACCTGGTCCAGGCCTGGCACACGACCAACTGGAAGAGCTTCAACCGTAGGCTGACCGTTCCCGCCAACGGCGCGAACGTGATGCTGATGGTGTACATGAAGGGCAAGGGGAAGGTCTGGGCGGACGAGCTGTCGTTGCAGGTCGTCGAGGTCACGCCGTTGCCCCGGACCAAGGACTCGCCGATCATCCTGCACGTCGGTGCGGTGGCGCCCGACATCATCGGAATCACCATCCAGGCCGGGCACGTCCGGCCGAGCATCCTCGCGCGCTACGTCCCGAGACCCGGCGACAAGACGCAGGTGGAAAAGAACAAGCAGGGCGTGGTGCGCGAGGTTCTGCTGATCAGCGAGGGAAGGCCGGTCGGCTGGCTGGCCGGGCCGAAACGCGACTGGCTGTGCACGTTCGAGAAGCTGATCGGCGATGCGCTCCAGACCGAGTTCGCCGACCTGACGACCGAGTACACCATCACGTCGAAGGACGATCCAGCCTACGCGACCGGGCTGAAGCCGGTCGCGTTGTGGCGCAAGAGCAAGCCGAGCGACTGGGCACAGCCTGGCCGCAAGTTCGCGATGCGACACGTAATCTATCTCAAGCTGCCGAAGCCGCTCGCCGTAGGCAAGAGCTACGCCATCAGCTTCGGCAAGGTCAATGTGAACTCCGCTACGCGCACGTACAAGCACAGCCCAGCGACGACGCGCAGCGAGGCGGTGCATGTCAGCCACGTAGGCTTCCATCCGAACGACCCGGCGAAACGCGGATTCCTCTCGGTCTGGCTCGGCACCGGCGGCGCACACGCGTATCCAAATGGGCTGCGCTTCTCGCTCATCGACGACCGCACGAATCAGGCGGCATACGACGGCAAGGTTGTTCTGGCAGTGGCGGCGAACCAGGCGGAACGCATGAAGCAGGACGTCAACTACAACAAGACCAACGTGTATCGAATGGACTTCTCCGACTTCGAGAAGCCCGGGCGCTATCGCCTGTATGTCGAGGGCGTCGGGTGCAGCTATCGGTTCGAGGTCGGTGAGATGGCGTGGCGCCGGGCGTACCTGGTGTCGATGCAGGGCTTCCGCAACCATCGCAGCGGGGTCCGGCTGGGCGTCCGCCGGCCCAGGTGCTACCATCCCGAAGACGGGGTGAAGGTGTTCCAGTCGACCGTACCGCTGATGGACACGTCGATGGGGCTGAACCTTCGCGACAAGAACGCCTTCACCGAACTGCTCCGCACGAAGACCGACGAGACCTTGCCGCAAGCGTGGGGCGGATACATGGACGCCGGCGACTGGGACCGGCGCATTCAGCACCTGGCGGCGACACGGCTGCTTCTCGAACTGCTCGAGACCACGTCGAAGAACCCCTCGGTGCTCGACCACTTCAGCAAGCCGGTCCCCCTGGTGGCAGAGGCGCTGTGGAACATCGATTTCTACCGGCGGCTTCAGACGAAGGCCGGCGGGGTGCGCGGCGGGGTCGAGGCCGCCGCACATCCGGTCAAGGGCGAGGTTAGTTGGCTCGAGTCGCTCCCCGTGATGGCCTACGCGCCCGGGATGTGGTCCAGCCACATCTACGCCGGCGTCGCCGCGCGCGCGGCGTGCGTCCTGCGGAAGATCGACCCGAAGCTCGCGAAGACGTACGAGGAAAGCGCCCTCCGCGCCATGAACTGGGCCGAGGCCGAATACGCGAAATGGAAGAACGACAAGACGGTCGCGAAGCGCCCGCGTCAGATTCGCGACGACCGCAACCTCGCAGCGCTCGAACTGTATCGCCTGACCGGTGACAAGAAGTGGCACGCCGTCTTCCTTGAACACACCTGCCTGAAAGACCCAGACTGCGAGCTCTTCGACTGGAAGGACCACATCCAGCGCGACGCGGCGTTCGTCTACGCGCGGTTGGACGACAAGCTGGCCGACGCGAAGCTGAAGAAGACGGCGCTCGGGGCGATCCTCAAGGAGGCCGATCGCTGCATCACGTACTCGAAGGGCAACGCGTTCGGCCTCGTCTCGACGCACAAGTCGAAGCCGCACCACATGGGCTTCTACAGCTCGCCGGCCGAGTGCGTCCAGCTTGTTCGTGCTCACGCGCTCACGGGCAAGCTGGAATACCTCAAGACGATCGTGCTCGGCACGCAGTACTGCCTGGGCGCGAACCCGATGAACATGACGTTCACCACCGGCCTGGGACACGAGTGGCCGAAGCACCCGCTGCACATCGACAGCCGCCGCTCCGGCCGGCCCGCCCCGGCGGGCATCACCGTCTACGGCCAGTTCGATCTTGAGCTGCCGATGCACAAACAGGGCGACTACTTCAACTGGCCGATCAAGTGGTTCCTGGCCCGGGCCTGCACGCCGACCGCGTGGGCCTGGCCGAGCACCGAGGCCTACCACGACATCTTCGGCTGGCCGGCGGTGAACGAGTACACCATTCATCAGACCCTCGGCCCGAGCTCTTACGTCTGGGGCTATCTCGCCGCACGGAGATAGACGAAGGAGACCATCACGGTGCCGGACCTCTTGAATGCCGACGGGGCGGTCGCCATCAGCGCGGAGTCGCCGCGCCTGCGCCTGCTCGTCGCCGGCGACCTGTGCCCGATCAATCGATTAGAGGCGATGCTGAGTGCGGGCCGCGCGGCCGAGGCGTTCGCCGATTCCCTGCCGCTGTTCGAGCGCGCCGACCTGTCCGTGGTCAATCTGGAATCGCCGCTGACGGACACGCCCGCGCCCATCGAAAAGTGCGGGCCGAACTTCGGCGTGACCCGGCGCGTCGCGGCGGGCCTGGCCGCGGCGGGCGTCGACATCGCCTGCCTGGCGAACAACCACATTATGGACCAGGGTGAACGTGGCCTCGCCGACACGCTTGCCGCGCTGGACCAGGCCGGCATCCGGCGCCTGGGCGCCGGGACGACGCCGCAGGACGCAGAGGCGCCGCTGATGCTGGAGGTCGGCGGCCTGCGCCTCGCTCTGCTGAACATCGCCGAAGGCGAGTTCAGCCGGTCGCGCGGCGGGCCGGGCGCCGCACCGCTCCGTCCTGTCGCCAACTGCCGCGCAGTGACGGGGGCCGCCGGCGCGGCGGACGTCGTCCTCGTCTTCCTCCACGCGGGCAACGAGCAGATACTGTTCCCGCCGCCCTGGGTCCAGCGTTTCTCCCGCCAGCTGATCGACGCCGGGGCGCACGCCGTCATCGCCCACCACCCGCACGTCCCGCAGGGCATCGAGCTGTACGGCGACCGGCCCATCGCCTACAGCCTCGGCAACTTTCTCTTCGACTGGGCCGGGCACGAGCCGGAGACGGATACCAGCTTCTTGCTCGAGCTCGAACTCGCGGCGGACGGGGTCAGCTCCGTACAGGCCCATCCGCTCCGCAAGGCGCCGGACGGCGGGGCCGGCCTGCTCGGCGGCAACGAGCGCCACGATTACATCCGCTTCCTCAACGAGCTGTCCGCACCGCTCTCGGACGACGTGCGGATGGCGGCGCTGTGGGACGAGCAGTGCGTCTGGCTCTACGAGCACCGCTACACCGGGCACATGCGGAAGCTGGCCCCGCTGTTCCAGGCCGGCGACGGCCGCCGCAAGGCGGAACTGCTCGCGTACAACCTGTTCAACTGCGAGGCGCACCGCGAGGCGCTGACGCACATCCTCCGCCTGCGGACCGAGGGCCGGCTCGCCCACGTGGCGGCGGACCGGCAATACCTGGACGGCCTGATGGCCCGCCTGAAAGCGATGGCTCCAAGCGCCACGACATGAGGAAGCCCAAAATGCAGAAGGCGGGTGACTGCGGCGATCCGCGTCGCTTGACAGAATTCGGGGGCAGCGGTATAATTCCAACCGGTTATTCGAGGCTGCTTTAGGTTCAGCCGGCGAGGTCTGCGGAAGTCGACCCCGGCTTGGCGCAGCGGCAGGAACGGGGCGTGGCGCAGTTTGGCAGCGCGTCTGGTTTGGGACCAGAAGGTCGGCGGTTCAAATCCGCCCGCCCCGACCACGTCCGGCGTCCCAACATCGAAATCATCGCGTGGTGGGCGTAGCTCAGTTGGTTAGAGCGCCAGATTGTGGATCTGGAGGCCGTGGGTTCGAGTCCCATCGTCCACCCCAGCGACAGGTTTTCGGCTGTCTGACACGCGCCGGTAGCTCAGTCGGATAGAGCATCGGATTTCTAATCCGAGGGTCGGGGGTTCGAGTCCCTCCCGGCGTGCCCGCAAGTGAATGGGCGGCAGCCAGTTACGACTGCCGCCCGTTTTTCCTAGGACTGCCAGACTGGCCGGTTTTGGGCCGTTTTGGGAGATACTATCAAGAGTTCTGGATGGGTAAGAAGGAGCGTATCCTTTGGGGATGTGCATTTCGTTCCCATGAGACCCCTCGCAAGAGGGACAGAAAGGATACGCTCATGAGGCCTTGTAATGAGTCGGACGACGGAAGGCGAGAAGAGGAATCGAGGACGGCACTGGAGGAACTGCTCCGCGAGGGAGCCAGGCGAATGCTTCAGGCGGCGATCGAGGCCGAGGTGTCGGGCTACGTGGCGGAACACGGCCACCTCGCAGACGTGGCTAGAGGACATCGGCTGGTGGTGCGGAATGGTTATCAGCCGGGACGGACGATCCAGTCGGGCCTGGGTGACATCCGGGTTCGGAAGCCGCGGGTGCACGATCGGCGGCCGGGGGAGAAGTTCACCAGTCGCATCCTGCCGCCGTATATGCGGCGGACGCCGAGCATCGAGGCGCTGATCCCGGTGCTTTACTTGAAGGGGGATCTCGACGAACGACTTCCCCGACGCCCTGGCGGCCATCCTGGGGCCGGACGCGGCCGGTCTATCCGCGACGACGATCACTCGGCTGAAGCAGGTCTGGGGGGACGAATACCAGGAGTGGTCGCGGCGTGACCTGACCGGCAAGCGATACGTGTACTGGTGGGTGGACGGCATCTACTTCAAGGTCCGCCTGAGCGGCGAGCGACCGTGCCTCCTGGTGATCGTGGGGACGCGAGAGGACGGCACGAAAGAGTTGGTAGGCATCTGGGACGGCGAACGGGAGAGCAAGCTGTCGTGGCTTGAGTTGCTGCGGGACCTCCGGCGTCGAGGAATCAGTGACGGGCCGGAACTGTGCGTGGGCGACGGTGCCCTCGGCTTCTGGACGGCGATGGAGGAGCTATTCCCCAAGACGCGGCAGCAGCGGTGCTGGGTGCACAAGACCGCGAACGTGCTGGACAAGCTGCCGAAGAAGGTGCAGCCGTCGGCGAAGCCACTCCTCCACGAGATGTATATGGCGGAGAAGAAGGAGGACGGCCTCGCCGCCTTCGAGGAGTTCCTGAGCCGTTATGGAGCGAAGTATCCCAAGGCGTGCGACTGCCTTCGTAAGGACCGGGATATCCTGTTCACCTTCTACGACTTCCCTGCCGAGCACTGGGTACACCTCCGCACGACGAACCCCATTGAGTCGACGTTCGCCACGGTGCGTCATCGCAGCCGACAGACGAAGGGGTGCGGGTCCCGCACGGCCACACTCACGATGGTGTTCAAGCTCGGCCGGGAAGCCGAGAAACGGTGGCGGAAAATCAACGGCTACGAGCTGATCGACAAGGTCCTTCGCGGCGTAATGTTCAAGGACGGAATGGAACTGGAAAGGGCTGCGTAACGAAGGTCCCAGAGGATGTGCTCATCAATCCTTCATCAACAACACTTGACAATAGCTCCGGGTGTGGCCAACTGCCCTCGGTGCGTTAGTCTTTGGCCCTCGGCGCGTCGACAGCCGGGATTGGCTTCGCGCGATAGACGTGGACGGCGGGGTCGCGGCGGCCGATCACGCGCTGCTTGAAGAGGTAGAGGAGCCGGTCGTCGGGGTCGAAGCATGCGCCGGTGACGGCGTCAGACCTCGTCGCTGTCTTGGTCTCCAGCGGATACACGATCTTCTCCCGCGCGAACGGGGGGATGCCGGCCGACTTCCTCTCGCCTTTGGCCGCCTTGCCCAGTTCGGCCGGATCGTAGCTGTACCACCAGTTCGTCCGGCCGGCGCTGTAGATGCCGCCGTAGTCGTAGCCCATGCGGCCGGTGCCAAGGCTGACGAACGCAATGAACCCGTGGGCCTTGGGCAGGTCGATGAAGACGCCGCTGGGGACCTTGTCTTCCATCGTCCACCTTCCCTCTCGCCGGCTCTTGGGCGGGACACCGCCCCAGCCGCAGTTGGCGATGAAGTAGTTGCCGTCGCGCGGGGCCCAGATCTTCTTCGTGAAGGGGTAGTCGAGGAGCGGGACGAGGTCGACGCTGTCCTTCTTCGGATCGGGCGTTGCGATGGCGCCGAGCGTCGGGCCCCAACTCGTCGGTGCGCAGATGCTGTAGTAGCCGCCGAAGCCGAGGGCCATCCGCCGGCCGCCGGTATACTTCCTCGCAAACTCCTCCGACAGCACGGTCACGCCGCCCCAATAGCCCTTGAACGGATCGCGGGTGACGCGCCACGGTCCGATGTGCGTGATCTTGCCGTCGTCGCCGAGCTTCGAGGCCCCGAGCGACGGCCGCTTGCTCCCGCCCGTCCAATACCCGTGGTATGTGCTCCAGTAGAGAGTTCTCCTCTCCTCGTCCCACCAATAGCCCGCGTTCTGCCCAACGCCGCCCACAGAGGGGCTGCCCCATATCTTCTTGACCACGGCTGTCTTGAGTGCCTTGTGGCCGCCGCCCATCACCTTGACCAGCGGTGGGACCTCGGCCTCGAACAGCGGGCCCTTGTGGTATCTCATGAACACTCGCTTCGTGCCGTCTTTCATCTTCCGAAGCGTGAGCCCGCACGACGCCCAGGTCGGGTCGCCCTTCACACCTTTCCGCGGGACCTTGAACGAGCCGGCGTATTCGAAATGCTCAAACGTCAGAATCTGCTTGCCGTCCTTCGGCTGGACGGGCGGTGCGGGCTCTTCCTCTTCCTCCGGCCGTTTCTCCACGACGATCTTCTTCGCCTCGGTCGGCTCGCCCAGCAGCTTGCCGCCGACATGCTTGCCGACGCGCCACTGGAACACATACTCGCCCGGTTTGGACGGCGCCCGCAGCCACGAGTCGAACGTGTGCGTCGCGCCCGGTGCGATCTTCCGGCCCTGGCCAAGGATGATGCCGCTCGTGCCCCAGGTCGAGTTGTGGTCCGGCGCCACCGCGTAGAGGCGCACGAACCCCTCCCGCTCCGCCCAGTTCTTCGTGCCCGTGTTCTTCATTGTGATGCGCGCATGGAACACCTGATCGGTTACCAGCTTGTCCGGCACCGTCATCTTCACGAACACCGCGTCCAGGTCCGGCTTCGCCTCCCCGCCGCGGCACGCCGACGACCACAGCGAAACACACACCAACACCAGACCAACCCACTTCACCGATGCGTTCCTCACGGTCTGCTCCTCCTATCCTGTCCTTCGCCGGCAATCCCCGGCAGCATCGTTCAGCGCCACCTCAGCATATCCCCCGCGACCGTGCGCTGCAACACCGGACTCCGCCGCTCGGCGGCGGCCACCACATCTTGACCTTGTAGTCAAGGACCAGTTCCATCGCCATCGGTCTGCGGAACCGAACGTTGGGGGACGTCTTGGCTAAGGTCAAGACGCCGAGTCCCTCCGGGCGTGCCACTGACAAGAAGGGTGGGCGGCGGGTGGCGGTCGCGCGGCAATGTGCCGACGACATGCGAGCAACCTCGCCCACCATAGCATACCCGCCCCCTATCGTGCGGGCGGCCTACCCGATACTTCGGCCGCGCAGTCGAACGTGCTGCGGGCAAGATCCTGCCAGCCGAAATGATTCAGATGGTTGAGCATTGTGGCCCAACGGACGGACTGGATCGGGCGGGTCGTCACAGACCATAGCCGGTCATAGAGCACCTTGCGGCAGCGGTCGGCGGTGTCCTTGCTGAGTCCGGCGCTTCCTTTGTCCAAGGCGGCGGCGATGGCCAACATGCCCTCGGTCTCCCCGATGCCTTGGCAGAGGGCCTCGAAGCGCTGGGTCGTCTCGGCCCCGTTCGGACCCGGCCAGGACAGTTTGTAGAGCGCCGGCGCCCGCTGAGCGCAGGAGGAATACGGGTAGCGGTTGTAGATGTGCCGCGCATTGTCGGAGCTGCGCCGGCTGGGCACAACGTCCCAGAAGTCGAAACCGATCCGCCCGATGCCTTGCTTGCGAAGGAACAGGGCCTTGTCGGTCAGGAGGCGATAGCCGTTGACGGTGCACAACGTCTCGAAGCCGGAGAAGCGAAAGTAGGCGGTGACCGGGGCGCCGCGCCAGGTCGACAGCCCGACCAGCGGATCGCTCACCCTCAGCATCGGGGAGCCGTAGCAGTGTTCGTGCAACACGACCACGCCACCGCCGCGATCGGCGCGATAGGGTTTCTTGTCCGATCGCTGGGTGTGCAGCCCGCGGGTCCAGCGGGCCGGCCCGCCGCCGGGCCAGACTTCATCGAACATCTTGAACACCGACGACGGCGCCGTGCCGTCGGACAGGATCCCAATGCACATGGCCTTCTCCAGCCCGAGCTTGGCCAGGCGCCGATGACACGCTTTCAGCACAAGCCGCCAGAACCTCCTCGCCTCGTCGGTGTCAAACTTCGGCACCTGCATGCGCTTGCGAGTCTTCGCGGCCCGGTCGATGACGGTCACGGTGTTCCTCTGGTCGGCCTTCCGCATCCCCCAACCGCCGGAATGCCAGACTTGGAGGGCGACATAATCGAGCGTCCCGAAGTGTTTCTTGGCCAGAGCCATGAAGCGGTCAAAGACTGAGAAATCGTAGTCGTACGTCCCGTCGGCCCTGCGAATCCAGTACACCATGCCCTCGTCGTTGCCGAACTGCGTGTGATCGACGACGCACACGTTGACCATCTTGTTGCCCGCGCGGGCCAGCAGGGCGAAGCTCTTCTCCAGGAGCTTCCAGTGCCGCTCGGACCATTCGTCTACCTTGTACTGCAAGGCGACGGACGTCGGCGACTGGTAGAGCCCGACGTACGTGCGATAGTCCTTCGGGTCAGGGACCACCCAGGGCGAGACGTAGAGTTCGACCGGCACGGTCACAGGCCGGGCCCCGGCCACGCGGATGGTTACGCCGCCGCGGTAATCGCCGGGTGCAGCGTCGCTGGGCACATTGAATCGCACGTAGACGGGCAACATGGCCGCGTCGTCGATCGGCTTCTGATTGTACGGCCGGATTTGGAGTACCGGCGAGTCAGTTGGCACGCCGGGGACCAGCCCGTCGAACCAGCTCGTGCGCATGTACGCGTGGCCGTCCAGCCGGCCACGGAACAATTCGGCCGAGGATGATGCGATGGTCGCGTTGCCCTTGACCGCCTTCAGATCAGAGACGACTACTTTGGTGTTCTTCAGCGGCCAGGTCGAGGAGACGACCACGATCCCGCCGAACGAGCCGTTGCGGGCGGCAACGATCCGCAGAGGGCCGACCGGCTCGCAAGGATCGGCCCAGTCGCGCTCCGTGATCCGGTCGTTGATGTCCTCCACCCAGACGCGCAGGCCTTTCGGCCGGCTGGTATTCGGCACGATACCCGCGCCGACCGCCCGCAAAGCGAGCGACCGCGGCTCCAGCCTTATCGGCTGCCACCGCCGCCACGCCTTCGGGTGCGAAGGACTGCGGCGCAGTTCGATGCCCAGGACATTGACGCCCTTGCGGAGAGCGCCCAGGGGCAGCCGGATCGGCCCGAGCCGGCGCGTCCGCACTGCGTTGAGGGCGGCGGCCTCCCTGGCCGCCTGCCTCTTGTCAGTGGGGGCCCTGCGGCGGTCGGCGGCCGGCCAGGCATCGTCAGGATAGACTGTCGCCGTTGTGTTCGCCTCCAGCTTGCCCTTGGGCAGGGAGTGTCGGGCGATCTCCCGCCCGTTGAGGTAAACAACCACGCCGCCACAGAACTGCAGTTCGCTGAGGGCCAGTATGCGAACGGCCGCCGGGGCGGTCACCTCGAACCGACCTCGCAGGCAGACGCGAAACGCCCCCATCGTGACTGCTTCGCCGTCGGTGACGTTTCCGGCGGCGAACCGCACGCGAGGCCACGTGGAGTCGTCAAAGCCAACACCGGTCCAACTGGCGGGCGGCGGGACGTCCTCCGGGTTCGAAGACAGCGGGGGCTCGCGGCGGGCGAAGTCAGGCGGGGCGGCCACCGGGCCGGACGCATCTGCAAAGGTGATCGGACCGGTCACCCGCCGCCAGCGGAAGTAGCTGTTGGCATTCAGGATAGCAGTCTTGCCGTCACTCGATTGGGCCTCACAAGCAGACGCCGTGACCGCCAGCGCAATCCCGACCATTCCCAGACACAGAACATATCTCATCGCTTTTCCTCTCGGAGCACGCTCTGGAGGTTGGCCGGATCTCGGCCGGCGCCGCCGCGCGCCTATCGTGGCGGCGTGGCCGCCGGACTGCCCGCGGGAACCGAACCGAGATTTGCCTTGATGAACTCCCTTGCTCGGGCCATCGCCTTGTCGACCAGCTTTCTGTCGCCGCCCATGAGCCCGTGGCCGGCGCCCGGGATCGCGAACATCTCGTGCCGCACCTTGTGCTTCTTCAACTGCGCGGCCATGTCCAGCGATTCCTGACAGGGGACGTCCGTGTCCGCGGTGCCGTGGATCATCACGACCGGGGGATACTTGGCTGTGATGTTGCGGACGGGGCAGTAGGGATCAAGTTTGGCCTTTTCGGTAGCCGGGTTGAAGCCCGTTACTTCCTTCGTCCACAGGCCGTTCTGACGCAGATACCGGTAGAGCTGCCGGCGGTTCCGGCCGCTCCTGCCGGGCTCGGTTACCACTTCCGGCGTTATGCCTTTGTACGCATCCTCCTTGGAGATCAGCGGGCGCTTGCGGTAGTGCTTCGACGGCGTCGTATACCAGGGGCCGTCCACGTCGCCGTAACCGTAGTAAGCCACCAGGGCCTTGGGGCGCGGGTCGATGATCCCGGTCATCATGGTCAGGTATCCGCCCGCCGAATTGCCGGCAACGACGACCTTACTGGCGTCGGCGTGAAACAGAACCGGCCCCTTCTCGCTGACCCACTTCATGAAGTCGCGCACGTCCTCGATGATCTGCGGCAGCTTTACCTGAGGCGCCAGCCGGTAGCTTGCCGAGACGACGCAATAACCCTCCGAGCGGCACAATGCCATGAGGTCCGGCTGGACCCATTTCCGGGTACCCATTATCAGTGCCCCCCCGTGGAGCCACACCAGCACCGGCCGCGGTCGGGCGTCGTCGAGGCGATACACGTCCGCCTCAATCTTCAGGTTCCCGACCGTCTTGTAGACAAAGGTCTTCATTCCGAACGTCGCTTTCGACCGGCCGCGGCGCCCCTTCAGGTGCTTGTCGAAGAACTCCGTCACAAGCCGGTTGAGGCGCTCTTCTTGTGTGCGCGTGGCCCTGCCGTGTCCGACGCCTTTGATCACCTCGAAGGTCACGTCAACGCCCGCCTTCTTGAGCGCGTTGACCAACATCTCGCTCTGGTTGATGGGCACGAGGTTGTCCTTATCGCCGTGGGCGACCAGGAACGGCGGATCGTCCCTGGTGACATAGGTGATCGGGTTGGCCTTGATGACCAGTTCCTTGTGCTGCGCCGTCGGGCCGCCCACCAATGCAGCCGGAGGTGACTGTCCTGGCCCGTAGAAGCCGCCGCTGGCCGCCTCGAGTTTGGCCAAGTCGGTCGGGCCGGAACAATCCGCCACGCACTGCACCCGACTGGAGAACTTCAGATTGCCGCCGACCTTGCCTTCCAGTTCCTTGACGCCGCCGCTGGTGCCGAGCAACGCCGCCAGGTGTCCGCCCGATGAGCCGCCCCAGACGCCGATGCGGTCGGCGTCGAAGGAGTACTTCGCGGCGTTGGCCCGCAGAAAACGAATGGCCCCCTTGCAGTCCTCGATCTGAGCCGGGAACACCCAAGCTTTCGACCCGTTGTAGCTGCGCGCCAGCCGGTGGCTGATGCTGGCCACCGCGTATCCGTGAGCGACCAGATTGCCGACCCCATTACCGCCGGGCAGGCAACGGGAATCGTTCGTCCAGAAATTCCGCCATGCGCCGCCGGCGATCCAGACGACCAGCGGCAGCTTGCCCTCGAACTTCTTCGGCGTGTAGATGCCCATCATCAGGCGCACGCCGCCGGCTCGGGCATACTCCACGGTAACCTTGTTGTGCTCCACGTTCCCCAGGTCTCTTGAGCCGCTGGCCGGTTTCGGCGCCCGCTGGGCGGCCCCCGCGGGCTTGACAGAGTACAGCCGCGGGTCGCCGTCCTTGAACCACTTGGCCTCCACCCGGTCACCGACCTTGACCGCGGCGATGGCCGTGACCATGTCCTTGTCCGGCAAGTCCTTTGCGCCGGCAATAGTCTGCAGTACGTACCGCTGCGGGTCGCCCTGGTCGGGCTTGATGACGACAAAATCCTTGCCCTTCTTGATGACCTTGCCGACCGCCGTGCCGCCCGCGAAGCCCGGCTTGGCAGCCGCCTGCGGGGAGATGTCCAGGACCCGAATGGTACGCACCCGGACCCAATCATCCTGACGCCAGCGGACCTCCACCCGGTCGCCGACGTTCCGCCGCGCGATGGCCGCAGTCATCTCCTTGTCGGGCCCGGTGGCCAGATGGGGCGCCGCAAACATCCGCGTCTTGCCGTCGCCGTCCTCGAGCACGAGCCGGCCCTGTCCGACGGAGGCGACTGTGCCGGTGAGTTTGCCCCACTTCCCGGGGGCGCTCAGGACCGTCACGTTGACCTTGCGGCGTCCGGCGGCGTTCCTGGTTACGGCCACGGCGACCTCGCTGCCGATGACCAAGCTGGCCAGGAAGGCCCGGAACTTGGGACTCATCTTGGACCCGCGGGGCGCCAGGACGATGTGGCGGGCCCGCCGTTCGTCCTCCGGGCGGACGTCCAAGGTCCGGCCGGTCTTGGCGACCAGCATGCCGCGGATGACGTTGCCGGCCTGGACGCTGTCGGCGCCGAACGCCATGTTGCCAGCCTGGCGTGAATCGTCGAGATTCAGAATAGCGCCTCCCGCCAGTGCCGCCGCCAGCACGATTGCCGTCCTACGCATTGCCACTTCTCCTTGCATCAAGTGCGTGCTTTCGGCAGCGGCAGCGGCAAAAGCGCTCGGGCCATCGGTGCCCTTCTACTTCGCCTTGGCCGGCGGAGCGCCGCCGGCGGTGTGCTTGTAGAAGAAGACATTGCCGTTGGCGTCGCTCACCGCGATGAATGCGTTGACGCTCCGCACATAGCGCCAGCGGCCAAAGACGCCGTTGCGAGCGCTGCGAGCGACCTTCGGGCCGCCGGTGGTCTCTCTGACCTCCCACTTCTTGGTGTTGAGATCGAGTACATAGACTTTCCCGGGCGCCCACGACGCCCAGCCCACCACGCGGTCCGAGACCGGATCGTAATCCAGGCCGGCGGCGTTGCCCGTATGAATAATGTGTCCGCCGCCCTTGATCTTGAGATTCTGGGGCTTGAAGTTCTTCCGGCCGATGTCATAGAGGACCAGGCGGCCTCGCCCCGCCCCCACCAGCAGCTTGCGCTTGGTGTCAACCGCAAACCCCAACCCACCTGCCGGCTGGGCATCGAGTTTGGCCCACGTGTTCTTGTCGTAGTCGTAGCCAAACAGGCCCCTGTCGGTGCCGAAGTAGACCTTCTTCGTGGCGGGATCGTACGCACAGCCCAGGCAGAACCCACCGCCGGGAAGCTGTCCGCGCGGTTGCCTGTCCTGCCATTTCTTGGCTTTGAAATCATAGGTCCATGTCCGGTCGCACTTGGCGAATCCCACACCGGCCAGCGACCCGCCCAGCCCGAAGAAGCGGTCGGCGTGGGCAATGTAAGCCAGGCCGCCGTAGGTGTGGCGCGAATTGGGCGTGCCGTCGGCGTTGACCTCCCGGTCCTTGACCGGATTGGGAAACGGATCGTTCAGGCGCTCCCAGGCCATCTTCTTGACATCAAAGGCGTACAACTCGTTGCCGTAGTAGTCGGCATGGCCCCCGCCCCACACGATGAGACAGCCTCGCTTGCTGTCGAACGCCGCGCCGCACCAAGCGGCAACCACCGAGTTGGGGCCGCAGACGGCCCACGTCTTCGGAAACTGGTTGTGCTTGGGCGCCACGCTCATCAGGGCTGACTTGGGGACCTCGATCCACGTGTTGGGCTTGGCGGTCTTGACTTTGCCCAGAGCGGGTGGCGCTCCACCTGCCGCACCCAAACTAGTGGCCGGCCACCCCAAGGAGATTGCTGCGAGGAGCAACGTCGGGATGATGAAGGTGGTCCTTGCCAGGGATGCCATGTGTGGTTGCTCCTCCTGAAAGATGCGACATTCCACAGATGAGTCGCCGCTCACCATTACACGCTGTCGAACACTCGGGACACGGGTACCTCCTACGAGAGGCGTCCGGCCCCCGTCGCCAATACCGCACGATAGTATGTCCGTCTGCTCGGCCGCCGTCAAGCAGGCCCGATGGCCCGCGGATGTGTGAGGGGGCCCGGGCGGAAATGGAGCGTGGTCTATGGCAAAGGTTCCGCTCGCAGACCCAGACGACCCTGTTCACGAACTGGCTCCTCGATGCATCCACCCCAAGGCGAGCGCATGCCGGCCCCCGCGAGCGCACGGCGTGAGAAGGTGCGCCGCTTGGCAGAACGCGGCCCCCCTCAAGTATAGTGACATAGTGAGCGCGCCGGACGTGCATTGTGCCGGATGGTGCGGTACAATCCCCGGCGAGCAGATGGCAACG
>CAZDHT010000029.1:0-32713 GCA_964505325.1 uncultured Planctomycetota bacterium | reverse complement strand
CGACCTCGTTCCGGATTCGCCTGCGAATCGTGCTGTTCTTCAGTCGCTCCTTGAGCTTCCCGTCCTTCGAGACCCATGCCGGGATGACCACCGCCGCAAGATGCGTGTACGTGGCGGGGTAGGGATGGAGATCGTACGTCATCTCGACGCCGTCTTCGCGGTGCCGGGAGATCGCCGCCAGCGCCTGCCGCGCCCGGTCTCTCTTCGTCCGCCCCCGCTTGTGCAGGATCTTGAGGTGCGAAATCTCGATCCCGATGTTCGCTCTCTTCCCGATGACGGCCGCCTCGCGCAGCGCCTCGAACAGCTTGCCGCCGGCGCTGCGCTTGTGGCTGGCATAGACGCCGCCCCACGCGGAGACCACCTTCGCGAGCTCGACGAGCTCATCCACCTTCGCATATGCGCCCGGCACGTAGAACAGGCCGGTGGACATTCCCGCCGCGCCCTGGCGCATCGCCTGCTCGGCGACGCGGCGCATCCGGGCCATTTCCCTGCGCGTCGGCTCTCGGCTCGCGGTGCCCATCACACGGCTGCGGATAGCGCCGTGCCCGACGAGCGTGGCGTAGTTGATGGCGGGCCGAGCGGACTCGACCCGGTCGAGGATATCCTTCACCGGCAGCGCCGAGTGGCCGCAGTTGCCCGAGATGACGGTGGTCACCCCCTGCCGCAGCATGTTGTCGGCGGTCGGGCATTCGGCGATGCCGTCGGCGTGCGTGTGGACGTCCACGAAGCCGGGACACACGGCGAGCGACTCCGCATTGATTCGCTGGCGGGCTTGCTCCTTCACCACTCCGATCGCGGCGATGCGTCCGCGCTTGATCCCGATGCTCGCGCGATACCACGGGCTCCCGGTCCCGTCGTACACCCTTGCGTCTCTGATCAGAATATCCAGCACTGTCCAGTGCTCTCGTGGTGAGGGTTCGCGTCAGAAGCCGAACGAATCTCATGCCCGGTCGCCAACGGCGCCATTCTATTGAGTTTCAGGCGATTATAAGTAAAAGCCGTTCGGTGTGCGAGGCGCGAAAGCACGAAATCCGAAACCTGAAACAAGCTCGAAGCACGAATGTCCAAATGTCCGAAACAGATCGTTAAACGCTCTGGGTCCGGCCCGCAGCGTCTCAGATTTTTTTTGTCCTTTCGGACGCCTCTTCTTGTCGTCTGCCGCCTCTTCGGACTTGACACGGCGCGGTGGGGACGGGTAAGCTTGTCTCTGTCACGGAACTGTTCGGGCGCTCCTCACCGCAGGCGGCTGCGCTTGGCTGGAAGCCAGGCCGCCCCGACGACTCAGCAAGGGAGAATACGATGCACGAGCCGACAACCGACCCAGAGAATGGCAAGGAGAAAGCGGGGCCGGCGCGACGGGCAGGTGTCTTGCGGCTCCTGGCGTTGTTGTGCCTGGTTGTGGGCGCGCTGGTGCTCGGGGCCTGCGGCGTGCGATCGCTCGTCGTGAAGAGGCCCCGATCTGCACTGCTCCCTCCGGCCGGCAAGGGGTTGGGAGGCGAGGTTCCTTTCCGCTTCGCCGTGCTCGGGGACAACCGGGGCGTGAGGAAATCGCTCACGGACATCTTGCGCGCTATCAAGGCCGAGCGGGTCCGGTTCGTCCTGCACACGGGGGACGTCGCGCGGCACGGCAACCACGAGCAGTTGGACTGGGTGCGTCAGGGAGTCGCCGAGGCGAAGCTGGGCGTGCCTTTCTGCGCGGTGCCGGGGAATCACGACATCCGGGGCAGGGCGGTAGAGCACGGCGAGCGGTACCGGCCGTACGAGCAGGCATTCGGCCCGCGCCAATATTGGTTTTCCTGTGCGAACGCCCTGTTCGTGGCCTTTGACGACGCCACGAACACCTGCCGCCCGGACGATCTGGCCTGGCTGGACGCGACCCTGGCCCGCCACCGAAAGGAGTTCGACGCCTGCTTCGTCTTCCTGCACGTGCCCCCGCGCGACCCGCGCCCCGGGCGCACGCATTGCCTCAAGCCACGACACGCGAAGGCACTCCTGCCGATACTGAAGGCGCACCGTGTCACCGCGGTCTTTGCGGGACACATCCATAGTTACCTCGAAGACCACGCGGGCGCCGTGCCGGTGTTCATCACGGGAGGCGCCGGGGCACCACGGCACGAACCCGAGGTGCCATATCACTACCTGGTTTGCACGGTTGAGCCGGGCGGGTCGTTCCGCGTGGCGAGGCGGGACGTAGACACCAGCGGCAGCACAGACTTGGTCGAGTATTACTGGCGTGTCAAGTTTCGGAGTACGGTGGCCCTGCCCGTCGGCTTGGGTTTTCTGGCAGCGGGATCCCTCTTCGGCACGATCAGCCACTCGAGGAAGCGGCGCCGGATGCCGAATTCCTGAGCACGGCGCACGCAGCAGGGCCGGGCGCCTCTCCGCCGCCCGACCTTCCGGGGTTGAGCCATGAACACCGATGTCCCCGAGGAAGGACGTGAGCCCGTGGGACCGCACCCGGAGCAGCTCGGTCCCGGCCCGATGTTCGAAGCCGTTCCCCTGCGCCTTTCTCCGCGTATCTCCCGCGGCCGCGAGGCGGCCCTGCTTGCCGGCCTCGTGGTCTATGCTGTCATTGCGTGGATATGGGGGGCGGGCAAGGCGGACATCACCCGCTCGATGGAGGCCATGCGCGCGATCCCTGCCCGCGGGATGATGCGCACGGGCGACTACATCGTGCCCCGCCTGCGGGCGAAACCGTATCTGGCGAAACCCCCGCTGTTCTATTGGGCGGTCGCGATCGTGTCGCGCCCCTGGGGTGACGTGACCGCGGCCTCGGTGAGGTCGGTTTCGGCGCTTTGTGCCATCGGCGCTCTGCTGGTGACCTACTTCTCGGTGCGGGCCGCTTTCGGATGGTCCACGGGGTTCGTCGCCTGTGTCGTCGCGGCCATGATGCCGCACGTTTTCGGCGGGGCCACGAAGGGCCTTGTGAACATGATGCTCTCTTTGTGGGTGGCCGTCTCGCTGTTCGGCGCGTTCTACATGTTCGAGGGTGCCCGCGGCGCGTGGGCGTGGGCGCTGATGTGCGGGGCGGGGCTGGGCCTCGGTCTGATGACCAAGGGACCGATCATTCTCCTCTTCTTTGTCCCCACGGTAATGCTCTACGTCGGGTTCCTGCGAGGTGGGTGGCTGGCGGCGAGCGGCAGAAGGTGGCTGCCCTACCTGGCGGCGGCGGCGTTTCTGGTCTGGCTGGGTTCGGCGCTGTCCGCGCGGGGCATCGGCCCTGCGGCGGGGCTGTACGCGCTGTCGGGCGGCATGCTGTTGTACTTCGCGGTCAGCGGGAAAGGACCCAGCCTGTGGAATTGGCGCTGGCTGATTGCCGCGGGGATTGTGGTTCTGGCCGTGGCGCCCTGGGCGATTCTACTGATCCATCGGCTGCCGTTTGAGACGTGGTGGGCCACGGTGAAACAACAGGGCTGGAGCGCGCGGGTCATGCAGGTCGGGGTGACCGAACGGCCGGTCTGGTACTACCTGGCGAACTTCCCGGTGGTGGCTCTGCCGGCGAGCCTCTTCGCGCCGCTGGCGTTTTTCCCTGCGTATGCCCCCTCTGGTGCTGGCCGGCGGCGGCGCATGCTCCTGCTGGCGCGCTGCTGGGTGCTGGCAGGTCTCGTGCTGTTCTCCGTGGCCAGCCCGGGCAAGGCGTCCCGGTACTTGCAGCCGCTGTTTCCGGCGGCTGCGCTGCTGGCGGCGGACGTCATGGTGCGCGGCTCAAGGGGCAAACTCAGGCGATGGATGAACCGGTACGTTCGCTTCCTGGGCGCCGCCGGGGTGTACGCCGCGTGCGCCGCGCCGTTCGCGATGGTCGGAGCGTGGTTCGCGTCCGGGGCGACGTCTTCGGGGTGGGTGACTGTCGCGGCGGTGACAGTCGCCGGGGCCGCACTGGGCCTCTACCTGCACCGGGTTCGCCGGGTTCCGTGGGCGCCGCTCGCCGCGCTGCTGGTCGTCTCGGTCGCGGCGAGCATGATAGTTGACTTTGGGGCCGCAGAGCGGATCAACCGGGAGGAGTCCGTTCGCCCTGCGTGCCAGCGGATACGAAGTCACGTCCCGCCGGGCCGCACGCTGTATGTTTACGGCAGGGTCCAGTACGACATGATGTTCTATCTGGACGGCGAGGTGCTGCGGCCGCGTGACCTGGACACCATCCTGCGCACGAGCCCGGCCCCTCTGTTTATTTGCCTGAGGCAAGACCGCCCCACTGCGTTCGAGCTGCCTCCGGGCCGGCGCCGAACCGAAGTCACCCGTGTCCGGCACGAAAAGGGCACACTCGTGCTCGTGCGTATCGACTAGCGGATCCGCACTTCCTTGCCCAGCTCGGCGCTGCGGTAGATGCCGTTGAGCATCTTCTGGACGACCAGGCCGTCCTCGCCGGGCGCCAGGGGCTTCTTGCCGGTGCGGATGGCATTGACCCAATCCCGCATCTTCACGTCCCACGCATCCTGCTTGCCCAGGAACGCGGGTTCGAGGTTGAACATCGTGCCGGCCATGTCGGTGAACAGCCTCGGCGGGTCGTAGGTGCCGCCGCCCTTCTCGCCCATCACCTGGAAGTTGAAGACGTTCTTCTCGATGTGCGCGACGAAGCTCGACTCGATGACCAGCGTGGCGCCGTTCTCGAAACGGATCATCCCCACGGCGAGGTCTTCGACGTTGTACGTCCTGTAATCCCAGTCCGGCCATACGGAGAGGACGTCGGACTTCTTGTTGCCCAGATAGGTGTAGCATTGCCCCGACGCCGTGATGGGCTCGGGCTTGCCCATCACGTAGTGGGCGCATTCGAGGATGTGAACGCCGAGGTCGATCATCCCGCCGCCGCCCTGAAGCTCCTTGCGGCCGAACACCCCCCAGTTGGGGATGCCGCGCCGGCGCATCGCCTGGCAGCGGACGTAGAGAACTTTGCCCAGCTTCCCGTCATCGACGGCGCGCTTGAGCATCTGGGCGTTGGGGCTGTACCGGAGTTGGAACCCGACGACGAGGACCTTGCGGGCCTTCTTCGCCGCGTCCACCATCGCCTTCGCTTCCTTCACGTTCATCGCCATCGGTTTCTCGACGATCACGTGCTTGCCCGCCTTCAGCGCCGCGACGGTCGGCTCGGCGTGGAAGAAGTTCGGCGTGCACACCGAGACTGCCTTCACCGCCTTGAGCTTCAGGAGGTCCTTGTAGTCCTTGAAGACTTGCGGGATGTTGAACTCGTCCGCCTTCTGCTTGGCCGCGCCTTCGCGGATGTCGCACACCGCGTGGACCTCGACATCCTCAATCGTCTGCAGGCGCTTGATGTGTGATCCCGCGATGCCTCCAGCCCCGATCACGCCGACCTTCAGTGTTCTCGTCTTCGCCAACGCACGACTCCTTGCTCTCTGAGCGACAAATGCCTCTGTGGGACACCGATGAAGGGCAGATTATACGCAGTTGCGGGGCCGGGGGCAATAGCGCGCCCCGAGCGAGTGAGCGCGAGTGGACGCCGCGAATGCGGGATGGTGACGACGGCGCGGCGAGCCGTCGGGCGCAGGGGCGCTCACTTGAACGCCGCTGCAACTTGGGTGCCGGGCCTGGCGAAGGGCTCGTCCACCAGTGATCAGTCGCCGAGGACGAAGTCGGTCAGTTCATCGCAATGGCCGAACACGAAGTCGGCGAGGTCGTCGCCGGCGGGGGCTGCCGACCGCCTGAGCGCGGCGGTCCAGCCGGCCCCGGCGGCGCCGTGGACGTCCGCCTCCAGGTCGTCGCCCACGTAAAGGATGCGCCCGCCGCGTCGGCCGGAGACCTCCTCGGCGAGGAGGAAGATGGCCGGGTCCGGCTTGGCCACGCCCACGTCGCCCGAGTAGATGCGGGTCTGGAAGAACTGCAGAAGCCCGACGCCGGCGAAGGCGCGGTCCATGGTGAAGCCGGGCCAGTAAGTGTTGGCGATGACGCCGAGGTATAGGCCGGCATCGTGGAGGGCTTGCAGCATGGCGCGCGTGCCGGGGAAGAGCCAGCTCGCGTAGCGCGGGCCGCAATACGCGTCGGCCAGGCAGGCCGCTACTTCCGGCCCGAGGGCGAGGCCCAGTTCATCGATGAACGTGATCATCAGTTGGTGGTAGTTGTACCGGACGCCCAGTGTGTCGCGGCACCCAACTTCGCAGCGGGTCAGCACGGCCGCCAGCTCGTCGAACCCGATCTCGACGCCGAACGCGCTGATGAGCGCGGCGACGCGGTCCAGCCGGCGCGCGTTGACCTCCTGGCGTGACGGGTCCGTGCAGTCGGCCAAGTGCTGGTACAAGGTGCCGCCCGAGTCGAAGAAAACGCAGTCGAATGTACTCACGTCTTTGTCTCCGCGTTCAGCTCGATCCACACCGGGAAGTGGTCGCTGAGGTGCTCCTTGCCGGGAACGTCGGCGACCATTTCGTCGTTCGGGGTTGCGCCGTAGTCTGCGACGCTGTCCCAGAATCTCTGGATCACCCAGATCTGGTCGTTGCGCCGGTTGCCGGGGGTCGTGCCGATGTGCGTCCGCCCGGTCAGAACCGCCGCGTCTTCGTAGCCGTGCGCGGCGAGGAGCTTGCCGAGGGGCCCGCCGGGCTGCTCGTTGAAATCGCCGACGATCATGTCCGGCGCGGGCCCGTGACTCGCGACGGTTTCCATCTCTTCCAGGCGGCGACCCGCGGCACGCTCTTCGCCTAGATGGCGGGACGAGGGTAGATGAACGTTGGCGACGCGCACGACGCCGCCCGCGAACGGAGCCTCGACGATCTGCCACATCCGCTCCGGCGGATCATCGCCTCCGCGCCAGTCGCTCAGCAACTCCCCTTCGCGCCAGAGCACGGCCCCGCCGTACTGCGGGAGTGCGCCGCCGGGGCAATAGGCGCCCGGCATCTCCATCTGCTCGCGCAGGCCCTGGAACACGCCCTCGCTCTGAATCTCCTGGAGACAGAGGACGTCGGGCTCCAGCCGGCGATAAACCTGGACGAGCCGCGCCAGGATCTCCGGCACCGCGCCGCCCGGCCGGTCGGGCGCGTACGGGCGGCCCTGAAACCAGAACGCGTTGTGGCACACGATCCTCAGCCGATTCACACGCGGAGTGTACGTGGAAAACGCCGGCCGGGCAAGCCCAGCGAGACGTCGCGGCGAACAACGCCGGCTCACGCGGGCACGTGCGCGAGAAGGAGAGACCGCGTCACCAGCCGAGCCGCTCGAGCAGGGCGCGGCCCTCGGCCAGCAGACGCGCGTGCTTGCGGCGCAACCACCAAGGCAACGCGACAATCGCCACCGTGCACCCGACGGCCAGCAGGGCCCCCCACACGGCCAAGAAGGGCGAGACGTGAGTCTGCTCGGAAAGCAGCAGGTCCCGCCACGCATACCAGGCAACCGGCCACGTGAGCCCGGCCAACACAGCGAAGAGCACGCCGATCACGACCGGCCCGAGCCGCATCCTCCGCCCCGCGCGTTCGTTGAGCGCCAGGAACAACGGCCAGACCACCGGGGCGGCGACCATCAGAAAGCCCTCGCCCAGCATCACGCGTTCCTTCCCGATCCGCACGCCCGGAAGCAGCCCCGACCCGATCTGCTCCGACGGCGCCACGACCCGGCGCTCGCCACGAGCGTGGAACGCCAGGCCGTCGCGCGAGAACTCCCACCGGCTCCACCGGCGCATCGCGCGCCGCCAGAGGATTGCGGAGGCCGAGACAGAGACTGTGACGGCGACAATGACTCCAAGCGCCGCCCCCGTGACTAGAGGAACCCAGCGGGCCTCGGGGCGCGATTCAGCGACCCTCGAACCCAGAGCCGGATCTACCACAGCGGAATCCACAAACCGGGGCGCTATCCAAAGCATGCTTCCGGCGCAGAACACCATCTCCAGGCTGCCGAGAAGGAAAAGCCACGCGAGCCGACGCATGAAGGGCGTGGCGGCCGACCCGTGCAACACGCGCCCGCGCTCGAGCGCCCGGAGCCGGTACTCCTTCCAGGCGTCCACCCCGCGCCGAACGTTCCTTGTCCGCGCCCAGACCCGGAACAGGTCGCGGACCGCCGCACCCGGTTGCCGCCGGCCCTCCACCACCAGGGCGAACATGCCCGGCCGGACGGCCGTCACGTCCGACCACGCGGCGTGCCGCGCCGGACGTCGGCCCCGGGCTTCCCGGTGGAAGCCGCTCTCGTCAACCGTCAGATCGCCGAGAGTGATGGGCAGACCGGGGAGGTCGTGGGCCAGCGAATCAGGGATGGGTCCGTCCGGTTCCGCCACGCGATGTCCCCCAGCTCGGACACCGCGAAGTATAGCACCCCCACCGAGCGGACACAAGCGCCGGCCGGCCCGCTTCCGCCGGAGCCCCGCCACGTGCTACCAGGTGACCCGCCTGACCTCCTCGAGGGTGGTCTGGCCGTTGGCGGCGCGGCGCACCCCGTCCGCGATCAGGGTGGTCATCCCCTCGCCGACGGCGAGGGTGCGAAACTCCTCGGTCGAGCCGCCCCGCACCACGGCCTCGCGGATCTTCGGGCTCACCTCGAGCATCTCGGCGATGAGGGTACGGCCCTTGTAGCCGGTCGAGGCGCACCGCTCGCACCCGACGGCTTTCTTGAAGTTCCCGGGGAGTGCGGCCGGGTCGAGGCCGCCCGCCCGGGCCGCGTCGGTCGCCCAGTCCAGCAGCTCGGCCGGCGGCTCCGTCTTCACGCTGCAATGGGGGCAGAGCACGCGGACCAGCCGCTGCGACGTGACCAGGCGGGTGGTGTCGGCGACCAGGAACGGCACGCAGCCGATGTCGACCATCCGCGTCAGGGCGCTGGCGGCGTCGTTGGTGTGCAGGGTCGTCATCACCAGGTGCCCGGTCAGGACAGCCTGCTGCGAGACCTGGAGCGCCTCGAGGTTGCGGATCTCGCCCACCAGGATCACGTCGGGATCGGACCGCAGCATCGAGCGAAGCAGGCGCGAGAACGTCAGGCCGGTCGCGTGATTCACGGGGATCTGTGTGACCCAGGGGAGGAAGTACTCGACGGGGTCCTCGACGGACATCGCCTTGACCCCCGGCCCGGCGAGCCGGCCGACGCAGCAGTAGAGGATGGTCGTCTTGCCGCAGCCGGTGGGGCCGGTGACGACGATGAGACCGCTCGGGGCGCCGAGCGCCTCGAGCAGCCGCTCGCGGTCGCTCGGGGCGTAGTCGATCCGGTCCAGGGTGAGGGACACGTTCGCCGGGTCGAGCAGGCGGGCGGTGACCGACTCGGCCAACGCGGCGGGCACGAAGCAGACGCGCAGGTCGAGGACGCGCTCCCCGGCGCCGTGCTTCAGGTCGGCCATCTTGAGGACCATGCGGCCGTCTTGCGGGAGCTTGGTCTCGCGCACGTCGCACGCGGCCATGCGCTTCCACTCCTCGACGATCGCGGGGAGCAGGCGCAGGTCAATCTCCGCGAACCGATGCAGCACGCCGTCCAGGCGGCACCGGAGCACGCCGACGCATTCGGCGCCGGGCTCGGGGATGTGCGCGGTGACGTGGAGGTCGCTCGCCTTCAGCGCCACGCCGAGCGCGACCATCAGGCGCACGGCGCACTGCACGTCGTTCAGGTCCTTGCGGGACGGGTCCTTTCCGCCCAGCTCCTTGACCCGCCGGCGGAGCGTCTGGATGAGCGGCTTGAGGCTGGCGGGCAGGTCGACGCGGGGGCCCTGGCCCTTGAGGAAGCGCTCGATATCCTCGCGATAGAACCGCCACTGGCGTCCGAGCTTCATGCCCTTGATCTTGCCGGCGCGGAGCCATCGATAGAAGGTGGGGCGGGTGGTTTTGAGGAGCTTGCTCGCCTCCTCCATGTCGATGAGTTCGCTGATAGCGGCGTCGGAGTCCGGGGGCGGGGGGGCCGTTCTTTTGGCCTTTCTGCCCTGTTTCTCCGCCTTTCCTGCCTTTTTTCCGGCTTTCGCAGCCATGGTGACCTCCTTTCTCCGTGCGTCGTTGCCGGGCATTTGACCCGGCGCCCGAGTCTGAACTTAATATATCATAACGTCTATGATATGTCAAGTGTTTTTCCGAGAGAATCGGGAAGGCACCCCGCCGCCCCCCACCGCAGTCGGGCGAGAATAGGCCCCCGCTTCAGCAGGGGTCGGGCGGCGTCCGGCCCTCCTTCCAGGCTCAGCCCCGTTTACGGGGCTTCCCGGGGTCGGCTGAAGCCCTCTGAGAAGCCCCGTGAACGGGGCTTCAGCCCAAAGACAGGACCCGGCCGGTACGACCCCGCCTGAAGGCAGGGCCTGTTCTCGGAGCTGTCGCTCCTCGCGAAGGCCCGTGAACGGGCCTTTCGCCCAGCTAAAACGGGGCATGACTCGGTGGCATTTTCGGCTTCACTGTGGGTACGAGGGTAATTAACTGCGGGGCAGCCTGCGGTTGCGCGCGGCCCAGCAGCGAGAGGGCCGGAGAAAGGGACACGGAGGTCGTAGATGAACATTTTTGTGGGCAACTTGAACTATCGTACAACTGAAGACGCGCTGCGCGCGGCGTTCGAGGCGCACGGTGAGGTGTCGTCGGCCAAGATCATCAAGTCCTGGGACAGCGGGCAGTCCCGCGGTTTTGGCTTTGTCGAAATGCCGAACGACGAGGAGGCGCGCGCCGCCATCGAGTCACTGGACGGGCAGGAGCTCGACGACCGCCCGCTCAAGGTGAACGAGGCCCAGTCAAAGGGCGAACGTGGTGGGCGTCGGCCCCCGCGAGAGGGTCGCTAGTCCCACCCGTTCCCGGTTTCGTGAAGCAGTTCCCCAAGAACGCCGTGAGCTCTGAGGAACAGAAGGCTCTTCGCGCCTGCGGGGGGGGGCAGGTGGCGTCTGAGGAGATCTGTTGCGGCGCATGGAGAGCGCGAGGGGAGAGTCTTTTCTTCGCAGTGCTGTAACACTTCAAATGGCTCCCCAGAGAACTGGTATTATAAATGCACACGTGTGCATTTATAATACCAGTTCTTGCGAGGAGGTGCGGCGCTTGACTCACGCCGGGATGCCATGTACAGTATGCGGCGATCCGGGCCGGTCGCTTCTTGGAGGAACGTGAGACCCCGATGAAGCTGATCATCTTTGAGGATGCGAAGTACGACAACCTGTATCCGCTGACGTACATGCGGCCGTCGTTCGAGCTGCGCTGCGGCGCGACGTCGTTGGGCGAGAAGATCGCGCATGCGGCCGGCGCCGATTCGTCGGCCGCCTTTGTGCGCGACTGGCTGGGCGAGGTGTATGCGCAGAAGGCCGACGTCCCCGTCAACGATCCGGCCGAGCTCAAGGGCGATGTCATGTTCGTGAACGGGCGGCTGCTGGTCGACGGTACGTGCGACCTGAAGTCGATCGGGCCGGACGAGGCGCTGAAGGTGGGCGACACGCTGGTGGCCGCCAACGTTACGGCAGACACGCTGGCCGCCGCGAAGGACGAATCGCGCGATGCCGAACTCCCCGGGGCCGACGTGAGTCTCGAGCCGCTCGAGGCGGTCCTGACGGCGCTCGGACCGAAGCTGGCGGTCAAGGAGGCCGAGGCGACGATGATCGACTTCCCCTGGCTGCTCATTCGCCACAACTCGGCGATGATCGAGAGCGATTTCGAGCGGCTCTACACGCCGGCGGTCAACGCGGAGATGCCCGCGCTGAGCTGCATGCTGGGGAGCGAGCACATCTACATCGCGCCAACTGCCAGGATTCACCCGATGGTCGTGCTCGACGCGACCGAAGGCCCGATCATCATCGAGGAGGACGTGATCATTTTCCCGCACACGCGCGTCGAAGGCCCCGGCTACATCGGCCCCGAGTGCCGCCTGATGGGTGGAAAGATCCGGGAGGCATGCTCGTTCGGCCCGGTGTGCCGGGTCGGCGGCGAGGTCGAGTGCGTGATCATGCAGGGGTACTCCAATAAGTACCACGACGGGTTCCTCGGCCACACCTACATTTGCGAGTGGGTCAATATCGGTGGAGCGACCACCAACAGCGACCTGAAGAACGACTACACCACGGTCAGCGTCTACTTCAAAGGAGAGGTGACCGACACGGGCGAGCAGTTTCTTGGCTCGATGATCGGCGACCACACCAAGACGAGCATCGGCGCCCTCCTCAACACCGGCACGGTCGTCGGCATGATGAGCAACCTGGTGTTCAGCGGCCAGTTGATGCCGAAGGACGTGCCATCGTTCTGCTGGATGCTGAACGGGCGGCCGACGAAGGGAATGGGCCTGAAGGCCATGCTCCGGACGGCGCGGGCCGCGATGGGCCGCCGGAAGAAGGAGATGTCGGCGGCGGAGGAGAAGCTGATCCGACATCTCCACGGCATGCTGAAAGAGGACCTTCGGAAGGCGATCAAGAAGGCGTTCAAGCGCTAACGACGTTTTAGGGAGCCAATCATGGCGGATCTGAATGACGTGACGGCCAGGGTGAAGAAAGTGACCAGCGAAGTGGTCGGGGTCCCGGTGGAGCAGATCACGGCCGAGTCCCGGTTCGTGCAGGACCTCCACGCCGAGTCGATCCAGAGCATCGAGTTGGTCGCCGGGTTCGAGGCGGAGTTCGACATCGAGATGGACGAGGACGAGGCGCTGGAAGTCAAGACAGTCGGCGACGCGATCACGTTCATCGCCAAGCATCTGGACGCCTGAACCACCGGGCTTTGTGACGTGCAGATTGCGGATTGCGGAGACGCCGTTTCCCGGTCCGTAATTTGCACTTGAATGGGAGGATGTCTCGTGAAGGTGTTCATCTTTACCGATTTGGAGGGCGCCAGCGGCGTCTGCCGGTTCTTTCAGACCCGTGAAGTGGGCCCCCGCTACGACGAGGCCTGCCGCCTGCTGATGGGTGACATCAATGCCTGCGTGGACGGGTTGCTCGAGGCGGGGGCCGACGACATCGTCGTCTGCGACGGGCACGGCAAGCCCTACAATTTCGTCCCCGAGATGATGCACCCCGAGGCGAGACACGTCGTCGGCGGATGGGGCGACCGCCCGCTAGGCGGGCTCGCGCCGGGCTACGACGCGGTCATCCTGCTGGCGCATCACGCCATGGCCGGCACGCCCGACGGCGTGCTGTACCATACTCAGAGCTCGAAGCGCGGCAACCGGTACTGGTACAACGGACGCGAGTCCGGCGAGATCGCCCAGGAGGCGCTCATCGCCGGGCACTTCGACATTCCGCTCGTCATGGTCACGGGCGACGACGCGGTTTGCCGCGAGGCACGCGAGTTCTTCGGCGACGAGATCGTAACCGTGTCCGTCAAGCAGGGGCTCGGCCGGGAAGCCGCGGTGTTCGTCGCGCCGCAGGCGGCTCGCGAGCGAATTCGCGAGGGCGCCGTCCGGGCCGTTGCGGCCATCCCCAACTGCAAGCCGTACAAGATCGACCTCCCCATCACGGGCCGGCTGGCGTTTCCAGACAAGGAGACGGCCGACGCCTTCAAGCCCAGCCGGGCGAAGCGCGTCGATGACCTCACGTTCGAGGCGGTGTTTGACAGCGCGCTCGATGTCGTCAAGTTCTGAGGCATGCAGGGAAGCCCGGTATGAAGGTGTTCATCTTCACCGATCTCGAAGGCGTGAGCGGCGTGTGCCGGTTCACCCAGACGAGCGACAAGACCGATGCCCGCGGCCAGCCACCGCACCTGCGGATGGTCGACTGGGCCGCCTACGACGAGGCCCGGCACCTGCTGATGGGCGACATCAACGCCTGCATCGAGGGCCTGATCGAGGCGGGCATCGACGAAATCCTCGTCCGCGACGGCCACGGCATCCCGTACAACTTCGTCCCGGAGATGATGCACCGAAGGGCGAGGCACATCGTGGGCGGCTGGTACGATCGGCCCCTTGGCGGGCTCGAGCCGGACTGCGACGGCGCCATTCTGCTCGGGCACCACGCGATGGCCGGTACGCCGGACGGCATCCTGTGCCACACGCAGAGCCCGGAGCGCGGCGACCGATACTGGTACAACGGGCGCGAGACGGGCGAGATCGGACAGGAAGCCCTGGTCGCGGGGCATTTCGACATCCCCGTTGTCATGGTGACCGGCGACGATGCGGCCTGCCGCGAGGCCCGCGAGTTCTTTGGCGACGAGATCATAACCGTGTCCGTCAAGCAGGGACTGGGGCGGGAGGCTGCGGTGTTCGTAGCCCCGGAGGTCGCTCGACGGATGATCCGCGAGGGAGCCAGGGAGGCAGTGGCGCGCATCCCGCGCTGCAAGCCTTATAAGATTGACCTTCCGATTCACGCCCGCCTTGCCGTCAAGGACAAGGAGACCGCCGACAAGTTACGTCCTCGCCGGGGGACACGGGTTGACGACGTGACGTTTGAGGCGGCGTTCGACAGCGCGGCGGACATCCTTCTCCTGTGTTGAGCTTCCGCGGAGATGATCAGGCGGGCACGGCTCGCAGCCGCGTCACATGCTGAGCTGGTCCTTGCTCAGCAGGACGAGCCGACCGTTCTGGACGGTGGTCGAGACCCGGCCGTGCACGCCGAACGGTCCGACCCCCTGCTTCTTCATCGTGTGAAGCAGCTTGCCCGTCCGGGTGTCGAAGACGCGCAGCTCGAAGTCCTGCCGGTCCTGAACTCTCACGGCCACGTGCGTCCCCAGGAGCGGGGGGATAAGGGCGACGTGGGGCTTGGCGTTGTAGCCGGTGACTGTTCGCTGGAAGAGGAGCTTCCCCGTCTTGCAGTCGCGTCCGACGAAGTGGAATCCCTGCCCGGGGTGCACGCCGATCCCGAAGATCCGGTCCCCATCGATGTGCATCGAGTGCATCGGCTGAGGTGACCTGGCGTTCTTGGGGTCCGTGTGCCACAGCACCTCGCCGGTGCGGGTGGAGAGCATGTAGATCACCTTCTGATCGTAGTCCTCTTTGAGGACGGCCAGGTAACGGCCGCTGAGCGCGAAGCGCATGGCGGGTTCGCGGGTGAGGTCATTGTTGTCGATCAGCCGTTTCCACAGGGTGGCCATGCGTTCGATGTCGAGCAGGATGTAATACCATCCATCGCTGACCGCGAGGAGCTTGCCGTCGTGAGCGGCGGGCAGCGCCCGCGGACCGCCGTCCAGCAGCGGGTGCTCGGCGTGAAGCGACAGGTCGGGCAGCGCGAGCCGGCCGATCAGCTTGCCGGTCACCCGGTAGCGCACGGTGACGTTGAACGGCATCTTGCGAACGCTGACCAGGCGGTCGCGGTGGAAATACGACGGGATATACAGGTCGCCCATCTCCTTCACTTGCCACACGACCTCACCGTTGCGGCTGGGCGTGGGGATGTAGAGGGCGAGCGTCTCCGTCTTGCCGGTGAGGACGAGCAGGTCGCCGCTCATGATCGCCCCCTTGATCTCGAAATCGAACGGGACCCGGTAACGCCAGCGGAGCTCCCGGGTTCGGAGGTCATAGGCGAGCACGTCATACAGACCGTGAACCACCAGGATGCTGTCATGGACGAACGCCTCGAAGAACCCGGGCTCCTGCCCTCTGCCGCGTAGGCGGATGTTCTTGTCGGTCTTCCACGCGAGCGTTCCGGTCTTGAGGTCGACGCAGGCCAGCACGAACTTGTTGTCCAGACGCTTGCGGACGCGCCCGCCGACAAAGAGGAGGTGCGGCTGGCGCCAGTGCTGGCCGCGCCGCTCGAGCACGAGCCAATTGATGCCTTCGGGGTCGGATAGATCGAGCGGCCGCTCCCTCTGCGGCAGGGTGATGGGCGTGTTCCGCTTTACGGCCGGCGGCGCAGACACCCGGGCCCGTTGCGCCTCGGGGATCTTGAGACCGCAGACGCGGGCGGCATCGGCGAGCTGCCACCGGCGGCGCCTGCCGGGCTCGCTCTCATCCTTCGCAGCACTCTCGAACAACGCCACCAGCAACTTCTGGGCAACGGCCGTTCCGGGGAACTCCCACAAGCGGTAGATCTGCTCCTCGGGCGAACGCCCGCGAAGCTCGCGTTCCGCCACGGCCTCAAGCCGCGCGGCAGATTCGGGCGACAGCTCTTGCAGGCGCGCCAGGCGCGCCGCAGCCAGTTCGCCCGCCCGCACCGTCAGCGACTTCGGGAGCGGAGACACCGTGCTCAGGTACAGAGGCAGGCCCTTCCGGAGGAGCGCGACGCTTTTCTGGAACGCCGGGCCAAAGAACGGGTTTTGCGCGTAGGCACGAGCGCGGGTCAGCACGCCCTGCGCCGCGCCCATCACCTTCTCCGGGTCCAGCGCGGCGACCTCGGCGACCGGGTACTCGTGGTGGCCGTAGACGGCAATGGTGCTCCGCAGGCAGCGGGCCGATGCCGCCAGGTCGCCCTTGCGTTCGTAGGCTTCTGACAGCGCGAACAGCGTCTCGATCTCGTCGGCCAGGGTGCTGGCCGTGCGGCTCATGCCCAGGCAGCTCTGAAGCTCCCGGTCCGCGTTCCCCGCTCGGACCGCGGCGCGGGCGAGCCGGCGGTAGATGCGGAACAGCAACTGGTTGATGGTGGCGCGGAAGTCGAGGTCCTCCGAGGACACGGCGGCCAGGCAGGTGTTCAGCAGCCGGGCGGCCTCGTCGTAGCGCGCCTCCGCCGCGGCAAGCTCGGCGCGGGCAAAGATGGCCGCCGGGTCGTTGCGCCCCGCGATCGCCTTCTCCACGGCCGGCCGATCGTACACCATCGAGATCTCGCGCACGTTGAAGCGGAACTCGAACGGTACCCCGTAACGGCGGAACGTGATTCGGGAGCCGGGCAGGAATGAACCGTAGCGGTTGGCCGGGACGGTGTCCTTGATGACCGCCTTGCAGGCGCCGATCCTCCCCCGGACGTCCTTGTTCTTGTGCGGGAGGTCTTCGAGCTCTTTCAGCGTCTGCGGGGCAAGGCTCCGGATGCACTGATCGGCATAGGCGAGCAGTTCCGAGCTGTAGTGACGCCGCTGCTCGACGATCCGGCGCGAAGCCAGCGAGAGCTGGGTGAGATGATAACACCAGCCCTGGACGCCGGCGCCGGAGTATCCGGTGTCCACGTGGATCGTGTGTCCGACGTAGAGTGTGTCGTCGGAGGTGAGGAACGGGCGGGCGGTGACCTCGGGCCAGCGGCGGTTGAAGTGGATGGTCGCGTACGGATACGGCGTAAACCCTGGCAGGTTCATCACGGGCTGGGTCTCTCGCTTGATCAGGTCCCCCGAGCGCCACACCGTCTTGCCGGTCGCGGGGTCAATCAGTTGCACGGCATGCAGCCGTCCGCTGTAGACCAACACCAGATGTCCTTCCCTGGTGGGTCCCAGCAAGTACGAGCAGCCCGTGTCCGCCGCGTATCCGCGCGAATCGATGGTCGCTTTGGCCTTGCTCCACCGGACCTGCCCGGTGCGGCGGTCCAGGCAGAGCATCATCCGGGTGTCGACGGGCAGGATGTAGAGGCCTTCGCCGACCATCAGCGGGCGCTGGTTGTACCAGAACATCGGCGAGTGCGGACGGACGGGATGCTTGTACCAGTGGCCGGTGTGGATGAGGGCGCCGAACTGGCGGGTCGCGTCGTGGATGCTGGGCCAGTAAGGATAGCGCATCAGCCACTTGATGCGGCCCGAGCGGCTGTCCACCGCCGCGATGGCCCCCGCGTTCGTGTTATAGTACACCGTGCCCTGGTGGTACAGCGGCGGGCTGGTGAAGCTGCGGATTCGGTTGCGGCGTTTCTCGGCGAACCCGCCGGAGAACTTGCCGGGCGCCAAGCAGCACAGCGCCCGCCGCCAGCGCAGCCGGCCGGTGGCGCTCTCGAAGGCGATCAGGCCGTACTCCGTGTCCGTGTGCGTTTCGCCCTCGATATTGTCGAGCACGTACCCGGCATAGATCGTGCGCGGCCCGCCGGCGGGGGCGGCCTCGAAGCGCATTCGGGCCTCTTCTTCCGTCGCCGCGACCATCGGCCCGTACGCCCATTTCAGTTGTCCGGTCACCTCGTCCAGCGCAACCAGCGACGGGCCGCCCTTCGAGATGACCGAAAAGACCAGGCCGTCCTGTACGACCACGTCTTCCATTGGATACTGCCGCTCGTTGCGGTTCTGCCAGACGGCCCGCCCGCCCAGCTCGTTCTCCCAGCGGAGTTCTCCGTTCAGGATCGAGCGGCAGTAGACAACGTTCTTGTAGCGGTAGATGATGCTGTTGCCGGAAACGACCGGCTGCGAAAACACGTAGTGCTCCTGGTTTCGCCAGCCGATGACCTGCGAGCCGGGCACGGTCTGCGTCCATACCGGCTCGGTCAGCATCAGCGGATCGGCCGTCGGCGGGAAAAGCGTGTAGTCGTCGGCGGCCACGTGCGGCCCGCTGGCCAACTGCGAGTGGTAGGGCGGCCTTTCAGGACGCGCCTCCGTGAGGACCTGCTTGAGGCGATTCAGTTGCTCCGGCGAGAGTTCGCCCTTGGCCCTGGCGCCGCGGGGCTCGGCCCCCTGAGCGCCCAGCATCTTGCGGCAGTAAGCGACCTTGAGATCGAGCTCCGGCGTGCGAAGCTCGCGGTCGGGGAAGAAGTCGCGTATCGTGCCGAACCGCTCCAGCGCCTCCAGATAGTGGCCGGTGTCGAGAGCGGAATTCCCCAGTTCGAGTATCGCCCGGCCTCCGTACGAGGTGGCGAGCATGGTGTCCACGACCTCGGAGAGCCCGATCAGCGAGTGCTTCCGGCGAGCGTTCTCGAACGTCTCCCTGGCGCGGGCGTCGAACAGGGTCCGGTAATGCGCCAGGTCCCCGCGCGGAAAGCTCAGAATGCGGCGCTGGCAGTACTGCGAAATGGGAACGAACACCCCGAAGTTCGAGATTCGGTAGAGCTCGCGGGGGTGTTTCTCGATGACGATCTGATACATCTTCAGCGCGTCGCGGAACCTCCCTTGCGCCTCCTTCTCCAGCGCGGCGTCGACCAGCGCGTTGGCCCGAGAGTCCTCCTGGATGTAGTTCAGCGTGAAGAAGCTCGGCTCGGAAGAAAGGCGCATCTTCTTCTCGGGCTGGACCCAGCCCCTGAACGCACGGCCGTAACCGGACCTCTGCTGGATCAGATTCAGGAAGTCGGGTTTGTACTTCGCGTAGGCGTCTTTGTACGGGTCCTTGCGCTGGGTCTTGCGCGCGGCACTCGGGGGCTTGGGTTCGCCGGCCCGCGCGGCGTGTGCACCACAGAGCGCCAGCACGAGCATCACCCGCATCGGCCCGGTGAATGCTGCTGGCGTGCGCGGTTCCTTGCGTCCGATGGTCGGTTCCTCTGGCCGGTGAACACCGCCTCGGAATATTGTATCACAACCTCCGGCTCCCCGCCACAGCGACCGACCGCCGGGCGGGGCAACGTGCCCGGCGCGATTGACAGCACTGAAGTCGGCCGATAGGATACCGTGGAAGCTTGCACGCGCTTTTCATTGAAGGAGATGCCAATGACCTACGACGAACAAGCGGCGATGAGGTGTCTGATGGAGCTGCTGCCGATCCCCGGCCCACCGGGCGATGAGAAGAAGGTGGAGCAGTATCTCATCAACGCGTGCCTCGAACTCGGCGTCCCGCGCGGCGCGATGTCGAGCGACAAGACATACGAGCAGAGCGACTACGGCGGCAACACGGGCAATCTTTACATCCGCCTGGACGGGGTGCGCGGCGGCCCGCGCCGGATGCTGGCTACGCACATGGATACCGTGCCGCCGGCCGTGGGGTGCAAGCCGCGCGTCGAGGGCGACCGCGTGGTCAATGACGCGGAAGGCAAGGCGCTCGGCGCCGACGCTCGTTGCGGGTGCGCGGCGATGCTGCACGCCATCAAAGCCCTACAGGAGCTCGACGGCGACCATCCACCGGTTACTGTGCTTATCACCGTGCAGGAAGAGGTCGGCCTGGTCGGGGCGCGGGGATTGGATGTTGGGCAGCTTGGGCCTGAGCTGCCCGTCTTCGGCTTCGAATTCGACGGCGGCAAGAGCGACGAGTTGGTCACGAAGATCATCGGCACGGAGCGAATGAACATCGAGATCGAGGGGATCGCCGCACACGGCGGACGGCCGCAGAAAGGCGCCTCCGCGGCGATGGTCGAGGCCCTCGCCCTTGCCGAGATCGGCCGCGACGGTTGGTTCGGCTACGTCGAGAAGCCGGATGGCGACGCCCGCACCAACCTCGGCATCTTGAAGGGCGGCACCGGCAGCAACGTCGTGATGCCCCACCTCTACGGCCTGGCCGAGTTCCGCTCGCACAGCCACGACTTCCGCAAGAAGGTCATCGGCGCCTGGCAGGACGCGTTCCGCCGCGCCGCCGAACAAGTGAAGAGTGAGAATGGCGAGGCGTGCAGCGTCAGCTTCTCGCAGGGCCCGACGTATGAGCCGTTCGCCCTGCCTGACGACGCACCGGTGGTCAAGCTCGCGCAGACCGCCGCGAAGTCGTGCGGGATCGAGGCAGCGCTGGTCAGCCACGACGGGGGGATGGACTCGAATCATTTCGTCGCGTTCGGCATTCCCACGGTCTCCGTCGGCATCGGCGGGTTTCAGTGTCACTCTCCGCAGGAGTACGCGGACCTGGGGCACTTCGCCAACTGCTGCAAGCTGGCCGTTGCTCTGGCCACCATCGAGGAGCCGGGTTGACGGAACGGGACTCGAATTTGTCGCTTTTGCGTTGCCGTCGGGGCGTTTTCTTGGTAAGTTGTAACACAGCCAAGTGAAAGGACACCTTCTCCGGCTTACGGGGGTTCCCGATGGGAAGGAAACATCTGCTCCTGCGCGGGATTGCCTGCCTCGCCCTTCTGGTGCCGATGGCGCCCCGGGCGGGCGCGAAGGAGGCGGCCAAGCCTCGGCCCAAAGTCCGGATGACCCGCTCCAGGCAATACGGCTGTGAACGGCTGGACTTTCGACTCCCCGAGACCGGGAACCGCGCGTTCGTCATCCTCCCGAAAAAGCGGGCGGAGAAAGGCCCCACGTCGTGGGTGTGGTTCGCTCCTGCACTGCGGGACGAGCGGGGCCGCGTTCGCTATCCGAACCCGTGGAATGACTGGCTGTTCTCGCGGCTCCTGGGTGGCGGATCCGCGATCTGCGCGGTGGATGTGGGCGAGTCGTGGGGCAACCCGAAGGGCCGCGAGCAGTTCACCAGGTTCCACGAGTTTGTGGTGGAGGAGTTCAAGCTCTCGGCGAAGCCTTGTCTCTTCGCGCAAAGCCGCGGCGGCCTGATGGTGCTGAACTGGGCAGCGGACCACCCCAAGAAGGTCCAGTGCATCGGCGCGATCTACCCGGTCTGCAAGATCTCGGTGACGCCGTTCTTCGCGCGGATCTACGACCTGGCGGGCCGGAAGGCGAAGAAGGCCGAGTGGGACAAGCTGCCGGAGACCGAACGCGAGAAGCGCAACGAAGCCGAGCTGCGCAACCAGTTCAAACAGCACAATCCGCTGGATCGCCTGGCCTTGCTCGTGGCGGCCAAGGTCCCCCTGTTGAGCCTGCACGGGATCGAAGACAGGCTGGTCCCGCTGGCCGCGCACAGCGGCGAACTGATCCGGCGCTACCGGCGCCTGGGCGGGAACGCAAGGCTGATTGGGAGACTCGGCCAGCGACACGAGCCGGCCGATGTGTTCTTTGAGTCTGAAGAGCTGCTCGAGTTCTTCCTTCACGGAGGGCGGCCGCCACGAAAGAACGGACGAACGCCGACTCCGGGGAAAGGAAGCGATACTCGACCGTGAGATGGCCGTAGGACGGGGTTTGCAGGAGGAGAGATCCGGTGGACCTTTTCGAGGCGATACGACTCCGCCGGAGCGTCCGCGAGTTCAAACCGGGTGACGTTCCCGAAGCCGACGTGATGAAGATTCTCGAAGCGGGCCGGGCGGCGCCGAAACGGCCCTTGGCCGAAATCGTGCACTACGAGAAATACGGCCAGCGAGGGGCGGGGGCCTGAGCGGAATGATCAAAGTCCGCAAGGGGCGGCCGAGCGATGTGAACACCATCGTCGGGTTCCAGCTCCGGATGGCCCTGGAGACCGAGGAGATTCACCTCGACAAGGCGACGGTGAGGCGCGGCGTCCGGGCGGTCTTCCGGGACCCGAGCAAGGGGTGCTACTGGGTGGCGGAGGAAGACGGGCACCCCGTCGGCGTGACGCTGGTGCTGCCCGAGTGGAGCGACTGGCGCAACGGCGCCGTGCTGTGGATCCATTCCGTCTACGTCGTTCCCGAGGCGCGACGGCGGGGCGTATTCCGGCGGCTCTATCTGCACCTCAAGCGTCGCGTCGAGCGATCGACCCGGCTCAAGGGGCTCCGCCTGTTCGTCGAGAAATCCAACCGCCGCGCCCAGAAAGTCTACCGGGCGATAGGGATGACCCGCGACCACTACGACCTCTACGAGTGGCTCAAGTAGCCGCCCGCGTACCAGCCGGGGTGCGTGAAATACAGGTGCTCGAAAAGCGCCGGGTGGTCCATCAAGAACTGCTCGTTACCCGGACAATCTCAGGCCATGAACCGCCGAAGATATTCTGCGGATGATTCGAATGCGCTCCAATCCCCGGTGGGTCGCAGCTCGACGGTGATGGTTCGGTTGTAGCCGCTCGCGCGGAGAATCTCGAAAAGCGCCGTGTAGTCCATTACGCCGCGGTCGACCGCCTGGTGATCGAGCCAGTCACTGGAACGCAGGTTGTGGATGTGTATCCCGACGATCTTGTCGGCCACGGTGCCAGCCATGTCGTTGCACAGGGCGTTCAACTGCTGTGCTCCCTCGTCGGTACATCGCCGCGGGTTCTCCCGGTATTTCCCGAACTCGTCCTCCTGTAGTATGCTCCAGAAGTGCCCGGTGTCGAGGGTCAGTCCGATTTCGTCCATAGCGACCTCGTCGAGGAATCGCCTGGCGACCTTCGCCGTGCCCACGACGGGAAGTGAGTTCTCGAGCCCGACGACTGCGCCCAATTCCGAGGCCATCCGCCCGAGTTGCCGCGCGAAATCGATCGACCGCCGCCAGTATTGGTCGAGTGTCTGCCCGCATACGTTGCCCAGATGGAACGCGAAAGTTCGGCACCCGACTGAAACCGCGAATTCCATGTGTCTCTTCTGCCGGTCAAGAATCGCGGCGTCCTCCATGGGGTCCGCGGTGAGGGGCTGGTTCCCCGCGGAGTGAGGCAGGTGACAGGTCACGCATTCCAGAACTTCCGCGAACTCGTGCACGTACGGGCGGTGGCGCTCGATGTACTTGAAGTTGAGTTCGACCGACGTGAAATTGAACTTCCGCAGTTGCGAGATTATCTCATTCGGCTCGGAGTCCATCCGATAGGAAGCCGATAAACCGAATTTGGGTTTGTACATGAAGTCGGTTCCCTGATCTCCCTGCTTCTCACGGCGCCTTCATCTCGACCTGGCCTCGCGGACGGAGCGCTGAGCCGGACTGGGCGGAAACGGCGCGATACTCACGGCACAACGAGTCCGCCGTCCATCAATGCGGCGAAGTCACGGGGCATCATGGTGGTCTCCCTGTGTTGGGCTGTGCCGCGGAGGCCACTCAGTGACGGACCGGGGTGAGACTCACGTCGTCGATCCACAGTTCGCCGTAGGCCTTGGTGTAGATGAAGACGACGATTCGGACGTTGCCGTCGGCGTCGGCTTTTCGCTTCCCTCTCGGCGGTTTGACGGTAACAACTCCGGTGACCTCGGTCCAGTCGTAGTTGTCCGCCTTGGGGAGGTCGATCCGAGCCCATCCTTCACCGGGGTCGCCCTCGAAATTGACGAAGCACTTGCCCTTCGCGTCAATCGCTCTGAAGAAACCGCGGAAGCGGAGTTTCGTCCCGGGCTTCACTCTGATAATGTCGGTGCAGATTCCCGCGCGTGCCTTTTTGCGGCAGACCAGTCGGGCGGAATGCTTGCCGGTGTGCCCCTTGCCGAGCTTGATGTCGTAGTCCCCGCCGTCGAAATAGCCGGAGAAACCCCAGTCTGCGAAAGGACTCCGGGCCAGGGTGTCGAGAAGCCCGTAGCCCCAGGGCTCTTGGGGGTAGTCCCTGCGTGGTCCGCTGCGCTTCTCGAGGGACGAATTGCTGATGAGATTACCGGGGGCGGGTGCCCCGGCCGAAAACACGTGCGAGGCGGCAAGGCCGACCGCCAGCACGATGGTTACAGCAAGCAGAACGTGACGCATCGAAGTGCCCTCCCTTATTTGATTTCGCCGGTGAGCTTCCGCAGCTCGACGATGGCATTCGCCACCTTCCCGCGGAAGGTCATGTACGTGCGGGCCTTCCTGGTGAAGTCCCCGTTGTCCTTGATGATCTCGTTGAGCGAGAGCAGCTTGCGGGCGTCATCGACGGCCGGCCCGCGCTTGCCTGCGTCGACGGCTTTCTTGAGAACGCGCCGCAGCTGCCAGAGGGTTTCGTAATCTTCGAAACCGTCACGCAGCGACTCGAACCGGATGGACGAGTAGGGCACGCCGTCCGGGCCGGGGTAGATGAGATAGCCGTCGCCGTTGTATCGTCCAAAGGTGTTGGGATCCCAGTCACCCCGAGGCCACCGGTCCTTGCCTTTCTTCCGCCAGTTCCTTCCCCACGAGATGGGGGACCAGTACTCGAACCCGGCGGCGTCGTACTTGAAGCAGAACGACGGGATGATGCGTGCGTCGAGCAGCGGATACTCGATGAACAGGTTGGGATGGTCCTTCGGGTAGCAGCAGACGGCGAGCCACGCCTCCGTGCCTCGTTTCTGCATGGCCTGGACGCCGGTTCGGTGATACTGCGCGACGTAGACGTCGAACACATCGACGTGCCCGGCGAGGTCCTTCACGCCTTCCGGCTCGTTCAGGCATTGCAGAATCCGCAGCTCGGGGGCGGCCCTCTTGATGGCCTTCGCGATCTTCTTCACCTGCGGCCAGTGCCTCTTGGGGGCTTCGTCGTAGGTGTAGACGTAGGCCATGTCGATCCAGCCCTTCTTCCTCAGATAGTCGCCGTACCCCTTCAGTCCCGAGGTGAATTTCCTGATGTATTCGTCGGTGTATTCGTTCTTCCTCTGGCGTTTCAGGTTGGGGGCGGTGGCCATGATGAAGGCGTTCATCCCCTTCTTGATCAGCGGCTCCAGTCGCTTGCCGACGGCCTCGTAATCCGGCTTCCTGGTCTTGCGGTTTCGGGGCACGCCGCTGGCGATGCTGCCCCCGGGGCCCAGACGGTGTTCAAGCAGCATGTCGTAATATCTCTGCTTTATCTCGGCGAGTTTCCGGTTTGCCTCGGCCGACCATTTGAGCCCGTTCATGTAACGGATGGTCCCCCAGCCAATCCACGTCATTGTCTTGAGGTGGGTCTCGTCGGTGATGGCAAAGTCCCAGACAGTGACCGTCAATGGAACCACGGCCGGGGCCAGCCCGTCGAAGACGATCACCACGGAACCGGTGTACACTCCGGCGGGAATGTCCTTCGGCGTCTTTACGGTCACCAGCACCGGTTTGCGCGAGAGCCGATCGACCGTGAACGCCCCGGGCGGCATCAGAGGATCGGGATACAGGCCGACCCGATCCACCCTGTACAGCGGGACCATAGTCGTTTCGATGTAGTCGACCCGGTTCCACTTGATGGCGCGTGCGGGAATGACCGCACCGCCGGGACCCTTCAGGTCGGGCAGGCGGACGTCCTTGACGGTGACCTTTCGCCAGGGGGCTTCGACGACGATTTGCACGCCTTCGTATTCGTTGCGGGCCATCGCGATGGCCGCGGCTTTCTTCGTAGCCGGTCTGTAGTCGGTGTCGGGGAAGACCTTGTCGAGCGATGTCGCAACGTCGATTCGGTATCCGGTCGAGCCGGCGGGTTCGGGAATCTCTTTGGGTCTGGGTGCGGTGAGTGCCGGGGCCGACGGGCTTTCGGCCATCTTGTTGACGTCTATCTCAATCGCCGAGAAGTCGTCAATCCAGATGGAGCCCTGGGTTTTCGAGTAGACGAACATGGCGATCGTCTGTCCATCCGCCCGACAATGTCTGACCGGGACGACGCATCGCTTCGACACCTTCTTCCAGTCGTAGGTGCCGCCGTCGATCTTGAGGCTGTTCCACCCGTCCCCGGCGGTGCCTTCGTAGTGCAGGAGGATCTGTCCCCCCTCGGCGCCCCTGGCCTTCACCCAGAAGGAGACTTCGAGGATGCTGCCCGGCTTCAGCTTGAAGGGCGCCGCCGCGATGCCGCCACGCCCCTTCTTCTCGCACCGGATCTCACAGGAATACTTTCCCGAGTGGGCTTCTGTGGACAGGTGAACGGTGTACTTCCCGTTGTCCCATCCGCCTCCGAATCCCCAATCCTGGAAGGGGCTCCTGAGCGCGCCCCCGAACATCCGGCGGATGTCTTTCGGCAGCTTGTCGCCGAAGTCCGTCTTCCGTTCCTGTTCGAAGCCGCCGTTGGAGATAAGATTCTGTTGGGCATAGACGCTGCCTGCAAGCAGCATCACACACAGGACGATCCCCATTCGTTTCACCACATCAGTCTCCTCAGCAAAGGACCTCTTGCCCGAAGCTTCCATACAATATCCCTTCGTCTCAACCTTGCTCCGTCGACGAAGCGATGAGCCCGGATCGGTGCGAACGGCACGACGTTGCCCGTCCTTCCAGCGGCTTCTAGCTCTCGAACGTGCGGCTTATGGATCAAGCGTCTCAATCGCGAGGGCGATCTTCCGCCGCGCGTCGAGGATCACTTCCGGATCACGCGTGAAGGAGAGGTCTCGCTTGCACACGTCGTCTGACACCTGAAGCAGCTTTCGCGCGGCATCGGCGGCCGGCCCGGTCCTGCCCTTGAGCCGCCGACGGAGGATTGACAGGTACTCATGGTCTTCGAACCCGTCACGGAGTGCTTCGAACCGAATCGATGACAGGATGGTGTTGTTCGGCCCGGGGTAAGTGAGATATCCGTCGCCGTTATACTTGCCGAACGAGTTCGCGTTCCACTTGCTGTCGACCTGATCGATGAACTTCTTACCGCCCATCGTCTTGAGGCTCCTCGCCCACGACGTCACGCTCCAGTACTCGAACCCCTCGACGCCCAGTTTCCACGTGAGCCACCCGACGATGCGCGCGTCGACCGCGGGGTAGTCGACGAACAGGTTCGGGTGCGTCGACGGCCAGCAGCAGACGCACCACCACACGGGCTTCCCGGCCTTCAGTCTCTCGGGCGCCGCACCCTTGTGGAATTGTCCGATATTCACGTCCACCACGTCGAAGAACCCGGTCAGCGCCTTCACGCCCTTCGGGTTGTTCAGACACTGGAACACCTGGATGTCGGCGCTGATGGCTTTCGTGGTTCGGTAGTTTTCCTTGCACATCTCCCAGTGCTTTGCCGGGGCTTCGTCAATATTGTAGGCCACCGCGTCGTTCAGCCACCCTTTCTTCCGCAGGAATCCGGCGTAGGCCTTCATGAATTTGGTGTAATCGCGGTAGTACTTCGGCGAGAACTCCTTCGGGAATCCCCACTTGCCGGGCTTCGTGAAGCTGGCCGCCACAAACGTGTTCATCCCACGGTCGAAGCAATACTGACCCCACTTCTCGGCTTCGGAGAAATCGAAGCTCCCGTCCGCGTTCACCTTGACCGGGTAGGTCGGCTTGTCCCATCCCCACGCCTTCAGCACGAACCCGCCCGGCGACAGACGGTGGGCGCACAGAAAGTCATACCACTTCTTGCGGATCGCATCGTACTTGGCGGCGCCCCTTTCCATGCCGTAGAACTTGGGACCCGGAATGCGGCCGAGCGCGAAGCTCTTGAGCGTCGGTCGAACCGGAATGTCGAAGTCGAACACCCGTACCGCCAGTGACACGGTTTGGGGCTCAATGCCCTCTCCGGTGATGGTGAGTTTGCCGGCATAGTTTCCGGCGGGGGTTTTCGGCGGCGCATAGACGGTGACCCAGACCGGCTGCACCCTCCCCGCCGGCACGTCGACCGTCCTTATGTTGAGAAGCGCATCGGGCCACTGTCCGATCCACTCCGCGTGATAGCTTGGCGGCACCGTGTTCACATATCCCACCGGGTTGACGCTGATGTGCTCCGCGGCGATCACCCCTCGGGCCGATTTCAGGTCGCTTGCCGTCACCTTCAGGCCCTTCACGTCGCGGTGGACCCCCGCGATTACGAGTTGGCAGCCCTCATACTCGTTGCGGGCAAGTGCGATGGATGCCGCGGTGCCGAGCGGTCCGCGATAGGGTCTCGCACGACGGATCTTCGTCATCGGCGGCGTAATGCCGATCTGGAACGGGACCTCGTGTCGGGCGACGGCGAACGTCCCCTCCGACGTTGTCCAGTCGCTTGTCGCCCCCTGGGCGTCGACCGCGCGAATGCGCAGACGATACCCCTTGCCCTCAGGCACGGTCGACGTTTCCCAGCCGAAGGAGCGTGCGTCAGCGGCAATCCTCTTCGCGGCCGGCCGCCATTTGCCGTCCGCTCCCGCATACTCAAGCTCGAACCCTGACAGGTTCCGGTTCAGGTCGGGCACCTGGGGCATCGACCATCGCACGACGTGCCGGGTGCCCACGGTGATGCCGTCGAAGCGTTGCGTCAGGGTGGGTGCGAACGGCGGCACATTCCCCTCGGCTTCGTAGGTGATGGTCAGCTTCGGACGCAGTCGGGTCATTCCGTTGGTGTTCGCGGCAAAGACCACAAAGCCGCCGGTGCTTCGTTTTCCGGGCGGGTCGGTCTTCTTGTGCTGCAAGAGCACCAGCCCCTTGTTCTGAGCGGGGTCGTCAATCCACGCCTGGATGACCTCGGGCCGCAGCTTGAACGTGATCCAACTGCGAAACGGTGTCGCCACTTTCCGACCCCGGCGCTCGCCGAAGATATGCGCGACGGCGGCCGCTTCCTTCTCGGTGCCGTCCTTGGTGCCGTCGAGCGTGCGGTAGAGCGCGACCTCGTAGTCGTAGAACGACCAGAACTCATCCGTGTAGTAGATGTCCGCCTTCGCCGAGACCACCTTGACGTTCTTGCCGCGAACCCACTTGTCGAGGCCGTTCCACCGCAGGACGTGACGGTAGTTCGATAGCTGTTCCAGAACATTCGCCCGCTTAAGCTTCCCGGCCTTGATCTCCTTCTTGTGCCACCAGCTCAGCCCTCTCTTCTTGTCATCGCCGAGCTTGATCTTCCCCGGACGCATGCTGTCGTCCGATGCGTCGACGTAGCCATTGACGTCCTTCTGGAACGTGACCGTTGCGGTGAACTTCTCCGCCGCCTGAGCCCGCGCCACTCCGGGAGACAGAAACAGAAGCGAGACGAGCATAACAACACCCGCGCGGATGCATCGCTGCACGATCACTCCTGGGTGGTGCATGAAACGGCGGTGCTTCATGTCAGTGAGCATTTCACGGCCCCTCCTCGACCTCGGACGCCTGGGGAAAGCGCCCCCCCGCAGGATGGTGGAGGAGGCACGTCTCGAACGGAACTTCGCCTCTCTGGGAGGATCAATTCAGTTCGTTCGTCTTCGACGCCAGACGCCGAGCGTCCCAACCAGGCCCGTTCCGAAGAGCAGCATCGTTCCGGGTTCGGGAATCGGTACCGCCACTTCGTACTCGATAACCAACTCGGAGCCGTGATGGCTCTTGTCGCCGTCATTGGAGGTGAGCCAACCATTTTTATTAGTAGCGCTCTCGGTTACCACGACACCGTAATTCGTCGCGGTGCCATTGTCCCAAGCCTGAACGAGGGCGGTCAAGTCGTACACCATCGCTTTCGAAGTCCATGCGCCCGTGGTCTGGGTGTCTGCGGGCGTGCTCGCGTAATCGACTCCCGCCTGCATGCCGGCCGCACCCGGCCAGGCAGTATAGGTGGTCAAGTCGCCGTCCGGGTCGTTCCACGTGGCACCCGTCAGCCTTCCAGCCCATGCCGGAGGGCCTTCCACCCACGGCACCAGAATCTGAGACACATAAAGCGAATGGGCGCCTTGGGCGGTGGTGTACGTAAAGCTGAGCGTTGCGCTATCGACAGTAGCGCCGGCGGGTATCAACGAGTCAACGTTCGGAAAGCGGAGCAGTACTTTCCCGCCGCTGGTAGTCGATCCACTAACCGTGAGTGTATTACCGTAGTCAGCTTCATCCGGCTTGGCCTGGCTGAGTTCGACGTCTTCGCACTCGCTCGGGCCCCACAGCGTGATCGTGTCACCGTACGCAGATACCCCCAACAACAGCATCACATTCACAAGCACTAGTATTCTCTTCATCTCCTGTTCTCCTTTCGAGGCAAAAAGACACGACTATGGCCTATTCCGTCTGTGTTGCGCGTCGCGCGCGGCGACGGACATCGCCGTAGCGTTTCGCCGAACGTCCTGCCCTCATTTCCGTGAAATCATCTCTCCTGGGACCTCACCTCCTTTCAGGCTCCGCTGCTACGAACGGTGCTTGCACGTACCATCAGGTTGCCGTTCAGCACCCGCTGCCGCGGATACGGCTCCTCGCCCCGTATCTGCGCCACTAACATCCGCACCGCTTCCTTGGCCGCCTCCTCCATCGGCATGCGCACCGTCGTCAGCCGGCGCCGGCCGTCCGCAACGTCTTCACGGTCGTTGAACCCCGCCACCGCCAACTCGCCCGGTACATCCACGCCAAGCGCCTCCAGCTTTCGCAACAGCTCCACCCCCACGCTCTCGATGCTCGCAAAGACCGCCGTTGCTTCCGAGGTACCCGGACGCAGCACCGTCCGGATCGCCCGCTCGGCGTACGCCTCGCTCTCGTGCCTTTGGAATCCGTCGATAAACATCACGTCTTCGTCATGGACCTCCAGACCTGCCGAGGTGATCGCGCGAATGTACCCGGCATGCTTCGCGTTCGCCCAGGCGCAGCCCTCTTCCGCGCCGGGGGTCTGACCCACGAACGCGATGCGCTTATGCCCGCGTCGGATCAGGTGGCCCACCACCTCGAAGGCGGCCCTCTCGTGGTCGCAGATCACCCCGTTGACGGCGTCACCCCTTTCCGGCATGTCGATTACCACGTACCGAAATCCGACCTCGTCCATCGCCCGTCTGATCCCACCCTTTCCCGGCAGCCCGATGATGATGGCGCCGTCGGTTTTCTCCGCACCCTCGCGCAGGCGCCGCGCCATCTCCCCGAAGCCCCGGGACTCCACCGGCTCAAGCAGGAAGTTGACCGCATGTTGCGCGCGCAGCACCCCTGTAATCCAGCCCGTACTTGGCTCAACCCTCACGACGTCAGGCCTCACACCGCAGAGAGCGAACACGAACCGACGGTTGACTTCCGCATGCTCCGGCTGAGACACGTAGATGCCCTTGCCGGGACGTGAGTAGACGGTCCCCGCCCTCGCCAGTTCGTCAAGTGCGCGCCTGACCGTGCTGAAACTCAAACCGTAGTGACTCATCAACTCCTGCTGTGTTGGCAGTGAGGTGTGCGGCCCATACTCCCCCTGCTCGATCCTGGCGGCGAGGAGGTCCCTAAGTTGCGCGTACTTCGGAATGGCCTGGATCATGTCCATCATCATCGACTCCTTTGCACTGCCCGCGGATACCGGCGGGACGCGCGCTCTGCGCACGGATGCCGGCGGAACGGGCCGCGCGCATGGACCTCGGTGGAACGGGGCGCGCGCATCCGTGACAGCGTCCCGGTTCCCTCACAGGTGTATCGCGCATCGTAGCGAATCGATAATCGATGCGCCAATACGAACGGCAGGTTCCTAACGTCGCAAATCCCATGCCAACCTGCCCACAAATCCCCCAGAACATCTCAGGGCAATACGTAAGCGCACCGGACGATGTGTGTTATGACGGATTCCGCTGGTACATTACGTCTGGGTGGTTTGGCATCACACAACGGGACGTTGACAAGAATCAACATCGCGAAGACGCGAATGTGGCTGCGCACTGTTCTACGTCTTGAATACGTATGGGCTTAGGGACTGTGCGCGATCGTGTGGATTTCCGGGCACACGCTGAGGAGCGGCGGGGCGTCTTCAGGACGCTCTACCGGCATCTCAGGCGGCGCGTGAAGAAGTCGCCGCGGCTGAAGGGCCTCCGCCTGTTTGTGGACAAGAGCAACCGGCGCGCCCACAAGGTCTACCAGGCCCTGGGGATGAGCAAAGACCACTACCATCTCTACGAATGGCTTGACCGATGATCGAACATCGGAAGTCACGTCCGCCCTGGACTCGGCATTTGCCCGCCCCCGTTGCGCGGGTATCCTGTTAGTAGCGGCGCGCGGCGGGGGCCTCAGGTCATCGGCGCTTGGCTTCCAGCGGGCCGCTGCGCGGTCACTCCGCCGCTACAACCAGCTTGGGCTGCTTTCTGTTCTGCTCGCGGCTGAAGACGTCGACCTTCGCCTGCGGGTCGCGGTGGAACAGGAACAGGCCCCGGCAGTTCTGGTTCGTTCCCAAGTGCTTGACGAGCTTCTCGTCCAGTTCGATCTCGACGGTCTTGCCCCCGTCGTCCTTGGCGAGCTCGACACCCTTGCTGTTGAGGACCGTGGTGACGTTCTCGCCGTCATAGACGAGTTCCTTGAACCGGCCGACCTCCTTCCCATCCGCGGTGGCCCATTTCTTGACGTCCTTCTGCGCCCACAGGGCGCAGCACTCGCCCTTTTCGGCGTCTTGCTGAGACTTGGTACCCTCGACCCAGTCCACGCCCGCGTCGATCGTGGCCACCTCCAGCTTCGTCTTGGACCCCTGCACCTGGCGAACGACCAGGACCAGCTTGCCGCTGATCGTCTTTCCCTCGTTCTTCTCCAGGAACGCCCTGAGCGCCGCTCGGTCGAAGTCCATGATAACAAACTCGGCGCTGCCTCGTTTAATGCCGACCGCGCGCAGCCGGGCGGATCTGCCGCAGTTCTGGCCCACTTCGCTCCGATGGCCGAGGATTCGTGCGTCCTTCGTCGGCTCGAGCCTCAGACTTGCCGCACCCGCCGCGGCTGCGGCGGCTACCCACGCGACCCCGAGCACACACACAAACACTTTCCGCATCTTCCACCTCCTCACTGGCGTCCACGCC
>CAZDHT010000028.1:0-33078 GCA_964505325.1 uncultured Planctomycetota bacterium | reverse complement strand
AATGCGGTCGCGGACAGAAGGATGATCTTCGCCACGTCGTACGACGGAAATGGCATCGTCAGCGCGCCCTCCTCCAAGCAACCTGAGTTGTCATCTCAAGTGCCCTTCCTGTGTCCTGTCCGCCGCATGCGCTCGGCGCTTTCTTCAAGCACGGCCCGAACTACCCAAAGCAGAAGAACTCGTCAACGAAAGCCTTGCCCGTGCCGGTGATGAACAGGCGGACGTCGGCCGCCACCGCGCCTTGCGGCGCTTGTGCCGAGAAGATCTCCCGTAACCACGGGGTGTCACCCTCGAAGAGCGCGCTCTTCGGCGTGTCTGATCCGTCGCAAAACATCCCGCCCTTCTCGTCCAGAAAGGCGATCTGGAGGCAGGCGAAGCCGTCCAGGCCCGCGGTGCTGATCAGGCCGCTGCCGCGGTAGGTCTTGCCCGAGACGACCTCGCGGGTCTGCTGGAGCCACAGGCCGCCGCGGCGGTCGTAGGCCAAGCCGGGGCAACGCTTGCCGGCGGCGTTCGTGGTCCAGACCAGTTCGCCGCCGCCCTCGCTCAGCCGCTTGCACAGCACCCACCCGCGCGGCGTCCCGTCCTCGTCCTGTTCCTCGAACTTGCTGTTGATGAGCTTGGGATGGATCGGGCTCGGCCGGGCGAAGTTACGGAACTCCCAGACCACCTCACCCGCCGGACTGACCTCGAGCACCTCCTGGTGCTGCTGGCCGGCGATGAGCGTGTTGCCGTTTGGCAGCCGGTCGGCCTCGTAGAAGTTGGCCCAGTAGCCCACCGCGTACTCCCAGACGATCTGGCCTCCGGGCGTGACCTCGATCACGCGGTGATGCTTAGAGTCGGTGATGAGGGTGTTGCCGCCGATCAGGCGGTCGGCGTCTCGCGGCCAGAAGAGCGTGTCTGTCGTGCCGTCGCCGTAGGACCAAACCACGTCGGCGTTCTTATCCAACTCGCGGATGTACTGCCCGTCGGAGTCACAGATGATCAGGTTGCCGTTCGCAAGGAAGGTGGCGTTATGCGGATGCTGTACTTTGCCGGCGTACTGCCAGACGACCCTACCGTCGCGGGCGACCTGCACGGCGCGGTCGTTGTTGCGGTCGGTGATGAGGATCGAGCCGTCCTCGAGCGCCTTGGCCTTGTTGGGATAGCGGAGGTGCGAGCCGTCGGAGAGCGCCCCGGTGCCGCCGCTCCAGTCGTTGGAATCGAGGACTATGTCGCCGTCCGGCGTGACTTCGATGATGCGATCGTTGGTGGTGTCGGCGACGAGGGTGTTGCCGTTCGGCAGCCGCTTGGCGGAGTGGGCGAAGCGCAGGCCGCCGCCGTAGCGCCAGATGATCTCCTTGCCCGGCGTGACCTCGAGGATTTCGCTGCCGTGCCCGAGCTCGTCGCCGGCGTCGGTGATCAGCGTGTTGCCGTTCTCGAGCCGCTCCACATCACACGGGAACTCAAGGATCCCTTCGCGCGTCGCCTGAATCACAGCAGAAGTCCTTTGTATGCGTCAATCGACACTGCTCACATGTACCCCAGCTTGCGGAGTTGCTCCATGTGCCCTTCTTTGTCTTGCCGGCGGCCGATGCGTTCGGGCGCGCTCTCCAAGTCCTGCTCCCAGGCGGGCACGTCGCCTGTCTTGCGGGTGGTCACCCGCGCGCCCAGCGACCGGAATCCCTCCGCGTAGAGATGGCAGTACGGAACGCCCAGCTTGTGGATGGCGTGCCAGACCTCGATTTCCTTGACGTGCAGGAGCGGCGAGATGCGCACGTGCGCCGGGCTGAACCTGGTCGCCTCTCGCGGGCTGAAATAGGTCTCCTCGGCGCGGGCGCCCTGCTCGTCCCAACGAATCCCCTCGAAGAACGCAGCGATGTCGTTCTGTTCGAGAAACGTGTTCATCGCAACGGTCTTCATCAGGTGGTTGCCGACGAGGGACTCCGGTTCGTAGAAGAACTCGGGCTCGGTATGGCCGACGCGGGCGACCTCGTGCCGGTTGCGTTCATTGAGGTCGGCCACTTGCACCGGCGCGCCCAGCCCTTCGGCATGGCTGGAGACGTCGTGGTTGTGCACCATCCTCAGGTCCACGCCCCACTCCTGGCTCCGCTTGTTGATGAAGGCGCGAATCTCATCGAACATGTCGCCTTCGTCGATGCAGAAGCACACCGGGGTGTCCACACCGCGTTCCTCGCAGACCTCGCGAATCAGCCACAGCATCAGGGTGCTGTCCTTGCCGCCGGTCCACGCCACGGCCAGCTTGTCCGCCCGGTAGCGATCCAGCGCCTGGTTGATGATCTCTCTCGACCTGGCGATCTTGTCGTCCAGCGTCTTCAAGCCGGCGAGCACTTCATCCTTCTCTGACATCACACCTCCTGTCAGTCCTGTACATCCTGTCTAATATCCGAGGCTCTTCAGTCGCTTCAGCTCCGCTTCTTCGCGCTTCTCGGCCTCGCCGCGTTTGCGGATCACGAACTCGAACTTCTCGGGGTCGAGGTCCTTGCCCTCGAACGCGGGGTAATCCGGCCCGTAGCGCTGGGCGTCCCAAATCGTCTTCGCCAGTGTCCAGCCCCAGTAGTCCGGCCGCGTAATCAGGAACGGGCTCTGGTACTCCCACACAATCTCCTTGTCGTAAGTGACCTCGAACAGCCGGCCCTTGGTCGCCTCGCAGATCAGCGTGTTGCCGTTGGGGAGCCGCTGGGCGCTGCCGCAGATCGCCGAGTAGAAGTTCGGCGCGAACGGGTCCATATACTGCCACACGATCTCCTTGGTCTTCGGATGGATCTCGATGACGCGCGACGCCGAGATGTCGGCGATCTGGAGGTCCGGGTCCGCGCCGACGCGGTGCAGGCCGTTGTCATAGAGCAGGAAGTTGCCGTTGTCGAGCACACTGCAACTATGCGGATGGCCCAGCTCTTTGTCGCGGCCGAACCGCCACACGATCTCGCCCTTCTTCGGGTCCAGGACGGCCAAGTCGTTCAGCAGGCGGAGCGTGAACAGGATATTCCCGTCGGGCAGCCTGCAAAGCGAGTTGACGAAGCCCCACACGTGCCGCGGACAGAGCGGGCAGAGGATGTCGGCCTCGGGGTCGAGATGCTCGTGCAGGTTCCATTCCCACAGTACCTCGCCGGCGCGGGTAATCTCCTTGAGGCAGCAGGTCCACATCCGGCCGCGGAGCTCGGTGCCCGGGATCCCGCCCTGGACCTTCGCGCTCACGTCGTCGGGCATGGGGACGAACACATTGACGATGAGGTTGTCGTTGTCGAGGACGAGGAAGTCGTGGTTGAGGCCGACCTCCTCGTACCGCCAGACCTTATTGCCGTCCCAGTCGACCTCGACCAGTTCGCTGCCCGAGCCGACGAAGTCCTGGATGGAGTTGGGGCCTTTGCCCTGCCACATCAGGTTGCCGTTGGGGAGGAGCGCCCCGTGCGAGGCGGGGGCAGTGTCCATCTGCCAGCGATGGCACACCCGGCCCTGCATGTCGATAAGCCACGCCACTTTTTCGAACGTCGGCGCGAAGAGGGTGTAGCCGTCATACGTCTTGGCGGGATTGTAGACCGTGACATCTTGGGCGAGTTTTCGTCTGTACATTGTGGCGGGCACCTCGATTTCGGCACAATGACGGGGCGTCATTATACGCCGTCGCTTCGTGTTTTCAAGCCCGCCCGCGCGCCGACGCGGAGAGACGTTGAACGGTCTCGCTGATCAAGCCGGAAACGTGTGCACCGCCTTGTGCGCGGCCTGGGCCTCCGTTTTTGACATTGCTCTTCGCGGGCCAGCAGAGTATACTCCGCTGGGGATCGCGCTTGGGGAAGCAAGGAAGGAGGGCCCATGCTTCGCATAGGGATCAATGGGGCCGCGGGACGGATGGGGCAGCGGCTGGTCGCGCTGGTCGCCGGCACCGACGACATGGAACTCGTGGCGGCGCTGGAACGCGCAGGCCACGATGCCCTCGGCCGCGACGCCGGTGAGGTGGCAGGCGCCGGCAAGCTGGGCGTGCCCATCACCACCACGATCGAGGCGCGGCCGGACGTGCTGCTCGACTTCTCCTCGCCCGGCTCAGCCGCGGCGCGGGCGGCGCAGTGCGCCCAGGTCGGGACCGCGCTGGTGGTCGGCACGACCGGTTTGGATGCCGACCAGCTATCAGCCCTGCGACAAGCGGCGGAAAAGGTGCCGTGCGTGTTTGCGCCGAATATGAGCGTCGGCGTCAACGTGCTGGCAAAGCTGGTGAAGACCGCCGCCGCCGCGCTGGGGCCCGACTACGACATCGAGGTCGTCGAGGCGCATCACCGCTTCAAGAAGGACGCCCCCAGCGGCACGGCGCTCAAGCTGGCCCGCGCCGCCGCCGAGGGACTTCGCCGCGACCTCGACGAGGTCGGCGTGTACGGGCGACACGGAATGACCGGCGAACGGACCGCGCACGAGATCGGCATCCACGCGGTCCGGGCCGGCGACATCGTGGGAGAGCACACGGTGCTCTTCGGCGCCCTGGGCGAACACGTGGAGCTTCGCCACATTGCCCACAGCCGCGACACGTTCGCTCGCGGGGCGCTTCGCGCCGCGCACTTCGTCGCCGGCAAGAAACCCGGGATGTACGGCATGGAGGACGTGCTGGGACTGTAGCCGCGATGTGACGCCGGACCGGTCGGCTTCCAGCGCCGCCAACCCTATTCCTTCACCACCTCGAACTCCGCCACGTTGGAGGCGATCATCCCCGTAAGGAGCGGGACCACCGCCTTATCTTTCAGCACGTCCAGATCCTTGTCGGTGAAGCAGGGGCTCGCGACGCAGGGCTCGTAGCTGTTCCGATACACCACCCGGATCTTGTACTTGGCGGGTTCGAGGCCCCACCACGGATCCGACGGGCGAATCAGATACTGCCGGCCGGCGAAGCCGCCCGGCGGGAGACACGCGTAGTGGTACTTGCCCCCGCGGCCTTTCCTCAGCTCGTCCATCATCGGCGCCCGCTTGTATACGCCGTTGTCCCCCAGCACCTCAATCACCACCAGCCAGCCCTGTTCGAGCTCGTTGTACACAATGGTATCCGCGTTCGAGACGTTCATCAGCTTCAGCTCAAGGATGACCGACCCCGATTTCGTGATCTTGTGGTTCCGGCCCAGGAGCCGGACGTGAGCTCGCACCTTGCCGCTGAGCGGGGCCACCGGCTTGACGGCGCGAAACGCCGGGGCAACAGGCTTGGGCTGAGAGTTCCTGCAACCGACAAGCAGAACCAGGAGGACCGCCGGCATCAGCTTTCTGGCCATCGCACTACTCCGATATCCGCCACACAGAGACGAACGGCTGGCATCCGCCTTTCCTGCAGTATATGCCCCGAGGATTCGCAAGACAAGACGTTTGTCGCTGCCGCCGCGCGATTGACAACCTTCGCCATCCTCTTTAGAATCCTTTGTTCGGAACGGAGGCCGACTCTCCCAGGACGGAGACGGAAATGCCGTCGCTGAAGATCATCCAGGGAGCCGGAGAAGGGAACTGGGTTCCTCTGGGTGAACGCGCCACGCTGGGCAGATGGCGGGGCTGCGACCTCCAGGTCAAGGACGTCGAATCATCCCGCACCCACGCAGAAGTGTTCTCCTCCGACGGCCAATACTACGTGAAAGACCTTGGCTCCAGCAACGGCACGGCTCTGAACGGCGTCCGGATCGGCGAGCACGTGCTCCAGCACGGCGACTGCATCCAGATCGGCGAGGTCAAGATCCAGTACATCGACGAAGACGCTCCTGAGGCCGAGACGCCCGTTCTCGAGCCACCCGAGGAGCCCGCCGCCGCAGAAGAACGCCCGCTGGAGCTGCCCGGTTACGAGATCATCGAGCGCCGGCGCCGCGGCGACCTGTGCGTGACTTACCTGGCCACCGACGTAGCGATGGGGCGGCCCGTGGCGCTCGAGGTGATCAGCGAAGCATACAGCTCGGATCCGGAGCCCGTGCTGGAGCGGGTCCGATCGGCGGCACGGCTGGAGCATCCGGTGCTGGCGCAGATCCACGCGGCCGGATGCGCGGAGGGAGTGGTCTTCTTCTCCCGCGAGCCGACCACCGGGCAATCGGTCTGGCGAATGTGCGGCAAGCTTCCGCCGCTCGAGGTCGCAGAGATCGGGGCGGCCTCGGCCGGGGCGCTGGCCGAGGCGCACGCTGCGTCGTTCGTGCACGGCTCGATCCGGCCCGACCGCATCGTCCGGACCAATGGCGGCCACGTCAAACTTCTCGGCCTCGGGCTTCCCCTGCCCGAAGTCGGTGAGCTTTCCGATAAGCCGGATCTCCAGCGGCGCCCCAATCGCATCGCGTACACGGCGCCCGAGCAACTCGCCGGCGAAGCCCCGACGGAGGTCTGCGACATCTACGCGCTCGGCGCGACCCTCTACCACATGGTCGCCGGCCGCGCCCCGTACGGGGCTGTCTCCGAGAAGGAGCTAGCCCCCAAGATCCGCTCGGACGGCATCATCCCGCTGCTCGAGCTGCGGCCCGAAACGCCTAAGCCGCTTGCCCGGGCCATCAAGAAGATGCTCTCTCGCGCCCCGGGCGATCGGCAGGCCTCGATGGCCGGGGTCCGGGAAGAACTGGAGGCCGTGCACCAGGAGATCAAGACCGCGCTGCAACGGAATCAACTGGGCAATTCCGGGGCCGTGTACCTCACCCGCTCCTCACGAGCGGCGGAGGAATCCAAGGGCGTCCCGGCGAGCACGATCCTCATCGTCATCCTCACCCTCCTGCTCCTGGCGGCGGTGTTCTGGCTGGGCAAGTTGTACGGGATCTGGTTTATTCGGCAGGGCGGCCCGGCGAAGTCATCGGCGGTCCACTCGGCGCCGGCCTTCTACTCGCGCACCTGCCCAGCGCCAGAGGAGCCCGATTCCACCGCGAACAAATGGACGCCCGATGATTCGAGCAGCGCCGCAGTGACGCCCCTCCCGGGACAGGTTTGACCGCCCCGCTTGATCGTCTGCACCCCGCACGCCGGGCTCTTCTCCTGAAGATACGCTCGCCGGCAGCCCAGGAGCCGCGCGATGTGCAAGACCTCGTGCGTTCCCCGCAAGTACTCCGCCGTCACGTCGGCCCCGTCGGCGGTGATTACGTTCGCTTCTCCCGCCAAGACGTCGTGTCCGTCGCCGCGTGTGATTTCAGCCGGGGGCCGAGGGGTGGGCAGGCCGCCCAACTGCTCGGGGCAGACCGGAACGATGTTCGAGCCCTCGCGTTGGAGGCGCTTAATGAGTCCGCGGTCAAGTCGCGTGCCGCCGTCATACCGACAGCAGACCCCGAGCAGACACGCGCTCACCAGGACGGGAGCCTTGGGTTTGCCGGGTTTGGCAGCCGTGGCGGAGCACCCCATTTCGGACAGCAAGCAGCACGCGGCCAGCAGTTCCTGCGCCGGCAGCCCTAGTCGCTCTCCGGTTGCCGGTCACTGCTCACTGGTCACTTCTTCTCCTGCTCCGCCCTGGCGCGGGCGACGATGGCCTGCTGGATGTTCGACGGCACCACGTCGTAGCGACTGAACTCGATGGAGTAGGCGCCTTCGCCGCCGGTCATCGACCGCAGCTCGGTCGAGTAGGTGAGAACTTCGGCGAGCGGGATCTCGCCCGAGATCATCTGCATGTCCCCCACCACCCCGGTGTCGGAGATGCGGCCGCGGCGGCCGCTCAGGTCGCCGGTCACGTCACCCATGAACCGGGTTGGCACGGTGATCTCGAACTTAACGACAGGTTCCAGCAGCACGGGCCTCGCCTCCAACACCGCGTCGGCGAAGCTGCGGCCCCCCGCGATCCTGAATGAGACCTCGTCGGAGTCGACCGCGTGGAACTTCCCATCGTAGACGTGGGCTTCGACATCCACCACCTCGTACCCGGCAACCACGCCCTTCTCCATCGTCTCGCGAATGCCCTTCTCGATGGCGGGCAGGAACTGCTTCGGGATGGCGCCGCCGACGATCTCGTCGATGAACTCCATGCCGGCGCCGCGCTCGTTCGGCTCGACCCGCATGTACACCTCGCCAAACTGGCCCCGCCCGCCCGTCTGCTTCTTGTGACGGTAGTGCCCCTCCGCGCCCGCTGTGATGGTCTCCAGGTACGCGATCTTCGGCACCTTGGCGTCGACTTCCACGTTGTAGCGCCGCTTCAGCCGGCTGATCACAATGTCCAGGTGAAGCGACGACATCCCCCGGACCACCAGCTCCTTCGTCTGACGGTCGCGCTCGAACTGAAACGCGGGATCCTCCTCCGCCAGCTTCTGCAGCGCCGTGGAGATCCGCCCTTCATCGCCCCGGCTCTTCGGAAACACCGCCAGCGAGACCATCGGCGTCGGCAGCGGGAGCGGGCCGAATTCCACCACCTTTGCGTCCGCGACCAAGGTGTCGCCCAAGGCGATGTCTTCGATCTTCGCCACGGTGCCGATGTCGCCGGCCACCAGCAGTTGCGCCGACTCCTGCTCCTTGCCCTGCGGCTGGAGCAGCGCGTTCACACGCGCCCGATTGCCGGTCCGAAGGATCGTAAACCCGGACGGATCGATCTGGCCGCTGACCACGCGGAAGAAGGCGATCTTGCCCACGAAGGGATCGGTCAGGATCTTGAATACGAACGCCGAGAAGGGTCCGTCCGGCGCCGGCACCTCCACGGGTTCTTCCGCGTTGCCGGGCTGGTGCGCAGGGAGGTTGGCCCGCGCCGACGGCGCCGGGAAGTACGACGCAATGGCGTCCAGCATCTCCGCCACGCCGACCTCTTTTCGGGCCGAGCAGCACAGCACGGGAATGACCGAGCCGGCGGCCACCGCCTGAACGAACGCACCGGCGATCTCTTCATCCGACAGCGCCTGGTCGTCCAGGTATTTCTCCATGAGCGTGTCGTCGGTCTCCGCGATGGCCTCGATCAGCGCTTCGTGGCCCTCCCCTTCCCCGCTCAGCAGGTCGGTCACGCCGCCGACGTTCGGCCCGGGGTTCATCGGGCTCATCAGTGGCACGCAGTTCTTCCCGAACGCCTCCTGCACCTGGGCGAGGGTCTTGTCGTAGTCGGCGCTCTCCGAGTCGATCTTGGTGATCAGAATCGCCCGCGGCATTCCGTAGTCACAGGCGAGCTGCCAAGTTCGTCGCGTGTTGACCCCGACACCGGCCGCCGCGGAGACGCACAGGACGGCAGTGTCGGCCGCGGCGAGGCCGGTGGTCACCTCGCCGATGAAGTCCGGGTAGCCCGGGGTGTCGACAACGTAAATCTGCTTGCCCTTCCAGGGCGCCCGCACGACGGCCGTGTAGACCGAGTGCTTTCGCTCGCGCTCCTCGTCGTCGAAGTCCAGGACGGATGAGCCATCGTCGACGCTGCCCGCCCGATTGGCAGCGCCGGCCACGAGGAGAATTGCGTCGGCAAGGGTGGTTTTGCCGGAATCTGCGTGCCCGATGAGGGCGATATTCCGGATATCTTGCGAGGAATACGCGGCCATCTGGCCCTCCAAGAGCGTCAACCGAGGCGGGAGTCGACCTGAGGTTGGGGATTATATTCACCCCATGCCGTTCTTACAAGCAAAAAACGCAACCGGGTGCTCACGCGCCTGGAATCTCGCTGCCTCCCCTGCTCCCGCCGCCTACTTCCCCAGATCCGTGTGATATTCCTGGAGACTCTTCACGCGGAATTCCCTTTTGCGGAGGGCATCGATTGCGCCGACGGTGGCCTCGGCGGCAGAGAGCGTGGTGACCAGCGGAATGCCGTACGCCACCGCCGTGCTGCGCATCCGGATCTCGTCCCGCCGACCGACCTTGCCGCTGGGCGTGTTGATGATGAGGTGGACCTCGCCTTGCTTGATGCAGTCGATGATGTTCGGCTGGCCCTCGGACACTTTCTTGAGCTGCCTGACCGGCACGTCCATCCGGCTCAGGGCGTGGGCGGTTCCGGCGGTGGCGAGGATCTCGAACCCCATCTCGACGAACTTGGCCGCGATGGGCACAATGTGACGCTTGTCCCTGTCGCGAACGCTGATGAACGCGACACCGGACGTCGGCAGATCCTGCCCGGCCGCCAACTGTGCCTTCGCAAACGCCATCGGGAAAGACGGGTCAATCCCCATCACTTCGCCGGTCGATTTCATCTCCGGGCTAAGCGTGGCGTCGACCCCCGGAAAACGCGAGAACGGGAACACCGCTTCCTTGACGGCGACGTGCCCGACGTCCACCTCCTCAGTGAAGCCGAGCTTTCGAAGCGTCCTCCCCAACATGACCTTCGTCGCCAGGTTAGCGAGCGAGACCCCGATGGTCTTGCTGACGAACGGAATTGTCCGGGACGCGCGGGGATTGACCTCCAGTACGTAGACCACGTCGTTGCGGATGGCGTACTGAACGTTCATCAGGCCCCGGACCTCCAGCTCCTTCGCCAGCGCGTGGGTCTCGCGGCGCAGTTCGTCGATCACGGCGTGCGTGAGGCTGATCGGCGGGATGGCGCACGCGCTGTCACCGGAATGGATACCGGCCTCCTCGATGTGCTCCATGTAGCCGCCGACCACTACGGTCTCGCCGTCGGCGATGCAATCGACGTCCACTTCGATGGCGTCCTCCAGGAACTTGTCAATCAGCACGGGATGGTCGGGCGAGGCGTCCACGGCCAAGGCCATGTACGTTTCGAGTTCGCCGTCGTCGTAGCAGATGACCATCGCGCGCCCGCCGAGCACGTACGACGGCCGTACGAGGACCGGGTACCCGACCTCACCGGCGATGACCCTCGCTTCATCGAACGAGGTCGCCGTGCCGCTGGGAGCCTGGGTGAGGCCGAGCTGTTCGAGAAGCCGGCGAAAGCGCTCGCGGTTCTCCGCGCGGTCGATACTGTCGGATGAAGTGCCGAGGATGTTCACGCCCGCGCGTTCGAGCGGGACCGCCAGGTTGAGCGGCGTCTGCCCGCCGAGCTGGACGATGACGCCGAGCGGCCGTTCGCGCTCGACGATGTGCAGCACGTCCTCGCGCGTCAGCGGCTCGAAATAGAGGCGGGTGGACGTGTCGTAATCGGTGCTGACCGTCTCCGGGTTGGAGTTGACCATGATGCTCTCGTAGCCCAGCTCGCGAAGCGCGTACGAGGCGTGACAACAGCAGTAGTCGAACTCGATCCCCTGCCAGATCCGATTCGGCCCGCCGCCGAGGATCAAGACCCGGTTGTTGCCGGATGCGGGGTCGTTCATAGATAGGCTCTACACGGGTGGCAAAGGTTGTCAGGACCCTTGTCCGGACGGCACCGTGCGGGATTATAGCTAGGGCGCCCGGGACGTCAAGCATTCGCCGGATCCGCGACTCGGTGCGCCTTCGAGGTCAGCATCGCAATGCTTACCTCGTCTGCGGACCTCCCTTTGCCGCAGGCTCGAGGCGGTCTCCCAGCCAACCGGGCCGGTCGGTCACAATTCCATCGACTTCCAGCTCCCGGAACCGCCTTGCCGCAGCCAGGCGATTCACCGTCCACACGAACACCTTCATCTCCGCGGCTTTGAGTTGCCCAACGAACGCCGCGTCGACGGTCCTGCGCGCCTTCACGTTCAGCCCGTCCAGCCCGGCCTGTCGCGCCGCAGCCAGTATCCTTTTGGCCGCGGAGCCCCGGCCCCCACCACGTCTGCTCCCGGCGGGGTCACAGATCCACAGGATGCAGATCTCCGGATGGCGCCTCTTGGCCGCGGCTGCCGTGTCCAACTCGAAACTCATCAGCACCACCTGCTCCGGCCGAACGTGAGACCTTCCGATGTCGGCATCGAGTTCTGGAAATATCTCGGGGCCGCACTTGATGTCGACAAACAGCAGCCTGTCCTCGGGAACCGTCCTCAGCACTTCCTCAAACGTGGGGATCCGCTGGTCCGACCATTGGCCTCCTTTGTGTCTCCCGACGTCGAGGCGCTTGAGTTCCTGGAGGGTCTGCTCCTTAACCTTCGCGTTCTTGCCGCCGGTGCGTTTGGTGGTGTCATCGTGGATCACGACGGCACATCCGTCCTTCGAGAGGCGCAGGTCAACCTCTACGGCGTCCACGTTCCTCTGCCAGGCGAGATTGACCGATGCGAGCGTGTTCTCCGGGGCATCACAGGATGCTCCACGATGGGCGATCAGCACGCGCTACCTTTCCCTCTTGAACGTGTACGACAGCTCAGCGACCTTGACGATGAGGCTATCGCCTTTCTTCTCCACCGAACAGGCCGGCATGTTCTCGGTGCCGGTGTCAGTCGGATAGAGGACGTGCAGGTAAACGCACGGCGCGGTCTCATCCGCCGGCACAACGTCCAGGCGCCCGGCGCCGAGCCGCGTTCCCTGCTTCCTCGCCTTATACAATTTCCAGGAGCGCTCCTGGCCGCTCCGGGTCTTGTGCACAAAGGCCTTGTCCGGCCCGCCCACTTGGACCATCTTGGCCCCCGCCGGCAGCAGGGTCCGGCAGAAGAGCCGCCCGTTACCGTTGTCGATCACGGCCAGCCGCCCGGCGCCATCGATCTTCGGCACGTTGATGCTGTGCAGCAGCCAGCGGGTCTTCACGTCCGCGCCCGGTTTCACCCGGTCGAGCACGAGCAGGTACTTGTACCCCAGGAAGACCAGCTCACGGATCCAGGTCGAGCCCGTCGGCCAGGTCGAGCCGGAGAGGTCGCCCAGCGCGCGGGCGAACTTGTCGTTGGCCTCCGTGGCCAGCAGCACACCCGTCGCCGGGTGCTTGTACTTGTCGCGGCGGGTCTTCCAGGCCTTCCAGGAAACGTAGCCGTCAAAATCCACGAACGGCTGGTAGCCGTGGTTCTTCGGGCCGTCGAAGATCACGACATTGGCGCTCCACGGCGACTTGTAGTACCAGTGCTTCGAGCTCTTGTAGCCGCTGTAGTGGCCGTTCTTGATGGCCAGCGGCGCGTGCTTGAAGACGACGAACTTGCCCTGGTCGTAGGTGCCATGGTGGTCGACGGTGTCGCCGCACTTGAAATGAATCACCGTCGCGTCCGGTTTCCACGAACTGCGCCAGCAGACAAAGCCGTGTAGCTTCGGGCTGAACACCTCGGCCCGGCCCAGGTCTGCCAGCGGCTTGGGCTTTATGTCCGGGTTGTTGAAGATGTAGAACATCCAGGCGTAGCTGTGGTAGTACGTCTGCGGCCCCCAGCGCTTGCGCATCGCCAGCGCGTGAGCGCGGCCGTAGCCATTGTGGTACATTCCGGCGATGGAGTCGATCTGCATGCGGGCGTCGTAGCGGTCGCGGTAGTTCCCGCCCCACACGTCGCCGTCTTTAAAGATGAAGCCGTTGGGGTAGGTGATCCAGACCTGGTAGAGCATCTGGCGTTCGAGCCAGTTGCCTTGCTTCTCCTTGATCCACTTGGCGGCGTCCCAGTCGGTGGCGCTGCGCCACATGGCGGCGACGTGGCCCAGGTCGGTGAACTCGTGAAAGAGCCCGTAGGTGGCGCCACCGGTGGCGCCGTCCTCGGCCTGGCGGATGGTGCCAAGCTGGGTCCGAAGGTAGTCCTGGGCGTGGGCGAGGTATCCCTGCGCCTTGGGACTGTCGCCGTGCAGGGCCAGGGCGATGGCGGTCAGCCCGGCCAACCCGCCGGAGTTCCGGCTGTAGAACGGCGTCGTGCCTTTGGGATTCAGGAACCGCTGGAAGTAGTCACCCCACCATTCGAGATACGCGATGGCGTTCTTGCGGTCTTGAGCGAAGTCGGGATGATCGTGCATCCAGTCGTAGACGGCGGCGACCCAATTCAGCGTCTCGCCCGTATACGTGGGTGATTGGCTCGATCGCTTCGTCGGCACCTTCAGGTTTTTGAGGAACGCCACGGCCTGCTTCCCGGCCTCCTGGTCATCGAGCAGCAGGTATCGCAGGCCCTTGCCCACCACCGGCTTGGCCAAGTCGCCGAGCTGGGCCTTGTACTCGGGCCGGTCGAGCCAGCTCCGGATCTTCTCGACAGACGGGCCGTCCCATGCTTTCGCACGCAGCAACACCCGCGGCCGGTCCTGGCGCACGGTTGGACGCTGCGCGGCAGCCCCCGCCGTCGCAACCGCAGAACCCGCCCACAACACGGTCAGCCAAAACGTCTTCATTTCTGCCTCCCAGATTGAATCCCCGCTTCACGGGCCGCGTCCCAGCGCTGAAGCGCGCAGCGCAGGTCGATCCCGGGTCACGCGCCCCGATATTCTCCTCTCAAGGCTGGCTGTGTCGCCGCGCTGCTACTTGGCGCTCAGTGCCGCGGCCACCTCGGCGGCCGCGGCGTACAGCCTGTTCTGCCGGTCGGTGAAGCCGGCATCGAAGAACCACGGCGCGTACTGCGACGCGCTGGCGAGCATCCAGGTGCGCTCATCAAGGACCTTCTGCACCCGGCCGGCCAAATCCTCACCCAGCTTGGCCCGCAGGTCTTTGTCGAGCAGCGCCTTCTCGATGAAGATGCGCGCCTCGCAGTTCTGAACGCCCTCGCGCAACATCTCGAAGTGCACGGAGGGCAGCGCCCCGTCCGGCCCCGTCGCCAAAAAGCTGGTCCGCACGACGAGTTGGTACCACGAACTGTGGTCGGGGTAGCGATGCACGATTGTCCGGCCCGCGGCGTGCCGGGAGTCCTTGATGACCTTCTCGCCGCGCTTGAGCACGTTCCAGAAGTCGCCCCCGAGCCGGCCCAGGCCGCGCTGGTGTCCGGTGATGTTCCATTCCGCGGCGTTGCGGTACATGAACAGGTTGCGGCTCGGACGCCGGAGGTCGCGATGAAACTGGCATACCAGCCGGGTGTTCTTCCAACTGTAGTTCCGGCGGCCGTAGCGAGGATCCTCGTACCTTGGATCGTGGGGTCCCCTCGCGTTCCATACCGTGGTTGCGTAGCCGACCGGGACGCTGATCTTCCTGTCGACACTCACCGAGCCCAGGAGCCCGTGGCTTTGGTCGACCCATGGGATTCCCGGCGCGATATCGTGGAAGAACTTGGCGCTGGCCCTCGGGATGCGGGTCCAGTCGCCGTGGATCCCCAGCATCAGCGCCTTCCCGAGCCCGCGCTTGGCCATGTTCCGGCGAACGGCCCGGATGACCGCGCCCCAGAACGCCTTGCCCTCGGACGTACCGAACTTCGAGACCGCCACCTCGCGGGTCTTGCCCGTGGCCGGGTCCACCTCGGTAACAAGCGGCGCCATCTTGCTGACCGCTCCGTCCCGCCGGGGCGCACACGTGTAGCGCTCCCACAGGTACAGGATCACAACCAGCGGCTTGCCTTGCGTCTTCTCGACCAAGTCCATGTACCGATCGACGATGCTGAAATCCGGCTTGAGGCTGCCGTCTTTCTGCCTGGCGTAGCGAAGGATCGACTCGCTGTTGCCGAAGTGCGTGCGCGTGATCAGCGGCAGATACACGCACTTGTTGCCGATCTCGGCGAGAAGGTCGAACGATTTCTGCATGTACTTGAAGTGCGCGGCAGACCACTGGGGCACGTTGTACCTCATTGCCACGGATTCCGGCGACTGGATGATGTCGATGAACGTACGATATTCCTGCGGCCGGGGCATGAGCCAGTCGTGGACCTGGAGGGCGAGGGGCACCTTGATCGGCTCCTGCGGCTTCAAGTTGATGTCCCGGATCCCTTTCTGGTAATTGATCGTCAACGTCGCGGCATACTTGCCCGGTTTGGCGCCGCGCGGCACGCGGATTTTGAGCCAGATCGGCTGGACGAACCCGCCGTACTTGAGCTCCGGCTGAATCGCCGCCGGCGGCGTAGGCCACAGGGTCTCGAATCGGCCGGAGAAGCCCCAGGCGAACGAGTCCCCTTCTTGCTTCTCGTAGTACAACTCGACCTGGGAAGCCTGGATCGTGCCGCCCGGGCACTTCAGATCGGAAACGGAGACCCTCAGGCCCTCGACCGGGTCGGTGCAGCCAAACGCGAAGTGGCCGCCGAAGCTGCCCCCGCGGGCGCCGACAATACGGATGTCGTGGAGCGGCTCGCACGGATTGCCATAGTCCCACTTGTCGATTCGCCGCACGATGCGGCTGTTCCAGACCTGCACCCCCTCCGGCCGGCTGAGGTTCGGGGTGCAACCAGGGTGGGGGACTTCCTCGTGTCTTTGGGTCATCGACCGAACCTGCGCTTTCATCAGCCCCGCGTGCGGCCACGGCCCCGGAATGCGGCCGGCGTACAGCTTGTGATACCGGCCGGTGAGTAGGATTTCGCGCACCGGCGCGCGGTGTACTTCGATCGCGACGACGTTCACGCCCTTCCGGAGCATTCTGGCTGGGATCATCACTTCGAGCGCGCGCACCTGATAGAGCCTGATGTGGTCGGCGTAGGTCTTCTGGTCGTACATGGGGTGCAGGAGCTTGCCAACCGGCTTGAGATAGGCCGGCGGCTTGCAGGGGGCCGCGAGCGTGTCGAGATCGATCTCTCCTTTGGGCAGATGCTGCCGCTTCAATTCCTTTCCGTTCACGTAGACCACGACGCCGCCCCGGTACTCCAGCGCGATCTGAAGGTCGTCACAGGCTGCGGGCCTCGTCACCATGAACTTGCCCCGAACACATATCGTCGACAACGCCGCCGGATTCCCCGGCCCCCACACGCTGGACGCGCCCCAGCCGGGGCCGAAGGCCCCGCGGACCCGAGCCCATTCGCTGTCGTCGAAGTCGGGGCTAGCCCACTGCGACGGGGGTCTCGAAGTTGAGTAGGCCGCTCGCGGCTTGCCGGATCCGTACCGCGCCCCTCGTCCCGGAGGCTGGAAGAGAGGGCGGGGCTCGTCGTTGTCCGAGATCAGTTCGACCGTCTTCCAGCGCGCGAACGTCCGCCAGTACCCGGTCTGGTTGTTCAGGATGTCCCGCCCCGGCTTTTTCTTGACGACAAGAGGCTCGTCGATGCTCGCCACCGCCGTCCGTGGAGTCAGCCCCCATCCGGAGTGCAGCATCGCCCCTTTCACCCACGCGTGGGACCAAAACTCCAGCTTGGCGCGGCCGAGCCGATCCCGGGGCTGGTCGGCCAGGATCTCGTTGATGGGCGCGCGGTAGATGGCGACGGCCACGATGTTGATCCCCTTCTTCACCATGTTCGGTCGGATCACCACCCTCAGCGTGCGAAGGCGGATCTGCTCGCAGCGCTCGAAATCCGGCTTGACGTAGGCGCCGATGGGATACTTGTCGGCCAGAACGCCGGGCTTCAGCTCGCCGGCCGGCAGATGGGCGCGCTTGATCTCCACCCCGTTGATGTACACCACGGCCCCGCCGTGGTATTCGAGGACGACCTGGAGGTCCTTGATAGCCTGCGGCTTCTTCACCTCGAACTTGCCGCGGAGACAGAGCATCGCCAGCTCGGTCGGATTGCCCGACTCCCACTCGGTCGCCCTGTTGTCCGGGGCCGGGCCGTAGGTCCCGTGCTGTCGGGGCCAGGCGTCGTGGTCAAATGCTGGCGTGGTCCAATCGGCGGGTGGCTCCGCCGTCGAGGCCACCTTGAGCGGCTTGCGGTCGGAGTCCTTCTTGTGCTGCCGGCCGAGCGGCTCCCGGATCGGCTTGAACGTACCGTCTGCGCTGAGCAGCTTTGCGGTCCGCCAGTACGAGAAAACGCGCCAGTACCCGGTCTTGTTGTCGATGACGACGTTTTCCCACGCCTTGCCGCTCGACTGGGCCTTGGCCGGTGCAGCCGACCACGAACAGAAGACCGCCACGATGAGGACGACGGACCTCAAACGGCGAAAGCTGCGCATAGGTCTACCCCGTCACAATCTGGCCGGTGCCCGTGGCGCCCAACACCCCCGCCCGCGGCAATACAACAAGAATAAGGGAGGCGGGGCCGTTTTCAAGGACTTTCTGAGCAGCGGCCGGCAACGGAAGGGATGAAGTCGAGAAGAAGCGCGGGCAATGTCGCTTCAGGCAGGCCGCTCAAGAAGACCCGGAAGCCGGAAGTGCGTCGCGAGGAACGCGCCGATGTGCCGAATCGACCGGCGCTGCGCATCTGTGGTCACCCCGTAGCCGAAGCCGTGTCCGACACCGGGCAGGACGACCAACTCGCTGATCCCCCCGAGCCGGCGCAGCTTGTCCGACATCGCCGCAGTCTCAGAGAGCGGCGTCGTCTCGTCCGCGTCCCCCTGAAGGAACAGGAACGGTGGCTCAGCCCCCGTCACCCGGTCGATGGGAGACGCCGCCCGGTAGCGCTCGGGATCCTCGGCTTCCCTCGTCCCCATGAGCGCGAGCCGGGCCTCGGCCAGCTTGTCCGACTCGTGTACGGTCACCACCGGACAGTAGCACACCACGGCGTTGGGCCGAGTGTCTCGCACGACCAGCTCCTGCGTCACACCCAGCGGATCGTCCGGCGCGATAGTCCCCAGCATGGCTGCCAGGTGCCCGCCGGCCGACGAGCCGGCCGCTGCGATCCTGCGGGGCGAAATACCCAGCTCGTCGGCGTGCCTCCGCACATAGCACATTGCAAGTCGTACGTCCTCGATCTGGCCCTCGAACCGGGTATGCGGCACGAGCCGGTACTCCGCCGACGCGCACACGAAGCCACGCTCGCAGAAATGCTCGCACAGCGGATGCCACTGGCGGAGATCGCCGGCCGACCATCCGCCTCCGTGGATGAACAGAATCCCGCAGCCGTTCCCATTGGTCTCTGGCAGAAACAGGTCCAGCGTTCGCCGGTCCCGGAACTCGCTGCTGTACGCGACGTCCCACCGAGTTTCCATAATGGCTAGTTCCTCGCGAGGTCCTTGACCGCAACCCCCAGTCTGGCGTCCGCGTCTGCCAGTCGGCCCAGCCGACTCCACGTGTCGAGCCGCTTCTCGCGGTTCGCCATCCTGTCACCCTCGAAACCTGAAGGTCCCCATGACCTCGTAGCCTACTTCTCCCACGCGATGGAGTAGTCTCGGGCCGACGGCGGAGGATGCCCGCCCGGGCCGTAGCCCTTTCTGGTCGAGACCTCTGAGAGCGGCACGAACGTGCCGCAGATGCCCTGCTCCGTGACCTCGTACTTGGTGAAGCCGAGCGTCGGATCGCCGTCCGGCCAGTGATCCCCGAGCTGAGACATACACGTCGCAGGCGCCAGATCGAACCGGATGCCGTCGACGAGGTGCGCCTTTCGGCAATGAATGTGCCCGGTGATGACGAGGTCGGCCCCCGTGGCCTTGAACATCTCGAATAGGCGGCTGCGGTGCGGCTCATCGATGCTGAAATACCAGTAGATGTATTCGTCCGGGTCGCGGATATCCCAGGTCGGCTCGTGCAGGTCGTCGAGAAAAAGCGGCGAGTGCATTATCCAGACGTGGTGCTTCTCGCGCGGCAGCGCGGCGAGTGCGTCCAGCCACTCCCACTGCTCATGCTCTTCCGGCAGGCCCGAGCCGGCGAGCATGTCGCACAAGCCGGAGAAGCGAACGTCCTTGTGAACGAAGCTCCAGTGCGCCGGCCCGAAGATGGACACGAATTGCGTGAGCTGTTCGGAGGTCATGTTGAGGTTAACGTCCGTGTCTCGCCCCTCTCGCGGCGGCCCGGACACGCGGGCGTGCTTGTTCCCCGTGTCCATGTTTCCGGGGATTACGTGGTACGGGAACGGCAGTCCATCGAGATCCTTCTTGATTGCCTCCAACTCGTACCGGTGGAGATTGCCGTCACGGGTGAGGTCACCGCCGATGAGCAGCAGCTCGGGATCAGCGTCGATGATCTGCTTTCGGGCGGTCTGCCAGTTATCGTTCCACCCCGGCGCAAACCGGAAGGAACGCGGGGAGCCCACCTGTATGTCGGCCACGTGCGCGAACACCCACGGTCCCATCAGACAGTTCCCTGTTTCCATCAGCGGGCCGTGACTTCGGAGAGGTCCCGGAATTATACCCCCGGTGTTGCGGCTTGGGTACTCAAAATACCGCGGGGCAGGCTTTGAAAAACGGCAAGAAACATGGTAAGCTGGCGCAGTTGGTTAGAAGAGCCGGCACGGGTTGGAGCAGACGATCAGGACTCCAAGGCGGAACATACACATACCTCCGCTCCGCTTCCTTGCGCTCGCCTGCGTGCTGTGCTTCGCCCCCCACGCAACCGCGGCCGAGCCCAAGTCACCCGCTCGCGGGACCCCGCGGCGCGCCAAGCCGAAGGATCCCTACAAGGACATCTACGCGGGATACGTGCCCAGCTTTCTGGCACACGTCACCCTCCCCTCCGTAAAGAGGATGGAGCTTTCGACCGAGCCGTCGTTCTTCACGCTGAACATGATCCACGAGGACTCGCGGGCCAACGCACTGGTCAAAGCGGCTCTCGAAAAGGAGCAGGAGGCGAGACACCGCGACGCGCTGAAGATGTACCAGATCGTCATCGACAGGTATCCGCACCAGCTCTACCGCGTGTCGAAATACGGGGTGTTCGTCCCCGTCTCGCAATATTGCCAGCGCCGGATTCTCAATTTCCCTCGCACGGACTTGGCGCATTACCGGATGCTGCACGACGCGCGCGCCAAAGAGTCGTTCGAACAGGCGCGCCGGAAGCACTCCCTCATCGGCCTCTCAGAGATCGTGGACCGCATGCTGGCCACGTCATATGGGAGCAAGGCCATCGCGGAACTGGGCAACGCGGCGCTCGACAGCGGCCACTACCTCGCGGCGCTCGAGCGCTTCACCACCATCCGGAACTTCTTCCCCCGGCCGGAGATGCGCACGCCGGAGCTGAATCTGGCGGCCGACTACTGCCGCAAGATGCTCGGAGCGCCCGAGGCGGAGCCGTTCGCGCGGCCCGAACAGAAGACGACGCTGACCCCGGCGCAACTCGACAACCTGCGCCGAATGACCGAAGCGGCCCGACACGACAAGCCGCCGTTCCATTCGCAGAGCGCCAGTGCCCCGCACGCCGCTGCCGATGATTACACGCTGTTCCCGCCGACCGATGACCCGCTCGCCATCAGGGAGCCGGTGTGGCAGGTCCGGCTGCCTGGCTCGCGGCACGACTTCTTCGTCTACACCCAACCGGTCGTCACGCAGAACAGCGTCATCTACCGGCACAAGAACATCGTTTACTGCCGCTCGATCCTGACGGGCGAGCCGCGCTGGATCAACGACCTGGGCGGCCGCGCCACCTGGCAGAACTGGCGCGAGCGGATGTACCCGCAGGAAGACCTCCTTGTCCAGGACGGCCTGGTCTTCGCAACCATCTCCAGCGGCGGACCGTCGTTGGTCGCGCTGGACGAGGTGACCGGCCAAGTCAAGTGGGCGTATGGCCCGATGGTCGCGTCGACGGCGGAAGAGGCGCGGATGCGCTTCGAGGCGGCGCCCGCCGGCGGCCCGATGACCGTCTTCGCCGGCTACATCCTGGACAATATCGAGGGTGAGACGCACACCGATTCGGAGTATGGCGTCATCGCGTTCGAGAGCACCACCGGCCGCGTGCGCTGGCGCAAGCCGATCTGCCGCCTGGCGCCGGGCAAGTTTGCGGGCGGCTTTGCCGAGCAGCGCCGCAACCGCATCCGGAGCTTCCTCTCGCCACCGCTCTACCATCAGGGCACGGTCTACTACAACACGAATGCGGGCGCTGTTGCCGCGCTCGACGCGCTCTCCGGCCGCATCAAATGGCTGATGCGGTATCCCTATCACTCCGGCGTGCACGATGCCACGCGGCAGTTCGGCAAGGGCGGCGACAAGGTGCAGTACTCCCAAGTCTACTTCCGCCCGCACAACCCGATGTTCTGGTACAACCAGCGGCCGCTCATCATTGCCGAGCAGCTCTACGTGTTGCCGGTCGACAGCCCGTTCCTGCTGTGCCTCGAGCGCGGCAGCGGCAAGGCCCGGTGGAGCAAGCCGAAGGACACCACGGGCACCGCCTACCTGGTGGGCTCTCTGCCCGGCGGCGAGCTGGTTCTGGTCTACACCGGCCGCAACAGGAAGATCCGGGGCCACTATGGCCCCCGCCCGGTGCAGTTGGTCGATCCCAAGACAGGCAGGACGGTGTGGGGATCAGACGACCTGGTGATGCACGACCCGCAGCCGGTGATGAAGTACTGGGAGTACGTCCGGCGCGGCTTCGCCGTCGGCCTGGGCGTGAACCACCGCTGGTGGCACGAGATTGCCGCCCGGCCGTTTCTCACCGCCGACGGCCGCCTGTACGTCACCAGCTTCTTCTATTACGGCTATCCGCTGTTCGGGCACTGCGTGAACCTCGGTGTCGTCTCGCTGAACGAGCGCAAGATCATCCACAAGCGGCGGTTCTACAGCGGCGAACTGCTGGCGTTCGCCGCGTGGCAGATCGCTACCGGATGCCCCACCGAGGTCCGGGCGCTGGAGGAACTGCCCCACAAGGACAGCCGCGTCAAGTGGCTGATCAAGAGCGGCAAGGAGGTGATCAACGACACGCCGCCCGAGAACAGGTACCCGCCGTTCCTGCCCTTCTCGCGGGTGACGTTCCGGCGACACGGCGTGCTGTTCGAGGTCCGTTTGACCCCGCGCCGCGTGGCGATGATCTATGACCGCGACGCGGTGAAGAAGGCGGTCGCGCCGCGGACTGAGCCCGACGCCGACTTCACCCGCGCCGAGCTGGCGCTCGCGGACAGCCAGCTCGACCAGGCGTCGGCGCTGCTCAAGCGCTGCCTCGTTCGCGCTTCGTCCGAAGACCTCGATTTCCGCGCTCTGGTCAAGCAACAGCTCTTCCGCGTGCACAAGCGCCTGGCGCGCAGCGCCGTCCGCGCCGGGCAAAGGGAACTGGAGCTGGCGAACGGTCTGGGGATGAGCCGCACGGGGAGCACCCTGGCCGAGGAGATCGAGACGCTTTTCGCGCTGGCCGATGCCTACGAGCGGCAGGGCCAGCTCGCCGCCGCCGCCCGGTGCCTCCGCAGCATCGTCAGCACCTACGGCCATCACGAGTATCCCGTGGCGCCCGTCACCATGGCCGACGTGCAGCGCGTCCTCAGAGCTGCCAGCGAAGTCATCGACAAGGCCGAAGACCTCACGAAGAATCCCTTCTACTCCGCGGAGATGACGCGCAGCCTGGCCCTGTCTCGGAAGAGCTTGCCGCTCTACTTCAGCACGGTGTCGCCGTTGCCGAAGCCGCTGACCGTGCGGGCGGGCGAGCTGGCCGCGGCGCGGCTAATGCGGCTGCGAACGCTGCACACGGACTTCGCCGCGGCCTTCGACCGCACGGCATCTGATGCCCTCGCGCGGGGCGGTGCGGAGGACAAGCTCTACCGGATGCGGGAGTTCCCCGGCACGGCCGCGGCGCAGAAAGTGCTGGATGAGCTCTTTGCCGCTGCGGGGGAACAGAACGACGAGGCCGGCCGCAAGCGGCTGTGGGCGCTCGCCGACCTGGCGCGCGTTAGCGGCCTGAAGGTCCCAGAGGCCCACCGGGCGCGCGTCACGGCGCCCGACACAGCGGCCGCAGCCAAACCGGTCACGCTGCCCCAGGCCGCGCGGGAGGCGGACCTGGCGGACCCCGAAGGCATCAACTGGCTGGTACTCGAACGCCGCGGCGATCGCTCGCGTCATCCGCAACTCCTCGTTCTGGGCGGACGCGTGCGCAAGCGGCTCGACAACAAGTTCCTCCTCAACTGCTTCGATCTCCGCACCGGCAAGCCGGCTTGGACGAAACGGAAGCTTATCCGCCTCAAGGGCACGGGCCAGGAGCCCGGCTTCTTCCACGCGTTCGCGCACGGCGACATCCTGGTCGTGCACGGCCTCTACGACGTGCTCGCGTATGACATCAACACAGCGGCGCTACGCTGGCGCTATCGCGCACCGTTCGACTTCGAGATCAAGCGGGCGATAATGAACGGCGACCTGCTGATCCTGACAGGCAAGGCCGAGACCATCGCGCTGTACATCCCCGCCTCGAGCCCGGCCGGCGAGGTCGCTTGGCAGGTCAAGGAGCGCGGCGACCTCTACATCCCGTCCTACTTCCACGGCGACCGGCTGGTGAGTGTGCGCAAGATGCCCTTCAACGTCACCGTGCGCTATCGGGCCACGGGCGAGCTGATCGGACGGCTCGAGCTGCCCGACCTGCTGCTGCACGACGCGCACCCGCTGATCGACGGCGGGCCGCGGACGCTGCCCGCCGCCCACAACGGCAAACAGCTCGTCGTCTCGGACGGCTGGTACTACGTCATGCTCGACATCGAGACGCGCCGGGTGGTGTGGAAGCGACTGATCGACAACAACGACCTCACCCGGCTGCCGGCCTTGCGCTTCGCGCTCAAGGGGGATTATTTCGCCGTGCTCAAGGAGGACTACGACCAGAAGGCGATCTACATGTTGTCGAGCCGGACGGGCCGCGTGCTGTGGCACACGGCCCCGAAGGACACACATTCACCGCAGCCGATGCACTCCATGTTCATCGACAACGGGCGCATCTACGGCATCGGCGTCTATCCGGGGCAGGGGTTCTACTTCGTCGGGCGTGACTGCAAGACGGGCCGCCGCCTCTTCCGAACGCTGGCCACGGGATACGACGCCCGGCCCGTCGTCCGCCTGATCGCCCGGAACTACGGCGGCCACGCTGCGGTCATGGTGCAGGACCGCCAGCGGTTCGAAGTACAGGTGTTCGATCTGAAGACGGGCGGCCGGCTCTACACGCTCCGGAAGAAGGGCGTGGGACCGTTCGGCGTCCACGGTCGGGTTTCGGCCACTGTGCAGCACGGGCGCGTGGTTCTGCTGAGCAAAGACAGCCTGAGCATGTAGGCGCGGAAGCGCTGCTGTCCGTTGCGTTTGCGGGACCCGCCGACGCCGCGCTGGCCGCTAAACTGCTGCGCCACACGGTCCCAGCGTGACGCGCGGCCACCAACATCCTCTCTCGGACAGGCACACCGCCCAGGCAGTGCTGGCCGCGGAACGGTATCGCGCCGAGCAAGAACGCGCCCTGTGTGCGCGTATTGTGCGCGCGGTGTGTGGGAAAAGGTGTCAGGACCCTTTTTCGGGCGACACGGTACGATCTGATCCTCAATTATGCTCCGAAAAAGGGGCCTGACACCTTTTGCACCGCAACGCTTCAAATAGCTGAAGTGTGCTGAAGTGTTACGAATTCCCTTGCATTGGGCGAGGCACTTGCTAGAATGCAAGTCGTTGACACGCACATGGTTGCACGCGTATGCCGAGGTGATGGAACTGGCAGACATGCTAGGTTGAGGGCCTAGTCCCCTTCTTAGGGGGTGCGGGTTCGACTCCCGCCCTCGGCACCAGCTAAGTGAAAGCCCCACAACGGGTTGCGTTGCGGGGTTTTCGGTTTCACCACTAGCCTCTCCCGCCTTACCCCCGTCGCCCGTAACATGCACCGTAACATGATTTTCGTTCGGCATGTCACCCGGTGCCCGTCCCACGCATTTTCCGCACTGTCCCCCTGAGCACCTGCGGGCGAATCCGCTGGTAGAACTTCAACGTGGTCCTGATGTCGGCGCGGCCGAGATACGCACCGGCGACCGCCTCGTTCTCGTTCGCCTCGGCCAGACGTGTGCCAACCGTGCGGCGGATATCGTGCATCGTGCAGTGCTTGATCTTGGCAGCCTTCACGGCCGCAGCGAACTTCGGCTGGATGTAGCGGTAGTATCCACGTTCGCGTTGACCTTCGGCGTCAAAGACGTGGGCCTCGCCGAATCTCGACAGACGCCACTCGGCCAGCCTCTCCGATGTGCAATCCGACCATACGATCGGCCGGCTTCGACGGGTCTTGCTCTGCCACGAGGTCGTGCACCGTATCTATCGTGACAACTCTCTCTTTCGGAGTCTCGCGTCTTGTACCCATTTCGACCGGGCCCGGAAGTCCGAAGCTGCCGCGCGACGGCGACTTGAGGTCCATTTCCGGCGGGTCTACACCTTCTGCCGCGAAGACGGTCGCTTCGTCCGCCAGGACGGTCCGGTCGAACTCGTGGTCTCGGCGGGTTCGCGGAGAGGTTCAGTGAAAGTTGCACGGAAGACCACCGAGATTTCGGACCGCGCCTGCCACTTCTGATGACGCTGTCGAGAAGGCTGGGGAGAAAACCAGGAAGAAAACTGGGGAGAACGCACAAGACCTGGAAGGGTCAGCTTTTTCTGGGCGATGTCTCGCAGGCGAGAAGGGAAGGGACTTCCGGTACCGAGGACTACCCAGCAAAACACCCAGAAGGCTACCCAGAAAACTGCCCGGAAAACCGCCAAGAGGCGCCCCAACTGACTTCTTGATTGCGCCGCCCCATAGTAGAATCGGCCACTTGACAACAACGTGGAGCAGGTGATACCATTCCGCCGCTCCACGAGCCGGAGTCCCGGGACATTAAAGGAGCGCTTCCAGATGCGGGTCAACACGGATGAAGTGCTGACTATCGAGGACATGCCGCCCGAGATCCCCCAGAAGATCACCTTCGTGCCCGTGGACACGATTGACGACGTGGTGGCGGCGGCCTTCGGCAAGGCGGCGCGCAAGAAGGCGCGGCGCAAGCAGCCGTGACGCTTCGCGCTCCCCGGCTGGAGCGCCTCACTTACAACCGGTGCCCGAGACAACGGCTCCCCTTCGCCCCACCTGTCGCTACGGGAGAGGCGAAGGACCTTCCTCGTGCACGGAGCAACCGCGGCAAGAGACCGGCCCGTGGAAACTGCAAGGAGTGTTCTGATGAAGCAATGGTTGATCGTCTGTGTCGGCGTTCTGGTCTGTGCGTCCGCGTGGGCGGGCGAGTTCTCGCTCCCCATCACCGTCGAGGAGCCGGCCGGGGTGGCCCGCAAGGCCGAGCCGGTCACCGGCGGCATCCCGCTCCCCTGGGGGCGGTTCAAGGCCGACCAGCCGTTCGCACTGTTCGACGGCGCCAAGGAGGTCCCTGTCCAGGTGACCCCGCACGTCGTCGACGAGAAGGGCACCGCCCGGTGGATCCTGCTCGACTTCCAGACCGACATCGGCGCGAAGCAGAAGAAGACGTTCACGCTGAAGGCCATGAAGGCCACTGCGCAACCCGCCAAGCCGCTCACGTCGGTCGGCTTCGGAAGACGCAGAGGGATGCTGGTCACCACCGGCAGGATCGTGGTGCGGTTCGATCCCATGAGCCCGGTCGGCCTGGCGGAGGCCTCGGCCGCCGGGCGGAAGATCCTCGCCGGCGCCGCGGCCAGCTACACCGACGCGACAAAGATGGTCCAGCAGGGAGGCGCCCAGGTCCGTGACTTCAAGACCTATCAGGCCGGGCCGCCGAGCGAGATCAAGGTCGAATACAAGGGCTCGATGCGCGTCACGGTCAAGGTGACCGGCCGGTTCGTCGGCGATGACGACACCAAGATGCTCTACATCGCCCGCTATACCATGTGGGCCGGCCGGAGCGACGTCCTGGTCAAGTACACCCTGGCCAACTCGAACCCCGACCACTACGCCTATCGCAAGATCAAGGACTCGTCGCTCGTGCTGAAGCTGGCGGGCAAGTGCGACTCGACGCTGCTGGGCGCGGCCAAGCCGCTGACGGTCAACGGCCCGGCCTGGATGCACCAGGGCCTGTGGGGCGGCCGGGCCGGGTCGGTCAAGGCGGGCAGCGGCGCAGAGACGACCTGGACCAGCGCCGGCCGCGAAGACGCTGCCGGCTGGATCGCGGCCGGCAGCGTCGCCGTCGCCGACCTCTACTTCGCCGACAACCCCCCGCGGCGGCTGGAGACGACGCAAGACGCGATCGTCCTTCAGGGCATCACCAGCCGCTACCAGGGCCGCGGCGCGCCGTGGGCCGTCGACCACCTCATCCTGATGGACAGCACCCACTACAGCTCGCAGTACCGCATCGACTTCGCCGCGCCCGCGGACGGCAATGCGCTGAACGCGATGACCACCGCCGGCAAGCACGAACTGCTCGCGCGGGCGCCGCTGCGGTGGTACTTCGACACCGAGAGCCTCGCCGTCGGCAAGTTCGGCATCCAGGCCGACGAGCTGAAGAGCTACGATACGTGGGGCTGGAAGTACGATCCGCGACGCGCCCCCAAGGCGCCCGGCTACAAAATCACCAAGGGCCGCTACGTCCGCACCGCCGACAACCACTACGACACCGAGGAGGACGTGTCGGAGGCGCTGCTCCTGATGTACCTCCGCACCGGCTCACGGCCGTTCTACCGCGCGGCGAAGGCGTGGAACAACTACAACATGGACCTACAGCAGTTCCGCACCGACGGCTGGCGCTACAAGGACGGCGCGGTGTGGTGGAACCGCGGCGGCCCCGCCGGCGGCAACCGGCCGCAGCGGGCGGCCGACCCCGTCACCGGCTGGCGCAACGGCCTGCCCAAGGCCTGGTCCAAGACGCACACCAAGAAGGGCATCCTGTGGACCAACACGGACTGCCGCGAGATCGACGCGCTCAGCATCTCGAAGCAGTGCTACTGCCATAACTACGGCGCAGGGCTGGCAAGCTGGTTCTGCGTCACCGGCGACCGCGACGCGCTCGAAGCGGCCATCGACTCCGTCGAGCAGAACATCGACAGCCAGAAGCGGTCGAAGGGCAAGGTCTTCAAGACGGTGGACGGCAAGAAGGTCAGCGCCGCCGGCTCGTTCTCCCGCGACTTCACCCGCTCGTGCTATCTGACCAACGCCGTGCGTCTGGCCGCGCCGACGGACAAGTTCGTCGTCGAGGCCAGCGACTACTTGACAGAGATCTACCTCCGCCGCCCGCGGCGCGAGCCGCGCGGCCTGGTCAATCCCCCCGCCAAGATCACGATGAAGACCGTCCAGGACTACACCGGCCCGCGCGGCGTCAAGGAGATGCAGGACCGCGGGATCAAGATCGAGAACGGTCAACTGGTCGATCCGAAGACCGGCGCCAAGTGGTACCCGGTCATCAGCCCCCACACCTGGATGTTCACCTACCTGTCTCCGGCGATGGAGTGCTACTACCGCCAGGTCCCGAACGACGACGTGCACGACTGGATCGTCGCCTACGGCCAGGCGGTCGCCCACGTGCTCTACCAGAAGAAGCACCAGAACCTGGCCTACGGGAAGTTCCTGGTCGACTTCCCGGTCAAGGGCTTCGCGTGGGACTGGGCGAGTTGGAGGCTGCCCGACGACAGCAAGTATGGCGAGGGCGTCACCATCAACGGCTATCTGGCGCGGTTCCATCCGGACATCTGCGCCCGGGCCTACTCGCTGACGGGCGAACTGTTCCTCAAGAAACGCGCCTACGACTTCTGGAACGGCGGCAGCCACCGCGGCTTCAACCGCACGAGGCACCACGCCATCGGGGCCGTCGGGCTCTGGGTCAACTGCAACGGCGTGCACGACGAGTTCGTCTGCCTCACCGGCCGGACGTTCTACGAATGGGCGCATCCGCGCAAAGACACGCAGCCGCCCGCCGCGATCACCGGCCTGAAGGTGGCCGTCAACGGCGACCGGGCCACGGTGTCGTTCACCGCGCCCGCCGACGCCGGCGGAAAGGTCGCCCGCTACCAGGTCAAGTGTTCCGGCAAGCCCATCGTCGCCTACGCGGACTTCCTGAAGCTGTTCGCCGCCAACAAAGACGCCGAGTACACCAACTGGTGGATGGCCGCAAACATGCAGGGCGAGCCACAGCCCCGGGCGGCGCGGACCCGGGAGACCTTCGTGGTGACCGGCGTGCCTGCGGGGGCGAAGTACTTCGCCGTGCGCAGCTACGATGACTCGAACAACCGCAGTACGCTGAGCAATGTGGCGCAGCCTTAGCCCAGAGGGAGGATCCATCGCTGCGTGAGAATGTCGATCTCAATGGCGGGTGGCAGTACACCTGGAGCCGTTACGAAGGCAACGTCGAGGCGCCACCGGAGTCGTTCCAGGTGCCGCGGCGCGACGCCATCGTCCCCGGCGATGCGCATCTCGACCTGATGCGCGAGGGCATCCTGCCCGATCTCTACGTCGGGATGGACCTCGATCACGCCACGTGGGTCGAGCGGAAGGACTGGTGGTACTTCAAGGAGTTCGACACCCCCGCCGACCTGGGCGGACGCCACGCCATCCTGGTCTTCCACGGCCTCGACACGTTCGGCACGGTCTGGCTCAACGGCGAGGAGCTCGGCAAGACGGACAATATGCACCGCCGCTATGAGTTCGACGTGACCGATCGGCTCCAGGAGCCGGGGCCGAACAAGCTGGTGGTCCGGCTCGCCTCGCCGATCCACGCCATCCAGATGGACCCCGACCACAAGCCGATGGTCTGGAGCCCCGAGCGGCTGTTCTGCCGTAAGGCCCAGATGAGCTTCGGCTGGGACATCGCCCCGCGGCTGATGACCGTGGGCATCTGGCGCCCGGTCGAGCTGGTCCTCGTCGACACCGTCCGCATCACCCACGCGTGCGTGGTGCCCGAGCGGATCGGCGAGGCCGGCGTCACCGCCCGCGTCGAGGTCGAGATGGACTGGGTGGGCGAGCCCGGCCGCGTCCGCATCAGCGGCGCCGTCGGCGGCGTCGAATGGGCGGAGGACGCCGACCTGGCGCCCGGCAAGAGCGTCCTCGCCCACGAGATCGAGATCCCCGACGCCCCGCTGTGGTGGCCCATCGGCTACGGCGAGCCGCAACGGGCCGACGTCTCGGTCACCGTGAAGAGCGGTGCTCGGATGCTCGACGAGCTGAGCTTCAAGACCGGCCTCCGCACGGTCGAGCTGGTCCAAGAGCCGCAACGCAGCGGCGCCACCTCCTTCCGGTTCCGCTGCAACGGCCGCGACATCTTCATCACCGGCCTCAACTGGACGCCGCTCGATGCCATCTTCGCCCGCATCACGCCGGAGAAGACCACGCAGACCCTCGAGGCGATGGCCGGGATCGGCTGCAACATGGTCCGTATCTGGGGCGGCGGCATCTACGAAAGCCCGCACTTCTACGACGAGTGCGACCGCCTCGGCATCTTCGTCTGGCAGGACTTCATGATGGCCTGCGGCTGGTACCCGCAGACCCACCGGATGGGGGCGGCGCTCGACGCCGAGGCGCGGCAGATCGTTCGCGACCTGCGGCGCCATCCCTGCATCGCGCTGTGGGCGGGCGACAACGAGTGCGACGCCTTCTCGCCCCAGCTCGCACAGTCCAACCGCCTCACCCGCGTCGTGCTCGCCGGCGTGTGCCGACAATTGCACCCCGAGGTCCCCTACCTGCCGTCATCGCCCTATTCGCCGCGAAGCGACGACCCGCAGGACGAACGCGAGGGCGACGTGCACTGGTACGCGCACGGCGAGAACTACCGCCGGAGCCGGATGTGGGAGCTGCGGCCGCGGTTCATGTCCGAGTTCGGCCACCTCTCGCTGCCGTCACTGGAAACGATCCGCCGGTACTTCCCCGGGGGCACCGAGTGGCCGCTGACCGGCGCCATGTGGCGGTACCACGGCACCGACACCATCCAGACCGGCCGGTTCCGCTGGGCCGACCGCGTGCTCCAGTCGCTTGAGGCGTGCGGGGTGCCGGCGCCGCAGAACATCGAGGAGGCGGTCGAGGCGTCGCAGGAGCTGCAGGCGGAGGCGATGGAAGCGCTGATCGAGCGGTACTGCTCCGATCCCGAGTTCGGCGGGTTCCTGATCTGGAACGTGGCCGACTGCTGGCCGCAGCACTCCGACTCGGTGATCGACTACCTGGGCGTCCCCAAACGCATCGTCGAGCGGCTCGGCCCGCTCTTCGCCCGGGTCCGCGAGCAATTCGACGCGACGCACCGCGGGTAATTGGGCGAGGCTCTGCGCACCGATCCGCCGCCTCCCACTGCCCGCCACATCCTGCGATCAGTTCTCCCGATCAGTTCTCCTGCGAGTGCTCCCGTGGCGACGAAGCCCACCACAAGACCTCGCGCGCTAATGTGAATAAATATGCCCGGCCGGGCAGATTTATCCCGCGTAGGGTCCGAAAACTCGTCCATGCACAACCTCCCCTTCGTCAAGTGGTTATGGTGTCCTCTCTCCCCGTCAGAGACAAGCGGCTTCCAAGCGAAGCCAAATGCAGAGGAACGCAAACCGGCATCTCAACTGGGCCGGACTGCCGCTGATCGCCACCATTGCGCGGCTGCTGTGGCGGCCAGCGGTGCACCCGCCCGGTTGAAGCATTGATTCGTGGCCTCTTGCATGCTATCCTACCCGAAACGGGTCAAGATCGAGCGGCAAGAGGATAGCAGAACTGCCTGTGCGACGGAAGGTTGTGTGCGGACGAGTTTTCGGACCATGCGCGGCGTCACGCGGGACGAGATCGCATCGGTCGGCGAGAGCAGCTCGGACGTCGCGATGTTCGCGCAGTCGCGGATCGGCATCGCGTTCCGGCCGTTTCATCAGGATGTGGCCGACGCGGCCACACACGTGGTGGAATATCCCGACCTGTCCCGGCTTTCGGGCATGCTGCTTCGCAATGACTGAGGAGAAACACGCATGAGCGACAAGATCAGACTCGGCTTCGTGGGCGTCGGCGGCATGGGTCAGTGTGCACACCTGCGCAACTACGCCTCGCTGGACGGGTGCGAGGTCGTGGCGCTGGCCGAGCTGCGGCCGGAGCTCGGCCGGAAGGTCGCGGCGAAGTACCGCGTGCCGCGGGTCTATCCCGATCATCGCGAGATGCTGGCCGACGAGCGGCTCGATGCGATCGTGGCGTCGCAGCCGTTCCGGCGCCATGGCGTGCTGCTGCCCGAGCTGCTGGCGGCGGGCCTGCCGGTGTTCAGCGAGAAGCCGCTGGCCGGCTGTATCGAGGCCGGCGAGAAGATCGTCGCGGCGGCGCAGTCCGGCGGATGGCTGATGCTCGGCTACAACAAGCGCAGCGATCCCGCGGCCATGTATGCCAAGGTCGAGATCGACCGGCTGAAGGCGTCGGGCGATCTCGGCGCGATCAAGTACGTCCGCATCCTGATGCCCGCGGGCGACTGGATCGCCGGCGGGTTCTTCGATCTCGTCCGCACCGACGAGCCGTATCCCAAGCTTGACCAGGAGCCACCCGCGTCGGACATGGACGACGAGACGTTCCAGGCCTACATCGCGTTCGTCAACTACTACATCCATCAGGTCAACCTGATGCGACATCTGCTGGGCGAGTCGTATGAAGTAACGCACGCCGACCCGAGTGGCGTGCTGCTGGTCGGGCGGAGCGAGAGCGGCGTGTGCTGCACCATCGAAATGTCGCCCTATCAGACCACCGTCGACTGGCAGGAATCCGCGCTGGTGTGTTTCGAGAAGGGTTACGTGAAGCTCGACCTGCCCGCGCCGATGGTGCTGAACCGGCCAGGCCGCGTCGAGATTCTGCGCGATCCCGGCGGCGGCGCGACGCCCGAAACGGTCGTGCCGCAGGTGCCGCAGGTGCATGCCATGCGGCAGCAGGCGGTGAACTTCCTC
>CAZDHT010000027.1:18373-33426 GCA_964505325.1 uncultured Planctomycetota bacterium | reverse complement strand
CTACTTCGCAGAGCAGTACTGCCACTCGCTGCCTGCCCGACGCAGGCGGGGCTGTTCCCGCTCCGCTTCACTTGGCTGAAGTGTTACACCTGTGGGTCAATCGTGCCATTGGGTGCTGACGCCTTTTGCACCGCAGCGCTTCGAATGGCCGAGGTGCTACGAACAGACGTCATCACTGTCTGCGGGGGCCGGCAAGGAGGAAGTGCCTTTCTCTGGCCGAGTCAGAAGGACTTGTACGTAGGCAGGAATCTGAAGTACACCTCGAGGGCGAGGCACGCCATCGCGGTGGAGAACACGCGGCCGCCCGCGCCGCCGCCCGGCCAACTGCCCATGTCCGGGCCGGCCTCGACCTGTCTCGCCCGCAACGGCGCGTTGAACGCGTTGTTCCAACCCTTCCAGTACTTCCCGCCCATGTTGAACATCGACAGGCTCATGTAGTAGAGCACGTAGTAGTTGCTCGCCTGCTTGGCCACCTGGAGGTGCTTGTCACCGGCGATGATGTACTCCGCCTGCCCGACGCAGTCCGGGGCGCCGCGCTTGTGGCCCATGAAGAGCCGGCCGGTGAGCGAGGCAGCCGTCATGCTCAGCTTGTGGGCCTTCTGCACCTCGCTCATGGGGTCGATGCGATACGGGGTGCCGTAGTTCTTGGCCATGCAGATCCGGAGGAACCGTTCCGTTTTCTGCCGCGCCTCCTTCGGGACCCTCAGGCCGGCGACGTATGAGGCCTTGATCGCCTGGATCTGGAAGCCCGTGACCGAGACGTCATTGCCGGGGCCGCCGTAGCTGAATGCGCCGTGCGCCGGCTGCTTCCGGAGGATGTACTCGAGGCCCATCTGCGCCGCGCGTTCGCAGTCTCTTCGCCCCATCATCGCGTAGGCCTCGGCGAGGGCCATCGTGCAGATGCCCTGCGTGTACATCTGCTCGCCGAACCAGCCTCTCTTGCTCTTGGCGTCCTCTCCGCCGGTGGTTTCCTGAACGTCGACCAGGTATTTCATCGCCTTCTTGACCGTGCTGGCGAATTCGAGCGGCCGCTTGTCCGTGCAGCCGAACCCAAGGAACGCCAGCAGCGCCAGGCCCGACACCCCGCGGCTCACGCCGCGGCGCCCTTCGAAGTTCTGCGCGTCCCAGCCGCCCGTCTCCTTGTTCTGCACCTTCTTCAGCCAGCGGAGCCCGGCCAGGATGTCCTTGTCCGTTCCCTTCGGCATGCCGAACCGGCGGGCGGCGCGCCGTTTCCCCGACTTCGTGCGGCTGCCGAGCACCCCGCGGAAACCACCCGCACCCGACGCCGTCCCGATCACGGCCATCTTCTTGGTCAACTCCATCGGGAACGGGTCCGACGACTCCAGCGCGTCAGAGGTCGGGTCTTCGGTGAACTCGATGTCGGCGGTCACGTCATCCAGGGGTGCGTTGACCGGGACGACGTTCTCCTCTTCCATCGCCGGCGCCACCTCTGCCGGGTCCAGCTTGGGCTGCTCGGGTTCGATCCGATCCTTGATCTCTTCGAGCGGGGGTGGTTCCTCTTCGGCAATCTCGGCCTCGACCGGATCGATGGTCGGCGGGTTCGCCGGTTCGGCGTACTGGATGAACGTGCTCACGACGAGCATCGCCGCGACGATCGCCGAGGCCACCGCGAAGGAAGGCGCCCGCTTCAACTGCGCTTTTGCCCATTCGCCGGGGGTCAGTTGTTCCATTTCTGAAGCCGCTCCTCGCTGCGAGTTGTCCGGACCGGGGAAGAAGGCGTCCTCGCACTTGGCTGAAGTGCTATCAACGTACATGTAACACGAAAGTTCCCCGAACTCCAGAAAAAAACGCCCCCTCGGCGTGTGCCAAGGGGGCATGTTGCGGCGATGCCCGCTCAGAATGATTTGTAGCTGGGCAGGTAGCGGAAGTAGACTTCCAGCGCCAGGCACGCCATCGCGGTCGTAAAGACGCGGCCGCCGTGCCCGCCGTACCGAAAACCCTCGGTCGGCCAGCTCCCCATGTCCGCGCCGGCCTTGACCTGCTTGGCCCGAAGCGGCAGGTTGAAGGCGTTGTTCCAGCTCTTCCAATACTTCCCGCCCATGTTGAACATCGACAGGCTCAAATAGTAGATGAAGTAGAGGTTGGCGGCCTGCTTGCCGGCCATGACGTGCTGGTCATTTCCGATGAGGTAGTTGGCTTGGCCTTCGCAGTCCGGCGCGTCACGCTTGTGGCCCAGGAACAGCCGGCCCGTGAGCGAGGCGGCGGTCATGGTCGGCGTTCCGCCGCCCTGGACTTCGCGCGATGCGTCAATGCGATACGGCGTGGAGTAGTTCTTGGCCATGCAGATTCTCAGGAACCGCTCGGCCCTCTCCCGCGCCTCTTTCGGGACCTTGAGCCCGGCGACGTACGCCGCCTTGAGCGCCTGCAACTGAAAGCCGGTGACCGACGTATCATTTCCGGGGCCGGTGTAACCGAACGCACCCCACGTCGGCTGTTTTCTGAGGATGTAGTCGAGGCCCATCTGCGCGGCCCGCTCGCAGTCTCTTCGCCCGGTCATGGCGTAGGCCTCGGCCAGAGCCATCGTGCAGATGCCCTGGGTGTACATCCGCTCGCCGAACCACCCCTTCTTGCTGTCGGCGCCGTCGCCCCCGTCCGTCTGCTGCACCTTCACGAGATACTGGATGGCCTTTCGGACCGTGCTGGCGAACTCCGTGGGCTGCTTGTCTGTGCAACCGAACCCGAGGAACGCCAGCAGCGCCAGACCGCTCACCCCCTGATCGGCGCCCCGGTTCCCGTCCCACTTGCGGCAGTCCCAGCCGCCGGTCTCCTTGTTCTGGACTTTCTTCAGCCACCGCAATCCGGCCAGGATATCCTTGTCCGTACCTTTGGGCATGCCGAACCGGCGCGCGGCGCGCCGTTTCCCCGACTTCGTGCGGCTGCCGAGCACCCCGCGGAAACCGCCCGCGCCCGAAGCGGTCCCGATCACGGCCATCTTCTTGGTCAGCTCCATCGGGAACGGGTCCGACGTTTCGAGCGCGTCAGAGGTCGGGTCTTCCGTAAACTCGATGTCGGCGGTCACGTCGTCCAGGGGCGCGTTGACCGGGACCACGTCCTCCTGTTCCACCGCGGGCGCGGGTTTCATCGGATCCAGCTTCGGACGTTCCGGCTCGATCCTCTCTTTGATCTCCTCGATGGGCGGCGGCTCCTCCTCCGCGATCTCCGCTTCCACCGGGTCGATCGTCGGTGGATTGGACGGCTCGGCGTACTGGATGAACGTGCTCACCACCAGCATCGCCGCCACGATCGCGGTCGCAATGGCAAACGACGGCGCCCGCTTCAGTTGCTCCTTCGCCCATTCGCCGGGTGTCAACTGTTCCATTTCTGATGCCACTCCTGGTCAGCGGCTCTCGCGCCCGCCAAACGCGGCGGGAACGGCGCCGCAGCCGCGCTGTCACCACCTACTCTTAATCTAACACGAAAAGCCCAGAAACTCCACACAAAAACCGCGCGTTGAAGACCTCCTTCGTACACCCAATCACCCGCTAGAACGACCTGTACATGGGCAGATGCTTGTAGTACACCTCCAGGGCCAGGCACGCCATCGCGGTGGTATAGACCCGGCCGCCGTGGCGGCCGTACGACGATCCTTCGAGGGGCCAACTGCCCTCGTCGGGGCCCTGCTTGACCTGTCGCGACAACAGTGCCGGATTGAACACCTTGTTCCACTCGTCCCAGTAGTCGCCGCCCATCTGATACATGGCCATGCTCATGTAATACAGGTAATAGAAGTCGCTGCCCCGTTCGGCGATCCTCAGGTGCCGGTTGTCCTGGGTCAGCCATTTGGCCTGGCCGGCGCAATCCCGAGACTTGCGCGGGTGGCCCATGAACAGCCGCGTGGTGAGGGCGACCGCGGTCATCCGGTCTGTCCCGCCGCTCGTGCCGCCCTCGGGGCTGAACCGGTACGGCGTCCCGTGGCTGCGCGACATGCACAGCCGCAGGAAGTTCTCTGTCCTCTCCTTCGCAAACGACGGGACCTTCAACTTCTTCGCCAGCATCGCCGACTTGATCGCCATGATCTGCCAGCCGGTCACCGAGACATCGTTGCCGGGGCCGATGTAGCTGAACCCGCCGTGGGTGGGCTGCTTGCTCAGGATGTAATCCAACCCCCCTTGAGCCGCTCGCCTTGCCTTCGCGCGGAGCATCGGGTTATCGAGCATGACGGATGCCTCGGACAACGCCATCGTGCAGATGCCCTGGGTGTACATCCGCTCGCCGAACCAGCCCGTGTCCTTCCCCTCCGAGTGCTGCTGGGCGATCATGAACTGGATGGCTTTCCTGACCGTCGCGCCGAATTCCTCGTGCCGGTCCGTCACGCCGAACCCCAGAAAGGCCAGCGACGCGAGACCGGTCACCCCGCAGATCGACTCGGTCTGGCTCCCTCCCCACCGCTTGACGTCCCAGGCGCCGCTCTGTTTGTCCTGAGCCTTCTTCAGCCATCGCAGGCCGAGGTAGGTGCGCCGCAATGTCTTCGGAGGCATGCCGTAGATCCGCCCCGCCTTCTGTTTCTGCCGCTCCCTTTGATCACCCAGCCCGCCCCGCAGCGTGCCGCCGGTCGGGCCCGTGCCGATCACCCGCACCTTCGTCATCTTGGGGAATTCATCCCACCGGTCGAGATCGTCGAACGTCTTGGGGCCGTCGGGAGGGTCGAACTCGACCTTGGCGTCGTCTTCGGTCCCCTTGAACGGAACGGCGTCCGGCTCCTTGACCTCCGGCGCCTTCATCGGCTTCCTCATTTCTGGTTTGTTCAGCTTCACTTCGTGCCTGACCTCGGGGAGGTCTATCGGCTCGTCTTTGTCCATCTCGATTTCATGGATGATCTCGAGCTCGAGCTGCGACCGCGCCGCCGAGTATTCAATGAACGCGCTCATCACCAGCAGCGTCGCCACAATCGCCGTCGCCACGGCGAAAGACGGCGCCCGGCTCAACTGCTCTTTCGCCCATTCTGAAGGTGTAAGCTGTTCCATCCCGTCATCCTCCCAGGTCCGTGTCGGTTGATCGGCAACACCCATCCGCACACAAATCGACCGCCGGCCGTACACGTTAATGAACGAGAGCCCGGCCGGAAGGTTCGGCCGCGCGGACAGAAATCCTGCGCTCCCGAAGCGGCTTGGGACCGGGAGAGAATGGGCGGCGCGATGCTGCGCCTAAAGGATGCCCGAAAGGAGTTGTGCAACGGACTGGCCGAATCTCTTGATGCGGGGCCGCCTGCGGAACGCTTCGAGCTGGATCTCGGTCGCGGCGTGCGTGTCAATCTCAAACTGCTCCTGCAGCTTGCGGGCAAAGCGCTCGCTGTGGATGAACGCCGATACCTCGAAGTTCAGCGTAAACGACCGTACGTCCATGTTCGCCGAGCCCACGCTGCCGTACCGGCCGTCAATCGCGATCGTCTTCGAGTGCAGGAAGCCGTCGCTGTATTCGAAAATCCTGATCCCAGCCTCCAGCAACTCCTCGTAGTACGACCGCGCCGCGCTGGTCACGATCCGGATGTCGCTCTTGGACGGAAGCAGGACCCGCACGTCGACGCCGCGGAGCGCAGCGGTCACCAGCGCCGCCAGCATCGGGGGGTCCGGGACGAAGTACGGCGTCGCGATGAGGACCTGCTTCGCGGCGGTGCTGATCGCCTGGAAGTAGAGCTGCTGGATGGTCGGCCAGCGGCAGTCAGGCCCGGACGAGACGATCTGCACCAGCTCGCCGCCCGACGCCTCGACCTCGGGGAAGTGACGCGGCTCCGCCAGGCGGTCTTCCGTGGTGAACAGCCAATCGGTCAGAAAGATACGCTGCAATTCGGCGACCACGGGGCCCGCGATCCGGACGTGCGCGTCGCGCCACTTGCCGATCCTCGGGTCGAGGCCGAGGTGCTCGTCACCGACGTTCATCCCGCCGACAAACCCCACCCGCCCGTCGACCACCACGAGCTTGCGGTGGTTTCGGAAGTTCACCCGCTCGATGATCCGCGCAAAATGCGGCGGGAGAAACGCGGACGCCTCACCCCCCGCCTCCTCGAGCGGCTTGAAGAAATCGGTACGGTACGCGTGCAGCGAGCCGATGCCGTCGTAAAGCAGGCGTACCTCGACCCCCGCCTTCGCCCGCTCGATCAGCAGGTCGCGCAGCTCGGTGCCCACGCCGTCGGGCCGGAAGATGTAGTACTCCAGATGCACGTGGGATTCCGCCCCCCGAATCGCCTCCTTCAGCGCCTCGTACTTCCGCGCCGGATAGAAGTAGACCTCGACCGCGTTGCCCTGGAACGGCGGGCCGCCGGTCCGGAACTGCGCGCTGTTGGCGGCCAGCTCAATGAGGCCCTGTTGTGTCGCGGTCAGGCTTCGCAATGCGGTGTCATCGAAATCGCCCAGCCGCTCGTACACGTACATCGACAGCGCGTCGTCCGCCTGCCGGTTGACTTCTGAGCGCGCGCGGAACTGGCGTCGAAACCGGGTGCGTGCCAGCGCGTAGTACGCGATGATGCCGATCACTGGCAGGAACGTGACGGTCATCAGCCAGGCGATGGTGGCAGCCGGCTCGCGCCGCTCGCTCAGGATGGCGACCGTCAACGACCCGGCCTGCAGCACGACGAGGCCCGCAAGCAGAGCGGGCCAGTAGCCGACCAGGAAATCCAGCACCCCTTCGAGCATTCATCACCCCCGGCGCTGAGCCGGGCAAATGCTATCCGGCGTCGTCCGCCGAGTCAAGCGCAGCGGCGCTCCCCCTCGCTCACCGCTTCAAGACGCCGGCCAGCCAGTCCGCCGCCGAATCGATCTCGGCGGAGAGGATCAGCCGCCCGGGCGTGTCGGCGTAGGCTTGACGGGCCGGCGCGAACCACGCGTTCAGCTCGCCCTGGTCGACGCTCTGGTTGCATGCGTTGACGAGGCCCTCCAGCCGGAGCGGGCGCGGGGCCAGCGCCGCGGCGACGTCGCAGACCTCACCCGCGGACAGTGCGTCCGGCGGCACGCAGTCGCTCGGGACGTAGAAAAAGTACGACGAAAACAGCGAGGCGAATCCAGCCAACCCCCGGCGGGCCAGCACGGCCTTGACATCGTCCTCGAACAGAGCCCCCAACATGGCGAGCAATTGGCCCAGCGGCTCGGCGATCGCCGGCCCGTGCGGCTCGCCGGGCCCCGTGGGGTCGTCGACGACCTTGCTGTTGTGCTCCGGCGGCACGAGGTCGGCAGGATTGAGCGGTGCCGACGAGTCGCCCCAGAGGCCGAGGCGCAACGGGTCGATCTCCGACCGAGTGCGCAGGTACGCCAGGACGGACCGCAGGTCGCGCAGTTGCAGGCCCAGCAGCGTGCGGCCGAGCATCAGTTCCTGCTCCGATATGTCGATGAGGCCGCTCTCGCAGCCGTGCATCCGACCGGGCTGCGTCTCGCCGGTGCCGCGCACGTCGGGCAGACACACGGCGACGCCCGCGTCGAGCAGGCCGGCGATCTCGTCGCTGCGCTCATGGAGGAACGCCTCTTTCCCCTGCTGCGCAACGGCGACCACAACCGGGGTGCGGCGATCACGCCCCGCGGGCAAGAGGAGCAGCGTGGGAACAACGATCCCCGGCTCGACCTCGAGCAGGATGCGCTCGACGACGGCCCCGGCGACCTCCGATTTGGCGCGGATGTCGGCCGCCGACGTCGACGCCGGCTCGACGTCGCCCAGCACCCGCGCCCATCGCTCGCGAAGGCTCGTCCGGCGCGCGTCCGCCGGCAGCCTGTTCAGCTCGGCACGCAGCGCGGCAAGCTGCTCCGCCGCCTTCTTCGCCATCAGATCGCGCAACAGCTTCTTGCGGGGCGCGACCGCTTCGCTCAGGCAGGCGAGCGCTGTATCTTCGCGCCGCTCTTGTATCTCGGGGGCCGGCGGCTCCATCGCAAACCACTTCGCCAAGTACGGGTAGAGCCCCGCCCGATGAATGGGGCCGACGTTGGTGCAGTGGGTGTTGCCGGCGCCCGGCGCACACCGCCCCTCACCTTTCATCCAACCCAGCTTTTCAGAGGCGCCGTAAAGCTCGTACACCTTCTGCATCCGGTGCCACGCCGGGTCGTTGTCCTTGTCCCACGCGAACTCGTGAGCGGAGATGAGCGGACGGGGTGCCGCGGCCGCCACGATCAGCCAGGGGAAAAACTCATCGCGTGCGCTCAGATACAGGTTCCGGGTCGTCTCCCAGTACGCCCAGCCGGCGAGGTTCCTGCCCTCGGGAACGGGCGTGCCGAGGTCGCTCCGCCAGGCCGATCCGCTGCCGAAGTTGAACGGAACGCTGCACGTGATTCGTGGGTCGAGCGCAACGGCGACCGCCGCCGGGTCGCCTCCGCCCGCCACGGCGCCGATCAGGATGATTCGCTCGCGGTCAATGCCCGGCAGGCCCAGGAGCACGTCAGTACCGCGCATCAGGTCCCACACCATCCAGCCGATCAGGCACTCGCCGACGAGCCGGAGTTGCATCGACGTGTAGTAGCGCGAGTAGTAGCCCTGCCGGGCGCCGAACGGATCTTCGCGGCGCTCGCCGTGGCCGAACATGTCGGGCACCAGCACGGCGCAGCCGGTCCGCGCCCAGTTCACGCCCATGTCCTGAAGCTCGGCCTGCTCCTTGGGCCGGTGGTGGGCGTGGACTATCTGGATGCCGGGCATCGGGTCCCGAGGCGGGTCGGGCAGGTAGAGGTGCGCGGTAACGATGATCCCGGGCCGGGTCTCGAAGATGAGCTTGTCGATGCGATAACCGTCGCCCACGATCTCGCCGGTAGCTTCGGCCTCGAAGCCCGCCGGCACGGGCGGGAGTTTGCCCAGCGAGTCGAGCAGCGCCGCGATGCGGCGGTCTCGGAACGCTTCCCAGTCCGCGACCGACTCGACCGCGCCCCACGCCTCCGTCTCACGCCGGACTGCCTCGGCCGTGCGGGCCTGGACGTCCGCGAACAGCATCTTGCACCCGCGCTCCGCCTCGTCCGGGTCAAAGACGGCGCCCGCCGAAGCCAGTAGTCCGTTCTTCAGATCTGCCATGTCGCTCGCCTCCTTCCGTTCGGCTATCCTCCGCCCCACAGGGCGATGACAACCAGGCCCGCCGTGGTCAACAGCGATCCCGTCAGCCGCACCCCGCGGCCGCGCTCCTTGTAGATGGCGAACGCCAGCACGACACCGATCACAATGCTGAACTGTCGAAAGGCCACGATGTAGCCGGCCCGCGCCGTCAACTGGTACGCCCACAGGACCAGCCCATAGGCGCCGAAGTTGAGCATTGCGGCCAGCGCCGGCAGCCGCCAGCCCAGTCGATCCGCGCCCTCGGCGCCGCCGAGCAGCCTGAGCAGCGCCTCATAGAACAGCCACGACGAGACGAAAAAGAAGTAGCAGTAGCGGAACGCCGTGGCCGGGCTCTGCACCAGCGACTCGGATGCGACCTTGTCGAACAGCGTGTAGCCGACCGTGGCCAGCGCGGTGAGCAAGACGTAGCCGATGGCGCGGGTTACGTAGCGCCGCAGCGAGACTTCGCGGAACGAACGCAGCGGGCAGAGGGCGCAGCCGGCCACGACCATCAGCATTCCGCCCCAGCCCGCCGCCGTCAGCGGGTTGCCGCGCAGCACGTCGCCCAGCCCGACCAGGATCACCGGCAGCGCCCGGGCCACCGGATACGCCACGGTGAAGTCCAACGCCCCGTACGCCCGCGCCAGCGCGAAGTAGTACACGCCGCAACACACGCCCGACCCGATCAAGCACAGCCACCCGGTGGTACTGATCGAGTTGGCCAGCACTTCGCTCACGACCGCGGGGACGAGGCCGATGGTGACGCTGACGAGCAGCATCCGCCGGAAGAACGCCGCCTCGCTGCGCCGTCCGCGTGCGAGCAGGTTCCAGCCCGCGTGCATCACCGTGGAGATGAGCACAAGAGCAATGACGAACGGGTTCACGCTGTCCTCTCGTCTCGTTGGCGCCTCAACGGCCGCGCCACGCACTTCACGACTTCAGCAATTCACAAATTCACAAATTTGTGAAGTCGTGAAATCACCGTGGCGCCAAGGCGCGGTTACGCGGCACCGAACAGAGTGTTCGTCCAGGCGCGCCGGCCGTCCGCGTCCTCGATCTCCAGCCGCACGGTGTCCCAGTCTCCGGGAATGTCGAACACGGCGTCGGTGAACGTCTTGCCCTCGAACGAGCCGACCCGCGCACCGAAGGGGCCCGGACCCACGATTCGGATGAAGGACACCGGTGACGTCGCCACACGCACCGCGGCGCCGTCGGTCTCGACGGACAGAAACTCCGGGCCCTGGCTGGAGTAGAAGTTCCCCGCCCGCACGGCGGCGGAGATCGCCTCGCGGGAAAGCTCCGGTGCATTGACCACGATCCAGCCGCCGTTCCACCCCGGGTGCTCGGGCCGGATGTGAGCGTCGTCGACGGCAAGGCCCAGCGTGTTCGCGTTGTGCTCCAGCATCCAGTCCCAGTGGGTCAGCCCATCGCCCTTGCCGTTCAGCCAGCGGCAGACGTGGTTGTAGATCTCGACGCCATGGAACCCGTGCCGCAGGGCGTCTTCCATCGTGTTCCCGCACCAGTGGGGGTGGGCAAGGACGAGCAGGCCGTCCTGCTCCCGAATCGCCTCCATCGCCGGCTCCAGGCCCATCTCGCGCGACAGCCCGTCGAACCGGCCCAGGCCGACCACGTGGAAGTAGGCCCCGGTCTCGTCGACGCCGTCCAACTCGATGCCGTCCAGCCAGAGCAGCGGGACGTCGCCCTCCTCGGCAACGACGTCCGACGCGACCCAGTGATCGGCGCGGAACAAAAAGTTGTAGCCGGCGGCGGCGTACATCTCGGCCAGCTCGCCGGTCGTCTTGCCGCCGTCGGAGAACGTGCTGTGGATGTGGGTATTGCCCTTGAACCATTTTCCCGATGTGTCGTACCGGAAGTTGCGCATCGTGCTTTCCTCTCTATTGGCATCCGCGCCGCACACTGACGGAGCAACCGGCCGGTTCAGCGCGTGGCGCACCGTGCGACGCGGCGGATTCTATCAGGCGCCCGTGAGAAAGGCAAAGGCTCTGGCGAACGGGGACGTTCCCCGCTCGTTGACTCCCCGCCCGGCCGAGCGTATCATTCGGAGGTGCAGTGGCGCAGCAAGCAGGCGGGTCACGCGGGCCGGCAGCACATGGGCATGTTGAAGCGTCTAATCCTCATCCCCGGTTTCGATGAGCTGGCGCTGTTTCTGATGAGCGTCGCGTTCGTGGTGCTGTACGCCACGGAGCAGGCGCTGCGCGCCGAGTCGCGCGCCCACATCTTCTCCGGCTTCAACTTACTGGCTCTGTTCCTGTTTGTCTTCTTCATCGCAGGAATCGTCTTTTCGATCTACCACGCGTTCAGGAAGAGACCGAAGACAGACATCGAGAAGCTGCTGATGCTGTTTTTTGCCATCGTCGCCAACTACGTGAGCGGGCTGGCCGCGGCCATCTATATCTTCAAGCAGTCGCTCAACTGGTGGATCGTGTTCCCCGCGTGGAACCTGTTCAACGGCGTGATCCTCGTGCTGATGGCGGGGCTCTCGCTGATGGACGAGACGTACGTTGCCGACCGGGACGTAAAGCCGTCCGAGGCGGTAGTGGGATTGCTGTTCCTGTGCGGCTTGCTGTTGGTGTGCCAGCAGGCGCTCGACCTGTACTGGGCGATCACGTTCTCCATCTGCGTCGGCTATGCCACGTCGTTGAGCCGCACGATCCAGCGGGTCACCAACTTCGCGTCGTTCTGGAAGAAGACGCCCTAATCCGCCCGCAGGCCCGCCCGGTACATCGTACGCAGGACGGCGGCAGCGTTCTTCGCCCGGCAGATCAGGTACACCGGCTCACACGAGATGGGAAGGACGACGGCTCCGTCCTTCGCGCGTGGCCGTGACTCGTTGCCCATGAAGTCGATGACGGTTAGGTCCGCAGCCCGCACGCCACGCGGCATCGTCAACCGGATCGTCTCCCTTCGCGAGAACTCGCGGAACGTGGCGTAATGCACCGCTGCCGCGGCGCTCTTGCCCTCGAAGATGAACGCGTGGCGGCGACCGGACGAAACGCGCGACGCGTATTTCTTGCCCTCGATGGCGTACGCCAGCGCGGCGTGCGCCGCGGCGACGGGCTTCAGCATCCGGCCCTCGTCCCACATCCCGGTGCCGAGCGGCGGGTTCGCCGCGGCCCGTGGCTTGGGGAACTGCCGGAACCGCCACGGGTCGGCCTGGTGGTAGTAGAACACCCGCTCGACACCGTTTGCGATGTTCTCCATGTACATCCGGACCAGTTCGCAGCACGCGTTGCGGAAGTGGTACCGCGCCTCGGGGTGCATCCGGCCGACGCGGCACTGGTCGAGGAAGCTGGTCGACGGCACACTCGCCTCGGTGTTCCAGATGGGGATGTTCTTCAGCCCGCGCCCGTCGAGCAGCCGGCGGAGCTTCGCCAGTTGCTCGCCCGCCGCCTCGGGCGTTATGTAGTGGATCGAGAAACCGTCCATCGGCCTGCCCTTGAGCGCGGCGAGCATCCGCCGCGTCCAATCGAGCCGGCCGATGTAGACGCCCCCGCCGCCGAGCACAACGCAGTCGGGGTCGGCTTTCTTCGCCTGCCGGTACGCGACCTCGAGCAGTTCAGCGTACTGCTCGGGTGTGCCCCGCCAGAAGCCTGCGTAGTGCGGCTCGTTCCAGACCTCCCAATGCTTGATGCTCGTGCGGTGATGCTTGACCGTCTCGAAGACGTAGCGGCCGAAGTCGGCGAGATCCTTCGGCGGGGCGGCCTGTCGCTTGCCGCCCTTGGCGCTCGATGCCCAGTCCGGCGTCCACAGGAACTCGCCGAGCGTGGAGAAGCCCAGCCGGTCGATTGTCCGCTGTGTCTCGTCGCGCCAGATCCACTGGTCGCGGCCCTTCGGCTGGACGCGCGTCCACCACGTGTGCTGGAGCATGTCGTGGCAGCGTGCCCACTGGATGCCGATCTTGCGTCCGGCTTTCAGGTGCCACTCCAGGTTGATGCCGTCCATGTGACCGCCGAAGTAAGACTTCGGGTTTCGCGGCGCGTCGTAGAGAGAGAGCGGGACGACGGTGAAACCACCCAAGTCCTCGACCCAGCCACGCTTCGCCGCCTCCGTGCCGGCGTACAGGGCGATCTTGAAGCAACCGCGCGCGGGCGGGCGGAATGTGGCCGTGAGGGCGTGCTCCTTCTTCGGTTCAAGCCGAACGATCTGGTCCTTCTCGGCGACTGTGCGCTGGCGGACGTCGATCAGCCGGAATTGCAGGTGCACGTTCGTCGCTTCGGGGCGCGACGTCCTGACGCTGACCCGCAGCCCCGCCGGCTCGTTATCGAAGTAGATGTTGTCGCTGCGCATTCCGCGAACCTGCGTGACCGAGACCAGGCCCGGGGGCGCCGCCCTCGGCGGGCTCTCCTGCGGCCATTCGCTGAGGTCCGGCTTGTCCGACAGCGAGACGTTCCGCCAGGCGACGTCCGTGCCCCACCCGCCCATCAATCCGTACGGGCGGCCGGGCGGGATCGGCGCGGGCGACTCGTACTCCAGCAGCTTCTTGCGGTCGATGAACGCCGCGACCTTGCGGCCGGCAAACACGAGGCGCAGTTCGAACTCGTGCTCGAACCGGGAGAACGGCCGGTACGGCGCGTGGGCGACAAGCTTCGTCCGTTTCCCTTCTGGCCGGTGCAGCTCGGCGCGGACATGCTGGTTGTTGATCTCGAGCCGAAAGCCGCGTGCGATCAGGCCGGTGCGATGGCAATTGCGGGCGTTCCGCACCACGGCGCGGAACGTGCCGTCCGCGTCGTGCTTGAGGTCAAGCGTGGCAAGCGGGTTGGACTTGGCGCTGGTAACGTGCAGCCAGCCCTTCTCGATCCGGTAGGTGCCGCCGGCATGCGACCATCCCTTGACCTCGGCGGGTCCGTCCGGGACCGACCTGAAATCGCTCTGGTACAAGGTCCGGGCGTCCGCCGGCACGGCCCAACAGAGCGCCGCCCAGAGCAGCCAGAGCAGAATGATTCTCTTCACCCACGCCCTCCGCCGACCTGGCTTCACATCTGCTTGCGCATCTCAATGCAGACCACATTGTTCGCGCCCGTATCCACGACGAGCCGCGACTGGTATTTGGCGGCCGTGTACACCACCTGCGTCCGGGCCCGCAGGGCTCGAATTCATCAGCCGAGGGTACGCAGCCCGGCCATTCGGCGACCGTGTACACCACCTGCGTCCGAGCCCGCAGGGCCCGAATTCATCAACCCAGGCTACGCAGCCCGGCCATTCGGCGACCGTGTACACCACCTGCGTCCGAGCCCGCAGGGCTCGAATTCATCAGCCCAGGGCAACGCCCTGGGTATCCGGTCGCGGCAAGCCGTCGAGCCCTGTAAGGGCGTCACAAGCCGTCACGTCCAAAGGTAACGCTCGTCGTAGTCGATGCCGTGTCGCTTCAGGAACCCGACCAACTCATCCTGGAACGTCATCCTCCGGTGGTGTTCCTCCTGGCGGATGATGTAATCACGCACGGCGTCAACGTTCGATGGGCTGACCGAGAACGCCCCGTAACCGGCCTGCCAATAAAACGTCCGGAAGGCTGGGCCTTTCGTCTTGATCCATTTGGATGATGCCTTCTTCACCTCCTCCACGACGTCCGCCAAGGCGCGGTTCCTGGAGAGGACGCAGAGCACGTGTGCGTGATCGGCGACGCAGTTGACCCGGATTGACGGCGAGTCGAGGTTGTTGAGAATCCCGGTGAGGTAGGCGTTGAGTTGTTCGCGGATATCAGGCGTGATCAGGGCGCGGCGGTCTTTGGTGCTGAAGATGATGTGAGTGATGAGTTTCGCGAGCGATTGCGCCACATTACCCCCTGTCACGCCCTTTCAGGGCTGGCTGGTCTAATACGTCTCCCTTACCCAGGGCGTTGCCCTGGGCTGATGAATAACAGCCCTTCGGGCTGCAGACCGGACGGCTTCAAGGCTGGCTGGCCTGTGTGCCCTCCTTCACCCGAAGCGTCGCGCCGGGCTGGTCAATGACCGCACTTCAGGCTCCGTCCGACGGTGTGATGCATCTCCTTTTACCCAGGGCGTTGCCCTGGGCTGATGAAT